>CAYLNP010000281.1:0-2809 GCA_964384925.1 uncultured Woeseiaceae bacterium
GTTCATCATCGGTGGCGTGGTCGTGGGCATCGTGACCACTGCCGATGCGACCGTGGTCCCGGTGATTGGCACGGTGCAGCCTTGGCAGATGGTGTTCTTTATTGTCGGGTTTCCCGGCGTGCTGGTGGCGCTGTGGGTCATGACGCTGCGCGAGCCGATCCGGCGCACGTCAACCCAGCTCGTGCAGCAGCAGGCCGGGTTCAGGATGCTGCTGACCTACATGCGCGCACACTGGCGGGCCTTCGCCGCGCATCTCGTCGGTTTTTCCCTGCTCGGACTGCTGTTCAACTCGACGATTGCCTGGATGCCGACCTACCTCATTCGCGGCTTCGGTCTGACCGCAAGCCAGGCGGGGCTGTGGCTCGGCGGTGTGCTGCTGGTGTTCTCGACCGCAGGTATCCTGGTGGGCAGCTTCCTGGCCGACTGGCTGCGTCGGCGTGGACGCACGGATGCCACAATGCTCGTCGGGCTGCTCAGTGCCGTGTGCCTGATTCCGTTCGCCTTCACTACAACGACGGTCGATTCCCTGGCGCTGTGCATTGTTCTTTTCATGCCGTTGATTTTCTTCTCCACGTTTGCGTGGGGCGCGGCGGCGGCGGCAATCCAGGTCATTACACCCAATCGCATGAGAGCGACGGCCTCGGCGATTTACCTGTTTTTCCTCAACCTCATCGGCATCGGCTTTGGCCCGACGCTGGTGGCATTGTGCACCGACTACGTGTTCGGCAGTGATGCGGCGGTAGGTTGGTCAATCGCGTTGGTCGCCGGTATCTCGGCGCCGCTGGCAGCATTGTTCATGTGGTGGGGGCTGGCTTCGTTCCGCCGCACTGCGGAGGGTCTGAAGGCGGCAGCGTGATCAGCGCATGCGATACGCGTCAGCTTCCGCCGCGATGTAACCGAAAGCCGCCCACACGCCGGTTTCGCGGATCTGCTGCCAGATCTCGGCGGCGCGGGCATGATCGCCATTGTAGAAATACCAGTTGGCGATGCCGTAGCCCTGGGTGACCAGTGTCAGTCCCGCATCATCGGCGTCGCTGGTGAACAGCTCGTCCACGGAAGCCTCGCCGCGGTACAGCCGCAGGCGCTGCCGGTAGCCTTCGTCCTCGATAACTTCGAAATCTGCCGGGACGGATGCGAGCAGTCTGGCAGCGGCCTCATGCTGCCCGTCACGCCGCAGTGTCATGTACAGCCAGTCCGTGGTTGCCACCTGCAGGTCGGCATTGTCCGAATACTCGAGGCATTCACGCCAGATCGGTAGCGCGGCGGCGAAGTCGCCGTTCAGGTAGTGGGCCAGGGCCAGGTGGTAGAGCACGTTGAACTGGGTGTTCGACAGCGGCACGCCCTGGGGATTGGGCATGCCGTCGGGTTCGGTCTCGGTGATGCCCTTGGGCATCAGTTCATTGGCCCGCTCCAGGTCCGCGATGGCCGCGTCGAAGTCGCGCATACTGATATGGCGGTGGCCGCGGTGACGATACAGGCGATAGGACGCAGGGTGTCGCGCAAGCCCGTCGGAAAACACCTCGATGGCCTCGCGGTAGCGCTGCAGATAGGCCAGGCGGCGACCCAGCCAGATGGTGTTCATCTCGTCGGGATCGGCGTCGAAGGCGGCGCGGGCCGCGGCCAGATCGGCATGCAGGCGGGCAGAGGCCTCGGCACTGAGCGGCGTCGGATACAGCGGCTCTCCTGCCAGGGTATGGGCCTCGGCCGCCGGCTGCATCGCCTGATCGTGTGCTGCGTTGGCAGGCGCGCCAGCCGCCAGTGCCAGCACGAGCGTGCACAGCGCCCACACCCGGGCGTGTCCGCGCCGGCCGCCGGCCATCATGATGTGCCCAGCCAGCACAACTGGGTCTCGATGCGTCCGTCGGGCTGCAGCGTCAGCCATCGCCATGCCGGCGGCTTGCTGTCGGTGGCAAAGGTGTCGCTGCCGGGCAGGAACTGGTCGCAGGTCGACGGTGTGCTCATCCACAGCACGCCGTCGTGGACCTGTTCATAGGCCTGGTGCACATGCCCCCACAATACACCGCGCACCTGGGGATGCGCTGCAATGATGTCGCCGAAGGGCTGGGCATCGGCGAGCATATGGCGGTCGAGCCAGCGGCTGCCCATCGGCCGCGGCTGGTGGTGGACGCACACCAGCACATGGCGCGTCGTGCCGGTCTCCAGCTGCGTGGCCAGCCGGGCAAGTTCCTCAGGGCCCAGGCGACCGCCGGGGCTGCCGTGGATGCGACTGGACAGCATGATCACGCGCCAGTCGTCGAATTCAGGAGTGGCGCACAGCGTGAAAGGTGCGCGGGTCAGCGAATCGCGCATCAATACCGGGTCATCGTGGTTGCCCGGCAGGCAGTGCACGGGCACACCCAGTGGGCTCAGCATGTCTGCGAACGCCGCATAGGCCAGCGCGCTTTCGTCTTCGCTCAGATCGCCGGTGGCGAGCACGGCCGTGGGAGGCCACAGCGCCTGGGCGCGTGCGGCTGTCAGCACCGCGGCCAGTGTGTCGCGCGTGACCACCCCGCGCAGTTCGCCGTCCGGGCGTGCGAACAGGTGGGTGTCGGTGATGTGCAGCAGGCGCGGCGCGCGGCTCATGGGTGGACAGCATCCGGGGGTCGCTGGGACCCCCGGAATACCATGTCCGGCCTAGTAGCGGTAGTGGTCGGGCTTGAACGGCCCTGTCTGAGGCACGCCGATGTAGGCGGCCTGCTCGGTCGACAGTTCGGTGAGATTCGCGCCGATCTTCTGCAGGTGGAGCATCGCGACTTTCTCGTCGAGATGCTTGGGCAGCACGTAGACCTTGTTGTCGTAGCGTTCCGGG
>CAYLNP010000281.1:2819-3255 GCA_964384925.1 uncultured Woeseiaceae bacterium
CTTCCACAGCTCGATCTGCGCCATCACCTGGTTGGTGAACGAAGCCGACATCACGAACGAGGGATGACCCGTCGCACAGCCAAGGTTCACCAGCCGGCCTTCAGCCAGCAGGATGATTCGCTTGCCATCGCCGAAGATGATGTGGTCCACCTGAGGCTTGATGTTTTCCCAGGTCTCGTTGCGCAGGCTGGCGACATCGATTTCATTGTCGAAGTGCCCGATGTTGCAGACGATGGCCTGATTCTTCATCCGCTTCATGTGGTCATAGGTGATCACGTTGTAGTTGCCCGTCGCCGAGACGAAGATATCGGCCTTGTCGGCGGCGTCCTCCATGGTGACCACGCGATAGCCTTCCATCGCCGCCTGCAGGGCGCAGATCGGATCGATCTCGGTGATCCAGACGGTCGCACCCAGACCGCGCAGTGACTGCGCGCAG
>CAYLNP010000282.1:0-3246 GCA_964384925.1 uncultured Woeseiaceae bacterium
GTCCCGAACAGCGTCGCCTGCGGTCCCTTGAGCACCTCCACGCGCTCGAGATCGTAGAGCTCGACGATGGAGCCGCGTGAGCGGCTGATGTCGACACCGTCCTGGAACACCGAGACGCGGGGCGCGATCTGCGCTGAACCGGAGTCCGAGGTGATGCCCCGGATCACGAAGCCCGGGTTGTTGGGGCTTTGCTCCTGCACCACGAGGCCGGGCACGAACGCCGACAGGCGCTCGAAGTCCTCCACACCGATCTGGTCCAGAAAATCGCCGCTGTAGGCCGTCAGCGTGATGGGCACATCCAGCACCGCCTGCTCGCGCTTCTGGGCGGTGACGACGATCTCCTCGAGCCCGCCGCGGGGTTGCTGCGCGATGGCGGGCACTGTGGCCAGTGCGGCGGCGACGCCGACGGTGACCGGATGAAAGGCGAGGGTTCTGAACATGCAGCGCACTCCATTGCGGAAAACCCGAGGAGCATGCCGGTCGCAGATTGCACTGCGCTTGCAGTTGTGTTGCCGGGAGGTTGCCGCGCCGCGTCTGCGGTCAGCCGTCGCCGCGGCCCTTGTCATCGACCTTGTCTGCACCCCCGCGTGGACCCACGCCCGCGAACTGAGCGTTGCCGAAGAACATCTCGCGCGTGGTCTCGTCCGGATCGCCGATCTTCATCTGGTCTGCGAGCAATGCGAACGCACGCTGCACAGCCGGGCGCTCGAGCAGGCGCTCATACCACCGGTTCACGGCAGGGTACTGTGCAAGCTCGATCTTGTGGAACCAGTGCACATGCACCCAGGGCACCACGGCCATATCGGCGATCGAATACTCGCCCGCCAGGTGCTCGTGGACAGAGAGCTGGGCCTCCATCACGCCATAGAGCCGGCGCGTTTCTTTGTCGTAGCGTTGTGTTGCATAAGGCACAGGTTCAGGCGCATAGCCCAGAAAATGTCCCAGCTGCCCGAACATCGGCCCCACGCCACCCATCTGGAACATCAGCCACTGCAATACGCGATAACGGTCCGCACCCCGGGTCGGCAGGAAACGTCCGGCTTTCTCGGCCAGATAGATGAGAATGGCACCGGATTCAAACAACGCGAGCGGCTGGTCGTCCGGGCCTCTGGGGTCGAGCAGCGCAGGAATCTTGTTGTTCGGACTTAACGCGAGGAACTCGCGTTCGAACTGCTCACCCTTGAGAATATTGACCGGGACGAGCTCGTAATCGAGTCCCGCCTCCTCCAGAAAAATCGGTACCTTGTGGCCGTTCGGTGTCGGCCAGTAATAGAGTTTCAGCAGTTCGTGTTTCGATGTCATGCTCCGCGCCTCCCTGGCAGCCTTGCCAGCGCTATCGCGTCTGGTTCGAAGCCTGCGCGGCAAGCACCTCGGCTACCATGCGCTGATGGTACTCCGGGGATGCGTCGCCTGCGAACTGACTGCGGAAATGCGCCGTCACCGAGTCCCGCTCGAGCGCCTGGTCGAACCACCCGGCCAGTGCTGCACGTCCGCTGCGCCACTTGAAATCCGGGCGCACCGGATCATCCGATCCGACGTTGCCACACCAGTACCCCAGGTAGCTGAGCATGTGCAGCATGGATGCGTGGCCGATGTCGAAGCCATGCCATCCGGCGGTTGCGTCACGTTCCAGCTTGTCCAGCGCCGCCTCCAGTTTGGGCCACAGCCACTGGTAGGTCTCGAGATTGCGTAGCTCGGGCGCGCGCCAACGTTCCATCGCCAGCGTCACGGTCATCTCGAAACCCATGTCGCACAGCGCCAGACGCGTCAATGCATCCCAGCGGGCGCGACCGGGTTTGGGATAGAGCCGTGCGGCGCGCGTGTTCGCGTCTAGGTACTCGCAGATTGCCTGGCTGCCATAGATGACTTGACCATCGTCCAATGCCAGCGTGGGCACTTTGTCCAGCGGATTGATCGCTGACAGCGAGTACTGGCCGCGTACGAGCTGGCCGCTGAGGTTCTTGAAAGGAAACGTCGCAACGCGCGTCAGCGCGCCCCAGTGCCCTGTTTCATGCGCGCAGACCAGCACCTTGTGCACGAAATTGTGGAACGGCGAATAGAAAAGCTTCATTCGGTGCCCCGATCGATCGGGGCGAACGCCGCCTGCAGGGTGCACAACGCGCTCACGCCGAGGTGCTCGAGCGCTATGCGCGGCGCGGCGCCTTCGGCCTCGGTGAATGCCATCAACGGCTCGGGATAGGCCTGCATCATCTTCAGGCGCAGTCCATCGACGCGTCCCTCGCGCTCGTGGGCGTACTCGGTACGCAGCAGCATCAGTTCGACGCGCTCACCGGTCCGGGTGGCGGCCGGGATTCTGAAGCCGCGATCGTGACCATCGAGCACGCGCGCACCGTCGGCATCTTCCACTGCGCAGCTGTAGGGGCGCGACCGCAGATAGCGCGTATGGGTGCGGTCCTCGCGGCCGATGAACTGAAATCCCCCCATCGTGTTGATGTCGTACAGCCACAGCGATTCCGGCGACAGGACCCACTCGGCATCGGCAAAAAACTCGGCGTCGGCGGCCTCGGAAATATACGTACAGGTGCCCGGCCCGTAAGTCTGGCGCTCCGGCGTCTTGCCTTCGAGCACGCCGAACACTTGATCACCAGTGCGCCGCCAGATGAAGTCGCAGCGGATGGCTGACTCGTCTCGCATTTCCACTTCGCCCCAGAGCTCCGGGCGCTCGCCCAGATCGACGAAGCGATCGGGATCCTTGGGCCCCTGGCCGTTGAATACGACCACGCCGCGTTCCTCGTCCACCCACAACTTGTAGAGGTTCTGGCTTCGCCCCAGCACCGGGCCGTCGCGACCACCGATGGTAACCTGGGCGTAGAACACCGCATCGCCACCCACCTGCGGTGCATCGATCAGCGTGATGCTGCGGTGCCAGTCCTCGTGCTCGCCGACCTCCGGCATGCGCACCGTGCGGTTGTGGTGCACATGCGGAAACGCGCTCCACTCCCCCGGCAGCCACTCGACCATACGGGCCAGCACCCACTTCAGGTCATCGACGCCCTGGTCGTACTCCGGGGCGGCCGCCACTGGTGTGCTCATGAGCATGCTGCCAAGCAAGGCCGCCGCGACATCGTGTCTGTTCATTCTACATCCCCCATCGTTATTGTCGTTGATCTAGCGCAGGTGGACAGCCGGCACCTTGTCCACCCGACAGCCCTGTCCCGCTTGCCAGGCACGTAAGCACATACTCGGCATTGAGTCTTGGCAGGCGCATGCGCAGGACGATGAACT
>CAYLNP010000283.1:0-2179 GCA_964384925.1 uncultured Woeseiaceae bacterium
AGCCGCGCGGGCTGCGAGTTTGCGAGGCTGGATTCTATACCGAAATATTGGCCACTGCCGAGTACGCCCGATTTAGTTTTGCACAAATCTATTTGGCTGCTTATAATGTCTGGCTGAGATGAGCAAGGAAACGAAATCGGGCAACAGAAGCAGACCGAAGCGACAGAGCCGCACGCCAGGGCGCGCGCCCGACGATGAGCAGTCATCGCTCGGCCGCGAGGAGCGCGTGATGTCTGCAGTCAGACAGTTTCGCATCGTCGTTCGCGCCATCCAGGCGCATTCAAGCTGGGTGGAACGCCAGTGCGGCGTCAGTGCAGCCCAGCTCTGGGCACTCTGGGAGGTGTTTCGCGAGCCCGGATTGAAGGTCTCGGATATTTCCCGACGGTTGTCCATCAAACCGGCCACCGCCAGCAACCTGCTCGACAAGATCGAGGCCAAGGGGCTGTTGCGACGGGAGCGCCGGGGGCCCGACGCCCGGGTGGTGCAGCTGTTTCCCACCGACGACGGCGCGCGCCTGCTGGCCAGCGCGCCCCGCCCGGCCGAAGGCGCGCTGCTCGATGCGCTGACGCGGCTGGAGGATCGCCAGCTCGAGGACCTCAACCGCAGCCTCGAAGCGCTGGTGGACATCCTTCGCGTCAAGGACGAAGGCTCGGCCCTGGCACCCATGCCTCCTGCGGATCCGTGATCGAAAAAACATAACAGTCAAGTCAATTACAGGCACCTCAAGATATGGACATCATCGTTCAGAAGTACGGCGGCTCATCACTGGCCGAAGACGACATGCTGCGCGCAGTCGCCGCGCGTATCGCAGGCGCTCATCAGGCGGGTCACGGAATCGTTGTCGTGGTCTCCGCGATGGGCAACACCACAAGCCGGCTGCTGGCCCATGCGGGACGGCTCAATGCCAACCCCGAGCACCGCGAACTCGACATGCTGCTGGCCGCCGGCGAGCAGAAGTCCGCCTCGCTGCTGTCGCTGGCCCTGCAGGGCCTCGGGCTCGATGCGATCGCGCTGACCGGTGCTCAGGCCGGCGTGCGCACCTGCTCCTCGCACCTCAACGCACGTATCCGAACGGTCGAGCCCGCGCGTATGCGCGAAGCGCTGGCCAGCGGGCAGATCGTGGTCGTCGCAGGCTTCCAGGGCTTGAGCCCGAGTGGGGAGATCACGACGCTGGGTCGCGGAGGCTCGGACACCACAGCCGTGGCAATCGCAGCCGCGCTGTCGGCTTCGCGTTGCGAGATCTACTCCGACGTGGACGGCGTCTACACCGCCGACCCCAGGGTGGTTCCCGACGCCGCACGCCTGCGCATGCTCAGTCTGGTGGAGATGAAAGCGCTCGCGCACCATGGCGCCGGCGTGCTCAACGAGCGCGCCATCGACTATGCGCTGGCGCATGGGGTGACCATCTACGCGCGCAAGACGCATGGCAAGGGCGGCGAGACCGTGGTGCGCGATGAACCCGGCGCAGGACGCACGCGCATCGTCGGTGTCGCCTGCCACAAGGCGCTGCTGCGCATCGACTTCACGGAACTCGCCGACCACGAGCGCCTGCGCACGATGCTCGACGAGTTCGAACTGTTCGCACCGGCGCTGGCCGAAGGCGTACGTGGCAGCTACCTGATCACCACCGAGCAGGTGGCAGACATTCCCGGGCTGTCCACCGCCATCGTGAAGCACTGCGGCGAAGGTGTGTCAGTCCACGGACCGCTGGGCGCGGTGTCGGCCGTAGGCTGGCGCGCCGGCCGTGACCCCTCGACACTCGACTTCGCACGCAGCACGCTCGCGGCCGCCAACATAGACGTTCGTCAGGCCTTCGCCACGGAACATGCCGTGACCTGCCTCGTCGATCCCGACGCGGTGATCGATGCTGCAAGACATTTCCACAACACCTTCCGCATCACCGACACGGGGGTGGCCCATGTCGCCTGAAGCTGCCCGCACGCAGGTCGATCCGGTGGTGAGCTTCCGTCGCGCGGTACCTGCAGACGGCGCCGCAATGTGGCGCCTGGTCACCGAGATGGGTGGCCTGGAGCGCAACAGCGCCTATTTCTACGTGCTTTTCTGCACCGACTTTGCCGACAGCTGCGTCGTAGCAGAGGTCGACGGTGCGCTGGCCGGCTTCGTTGTGGGTTATCGCCCGCCGGCGCGACCCGACAGCGTCTTCGTCTGGCAGGTGGGG
>CAYLNP010000283.1:2189-3168 GCA_964384925.1 uncultured Woeseiaceae bacterium
CGAGCCTCACCAGCCGGCGCCGAGGGCGGATCGGCAGCAGCTGCCGGCACGCTGGCTGGAAGCCAGCGTCACGCCCGACAACGAGGCCTCGCGCAGTCTGTTCCGTGCCCTGGCGCGCGACCACCATACCGACTGCGAGGAGCGCGCCTTCATGGACGCATCGCTGTTCCCCGTCAGCCACGAGGCCGAAGACCTGTTTCGCATCGGCCCGCTGACAACGCATTCATCACTTGAGGTTGATCCATCATGAGCATGCAGACCATCGAACGACTCGAATCCGCCGTGCGCGGCTACGTGCGCACCTTCCCCTGTGTGTTCACGCATGCCCGGGGCGCGCGCCTCACCGACGCAGACGGTCGCGAGTACATCGACTTCTTCGCCGGTGCCGGCGTCATGAACTATGGCCACAACCATCCGGCGCTGAAAACCGCGCTGCTGGAGTATCTGGCTGAAGACCACATCGTGCACAGCCTCGACATGGCCACCGCCGCGAAGATCCGCTTCCTCGAGCGCTTCGAGGAGGTGATCCTCAAGCCCCGCAACATGGACTACCGGGTGCAGTTCCCGGGGCCCACGGGCACCAACGCGGTGGAAGCAGCGCTGAAGCTCGCACGCAAGGTCACCGGGCGTGAGCGGGTGATTTCGTTCACCAACGCCTTCCACGGCATGACGCTGGGCTCGCTGGCCGTTACCGGCAACTCGTTCAAGCGCGCCGGCGCCGGCGTGCCGCTGTCGCACACCACCCTGATGCCGTTCGACAGCTATCTGGATGTGGCCGACGAACAGAGCCTGCAGTTGCTGGAGGCGGTGCTCGGCGACGAAGGTTCGGGCATGGACAAGCCGGCGGCGGCCATCATCGAGACCGTACAGGCCGAGGGCGGCGTCAATGTCGCGCGCATGGAATGGCTGCGCGAGCTGGCTGCAATCCTCAAGCGCCACGACGTGCTGCTGATCGTCGACGACATCCAGGTCGGCTGCG
>CAYLNP010000284.1:0-2625 GCA_964384925.1 uncultured Woeseiaceae bacterium
GTCGCAACTCCTGCCAGCGAGTGCCACCGTAGAGCCGGAACAGGCTGCGCAGACCCGGATCCACCGAGCGCAGCCCCAGCGTCATATTGGACAGAATCGGAAAGAACGCCACGATCCACGCCAGCAGCACAACGGCGGTGGCAGCATTGTCGACGCCCACCCAGATCAGGATCAGCGGTGCGATGGCCACGACCGGAGTGACCTGCAGCACGACGGCGTAGGGGTACAGCGCGGCCTCCAGCAGGCGGCTTCTGGAGAAGGCCACAGCGATCAGTACACCGCCTGCAACCGCCAGCACGAAGGCGATCAGGGCCAGGCGCAGCGTGTACCAGGCCGACAGCAGCAGCAGCGGCCAGGCCTCCAGAGCCGCGCGCCAGATATCCGACGGCGCGGGCAGCAGGTAGACGGGCAGCGCCATGACGCTGACCAGCCACTGCCATAGCAGCAGGACCAGCACACCCAGCACGACCGGCGCAACCCAGCGCAGCCATCCCGGCAATGCAATCACAGGCTTCATGCGATGACGCTCGCGCCGGGCGCACCGGTCGCGCGCAGCGTTTGCGCAAGCGCGGCACGCAACGCCGCGAACGCCGGCGAGTCGCGCCAGTGGGCGCCACGCGGGTAGGCCTCATCGATGCGCATCTCGTCGATGATGCGACCGGGCCTGGCACTCATGACCAGTACGCGGGTCGAGACAAACACCGCCTCGTAGAGGCTGTGCGTGACGAACACGCAGGTAATGCCCAGTCTTTGCCAGAGCGCGAGCAGCTGCTCGTTCATCTGTTCGCGGGTGAGCTCGTCGAGCGCGGCGAACGGCTCGTCCATCAGCAGCAGCCGGGGTCCGGTGACCAGCGCGCGGGCAATCGCCGCGCGCATGCGCATGCCCCCGGAGAGCTCCGCCGGGAGACTGGCCGCGAACCCGGCGAGGTCGACATCGGCCAGTGCGCGCTCGACACGACGGTGGATCTCGCCTGCCGGTCGACCCAGCAGACGCAGCGGCAGTGCGACGTTGTCGGCCACGCTGGCCCAGGGCATCAGCGTGGGCTCCTGAAACACCATGCCCAGTTCGCCCGGCAGGCGCGCCTGCGAGACCACCTGGCCCTCGTCGGGCACTGCCAGGCCGGCCATCAGGGCCAGCAATGTGCTCTTGCCACAGCCGGAGGGCCCGACGATGGTCACGAACTCGCCCTCGCCGATCCCGGCGCTGATGTCTTCGAGCGCCAGCAGACCACCGGGAAACTGACGCGACACCTGTTGCAGCTCGAGCATCACCGGGTCAGTACCAGCCATGCTCAATCGCCGGCGGGTGCGGCGACGAATTCCAGCGTGTACGCCAGCCGCGGATCGAGATCGACCGGGTAGATGCCCTGTGCCGCCATCGTCGTGTGGAACTCGCGCCAGCGCGCGTGACTCATCGTGCCGATGCCATGGCGCGCGGCATCCGCTGAATCCACGAGACCGTAAGCGCGCATCTGTTCGATGGCATGTGTCAGCAGGGCAGGTGTCATCTCCGGGTTGTCCGCCAGGATCAGCGCATTGCCTGGGGCAGGATCGCCGTGCAGATAATCCTGCCAGCCTCGTGCGGTGGCGCCCACGAAGGCGCGGACCAGCTCGGGGCGTTCGTCGATGAGTCGCTGGTTGGTCAGCACCATGGCCGCATAGCCCGGATAGCCCTCGTCAGCCAACAGGAAGACGTGCGGTGGATGGCCCAGAGCCTGTTCGATGGAGTAGGGTTCGGAGGTGACGTAGCCCTGCTGAATGGCCTTGGGATCCACCAGAAACGGCGCGAGGTTGAAGGTGTAGCGACGGATCTGGCTGTCGTCGAACCCGTAGCGGGCCTTGAGCCACACCCAGAAGGCACCGATCGTGGCATCGGAGATCATGATGGGTTGACCGCGCATGTCGGCAAGACTCGTCACGTCCTCGCGCGGATGCGTGATGATCACCTGCGGATCTTTCTGGAACACTGCCATCACCGCGCGCACCGGCGCGCCTTCCGCAGCCAGATTCATGCTGATGAAGGCGTTGGAACCCAGGCCGAACTGCACGGCGCCAGTGGCCACCAGTTGGGCCACGTTGACGGCGGGACCGCCCTGGAGGATGCGCACGTCCAGGCCGGCTTCGGCGTAGTAGCCACGCGCGAGCGCCTGGTAGAAGCCACCATGCTCGGCCTGGGCACGCCAGTCGCTGGCGAACACGACGCGCTCGCGCGTTGCACCACCATCCGCGCGATCGACAGGGACGCCGCAGGCGGTGATCAGGACAGTCGCGGAAGCCAGCAGCAACGCGCGCATCGATGACAGGCCCGCACGGGCGGCCATGGGCTCACGGCGGGGATGCCGACCGCGGCATGAGCGCTTAGACTTGGCAGCCAAGGCACAGGACTCCCGTCGGTGGAAAGCGTGCAACTCTAACCGCGCATCCGCCGGCCGTCACGCGACCCGGACGCACGCGACCGCAATGCAGCAATGCGACATCCTGATCATCGGCGGCGGCATCGCCGGCGCCTCGCTCGCGTGGCGGCTCGCACCCGATGCCCATGTCATCGTGCTGGAGATGGAAAGCGCGCCCGGCTACCACGCCAGCGGCCGCTCCGCCACGCATCTGAACCTGAGCGTGGGCCGC
>CAYLNP010000284.1:2635-3153 GCA_964384925.1 uncultured Woeseiaceae bacterium
GAGCCAATGCGCCGGCTCACCCGGGAAAGCCTGCCCTTCTTCCTGTCACCGCCCGAGGGATTCTGCGCGAGCCCACTGCTCTCGCCGGCACCGTCGCTGACCGTGGCACGCGCCGACCAGCACGCCGAACTGATGGCCTGCCTGAGCGATCTCGAGGCCCTGGACGCACATCCGGAGCTGCTCGATGCCGCGCAGCTGCAAAGCCGCCTGCCGATCCTGCGCACGGGGGCCGGAGCGCTGACGGCGGGCGTCTTCGATCCGGAAGGCTATCGCATCGACGGCCACGCACTGCTGCAGGGCTATCTGGGCGCGCTGCGACGCCATGGCGGACAACTGATCGCCAGCGCACCTGTGACGCGCGCAGAGTTCACCGATAGCCGCTGGCATGTCCACACCGAGAGGGCTGAGTTCACCGCGCCGGTGATCGTCAATGCGGCCGGCGCCTGGGCCGACGAGCTTGCCGCACGCTGTGACGTCGCGCCGGCAGGCCTGACGGCGCTGCGACGCAGCGTGGTCAC
>CAYLNP010000285.1:0-3093 GCA_964384925.1 uncultured Woeseiaceae bacterium
CGCCGCCGGTGACCTCGGCACGCTCGCCGATCTCGATGCTGCCATTGACCGTGGCCAGCGCACCCTCGTGCTGCTCGCCTGCGGCCACACTGATGCTGTCGTTGATCGACGCCGAGCACGCCGTCAGGCCAACGGCAAGCACCAGTAACACACCGACTGCTCGATGATTCGCGATCATCTTCCTCCCCTTTCGACCAGGCAGAACTTCCAGGCCGACAGTCTACCCCGGCAAAACCGTTGCTGTCCGGCTGCTCATGCTGTCTGGACAGGCGCCGGACCGTCGATACTCACACCGCCTTCCCGCCGCGGGTCCGCCGCCGCCTCGAGGAGGCCGCCGGCGTTGCAGCGCGTCGCGCCGACACCGCCGAAATACATCGACAGCGCATCGAAGGCCCTTACCGGATAGCCCAGCGAGGCGCAGTCCAGACCCGGCTCGGCAGCCAGCTGCCACTGATCGTCACACGACTCGAGATGCACCCGTGGATGTGCGATGGCTTCTTCGAGCGGGATTCCGGCGCCCAGGTGATCGATGAGCACCTGCATGAGCGCGGTGGTGATGCGATCGGCGCCCGGCGAGCCGATCGCCAGCGCACTGTCCTGGCGGTCGTTTCGTGCCGCCGTGGGTGCCATGTTCGACGGCAGTGGTGCACCCGGCGTCGCGGTGGCCAAGCCGCCCGCGTGCAGTTCGAGTTCGCCGAGGCAGTTGTTGAGCCACAGCCCGGTGCCCGGCGCGATGAGCCCGGAGCCATAGCCGGCCGACAGCGTGATCGCGCAGCACAGACCTGCCGTGTCGGTGGCCGAGACATGCACGGTCGAGGCCGAACCCTGGCCGGCACCCGGTTGCGCCTGCGCCAGTGCCAGCAGCTCGGTCGCCTCACCGGATATGTCGCCGCGGCCGTCCAGTCGCCGCCGTCGGAAGTCCAGCGCCAGACGCTGCGCCCCGACCAGGCGCGCCAGCGCTTCGCGCGTGCGGCCAGTGGGCAACGGCCAGCCCGACGCCAGCAGCATGGCGCCCAGCATCACACCGCCGATCGCCGGCGGCGGATTGGTGGCGATCTGCCAGTCCCCCAGGGTGACGGTCAGCGCCGGGCGCGCAAGCGCCACGCAACCCGCCATGTCCTCGCGGCTCAATCGTCCGCCCTGCGCCTGAACGTGGGTGACGATGGCGTCGGCGAGTTCGCCACGGTAGAAGTCATCCGCGCCGTAGCGTGCGATGCGCGCGAGGCTGTCCGCCAGCCCCGGCACGACGATCGGTGCCCCTGCGGGGCGCAGGGCGCCGTCAGCCCCGTGCAGTGCGCCATGGCCTTCCACACTGCGCGCGAAGATCGAATTGCCCGAGTAACCCAGGTAATGGTGACAGGCCTGCGGCAGCGCAAAACCCCTGCGGGTGACGTCGATGACGGGCTCGAACAGGACCGCCCAGGGCAGCTCGGCATAGCCCCGCCACGCGGCGTCCAGCGCCGCGAGGGTTGCTGGCACGCCAACCGTACCGCCACCGATCAGCGTGGAGACGCCACCGCCGTAAGCCATCTCGACGGCTTCCACGCCCTGGCCGTGATCACCATCCGGCACACCCATGCCAGGCATGCGCACCTGGCCATCGAAGGTTACGGCGGCACGGTCCGGTGGCCATAGCGTGACGTAGGCGCCGCCGGCAAGCGCGCATACGCCCGGTTCGGTATTGGCGCAGACCAGTGCGGCGGCGATGGCTGCATCGAGCGCATTGCCGCCAAGCCGTGCAATCCGGCCACCGGCATCGGCGGCAAGCTGCGAGCTCGCCGCGATCGCAACCTTCATGCGCCGGTCAGTGCCGCATGATGGAACTCGAGGTGCTCACCAATGAAGGTGGACACGAAATAGTAGCCGTGTTCGTAACCCTGCTGACGGCGCAGCTGCAGCGGCTGACCGGAGCTTGCACAGGCCTGCTCGAGGCGCTCGGGCAGCAACTGTTCGGCAAGCCACGGGTCGGCCGTTCCCTGGTCGACAAGCAGTGTCTGCGAACTCGGCCGGTGCGCCGCCAGCCAGCTTGCATCGTAGTCGCGCCACTGCGCCTCATCGTCGCCCAGGTAACGGCTGAAGGCCTTGCGGCCCCATGGGCTGTGCATGGGCGCGCAGATGGGCGCAAATGCCGACACCGAACGGTATCGGTCCGGGTGCTTCAGGCCGATGGTCAGCGCGCCGTGGCCACCCATCGAATGGCCGCTGATGGCGCGCAGGCCGGCCAGCACCGGCAGATGGGCCTCTATCAGTGCCGGCAGCTCCTCGACCACGTAGCCGTACATGTCGTAGTGGCCGGCCCACGGGGCCTGCGTGGCGGTGACGTAGAAGCCGGCACCGCTGCCGAAGTCCCAGTCATCATCCTCTCCGGGCAGGTCAAGACCGCGTGGCGAGGTGTCGGGCATGATCAGCGCGATGCCGAGTGCCGCGGCGTAGCGCTGCGCGCCTGCCTTGGTGCTGAAGTTGTCTTCCGTACAGGTCAGTCCGGACAACCAGTACAGCGCCGGAACTGGCGTGTGCTCGGCCGCGGGCGGCAGGTAGACGGCGAAACGCATGTCACAGGCGCAGCGCGCGGAGCGATGCCGGTAGCTGCGCTGCCAGCCGCCGAAACATCGGGCCTCGCTGATCAGTTCCATGGCCTTCGACATGCCTGCCTCCGTGACGGTCGAGCGCATCGGGTATGCCCTGCGGATGGTAGCAGGCGATCGCATTGCGCACCGATGACGCTACAATCCGGCCAGCGGGACTGACCGTGACTTGCTGGAGTGGACATCTTGAGCCTCGAGGACCTGCGCGAGCGCCTGTCGGACGTGGATCGCCAGATCATCGAACTGGCCGCCGAACGCCAGTCCATCGTCGCCGAGATCGGCCGAGACAAACTGAAGACGGGTCGGGCGACGCGCGATTTCCAGCGTGAGAAGCAGGTGCTCGACAACGCCCGCGCGGTCGCCGGCGCCAGCGGTCTGCCGCCGGAGCTGGCCGAAGAAATTCTCCAGGCGCTGATCCGCTCGTCGCTCACCAGTCAGGAGCAGGCGCGGGTCGCGGCCTCAGGTCGCGGTGGCGGCCAGCGCGCGCTGGTGATCGGCGGTGCCGGCA
>CAYLNP010000286.1:0-3077 GCA_964384925.1 uncultured Woeseiaceae bacterium
TTGCACCGGTGGTGGTGGCCGATCTGCTGCCCGCAGGCTTCGAGATCGAGGCGGTGCTCACGCCCGGCGATGCCGGTGCCCGCGGACGCTTCAGCTGGCTGGGCGAACTGGCATCACCGCGCATCACGGAGGCGCGCGACGATCGCTTCGTTGCCGCATTGGATGTGCGCGGCGGTCAACGCTATCGGCTCGCGTACCTGGTCCGCGCGGTCACCGCCGGGACCTTCGCTTTGCCGGCAGGACACGTCGAGCACATGTACCGCCCCGAGGCGTTTGCACGCAGCGCGCCGGGCGAGCTCGTGATCGCGCCGTGAAGTCAGGCGAGACGCCCGGGCTGTCACGGCGCTGCAGCGCGCTGCTGGCTGCGGCAAGCGTGACGGTGGCTGGTGCGGGCGTGCTCGTTGCGCTGGATGTGCTGTTCCCGCCACCGCTGTCGCGCCTGGCACAGGTCTCGGTGGTGGTCACCGACCGAGACGACCGTCCACTGCGTGCGTTCCCGGTCGAGGACGGACGCTGGCGCATGGGTGCGGAACTCGCGCGAGTCGATCCCGGCTTTCTGGAAGCCTTGCTGGCCATCGAAGACCGTCGATTCTTCCGCCATCCCGGCGTCGATGGACTGGCGCTGCTGCGCGCGGCGCGCGACTCGCTTGCTGCGGGACGGGTCGTGTCGGGGGGTTCCACGATCACGATGCAGACCGCTCGACTGCTTGAGCCGCGTCCCCGGCGCACGCTTGGCGCGAAGGCCATCGAAGCATTGCGCGCGTTGCAGCTGGAGCGGCGTTTCGACAAGCACGAAATCCTGGCGATGTACCTGACGCTGACCCCCTATGGCGGCAATCTCGAAGGCCTGCGGGCCGCGAGCTGGGCGTGGCTGGGTCGCGAGCCCGAGCGCCTGACACCGGCCGAGACCGCACTCTTGATCGCGCTGCCGCAAGCGCCGGAGGCACGCCGTCCCGACCGGCATCCCGCCGCTGCCGCACAAGCGCGGGCGCGCATCCTTGCGCGGATGACGAGCGCCGGATTGCTCAGCGCCGAACGCGCCGCAGAGGCTGCTGCGGAGCCGGTGCCGCAACGCCAGCCGTTCCCTGGCGTAGCTTGGCATGCCAGCGAACGCGCGCTGGCAGCGCAGCCCGATGCGCGCGTGCGTGCAAGCCTCGAGCTCGGTCTGCAGCTGGAACTCGAGCGACGGGTGCGCGGCGCTGCGCAGGCGGCCGGACGCGACGTGCAGATCGCGGCCCTGGTGGTCGAGATCGACGGACGTGCCGTACGCGCCGCCGTCGGCTCGGCCGGACGCGATCGAGCGGGCGGCTGGCTGGACCTGAGTGCCCGGGCGCGCTCGCCGGGCTCGGTACTCAAGCCGCTGATTTATGCGATGGCCTTCGAAGACGGCCTGGTCACGGCGGGCACGCGCATCGAGGATGCGCCCCGCAACTTCAGCGGCTATGAGCCGGTGAATTTCGATCGCGGCTATCGCGGCGAGGTCACGATCGCCGAAGCCTTGCAGCAATCGCTGAACGTGCCGGCTGTGTCACTGCTGGCGGTCATGGGCGCGCCGCGTTACGCCGCAACGCTGGCCATGGCGGGCACGACACTGGCGCTGCCGGACGATGGCCGCGATGCCGCAAGCCTGTCGCTGGCGCTTGGTGGCTTCGGCATCAGTGTGGCCGATGTTGCCAGCGTCTATGCAGCCCTTGGCGACGAAGGTCGCATGCGCCCGCTGGCCTGGACGGAGCAGACAGCCGCCGACAATCGGACCGGCGCCGCGCAGTCGATGGTCGCCGGCCACGCCGCGCGCCGGGTGCTGGATGTGCTCGGCGATGCACCGCCCCCGGAAGGTCGCCTGCCCGGCCGACTGCTCGCTGGGGCACCTCAGCCAGCCTTCAAGACCGGTACCTCGTGGGGGTTCCGGGACGCGTGGGCAGCGGGCGTTGTCGGTGAGTACGTGATTGTCGTGTGGGTGGGACGCGCCGATGGCGCGCCGCGTCCGGGTGTGACCGGTCAGCGCGCCGCCCTGCCCCTGCTGTTCGACCTCGCCGACGTCCTCGCACAGCGCAACACCCCTGCCCTGACGGCCGGCCTGCCGCCTGCGCGCGAGCGCGTCGGCGCGCGCGATGCGTTGAGTCGCTTCGGTGAGCGTGGTCGGGCCCCTGACATCGTCTTCCCGCCCGATGGCGCGGAAGTCTGGGCTGAACACCGGCAGCGCGGCTTCGCACCGGCTGCGCGCGGCGCCGCCCCCTTGCGCTGGTACAGCAACGGGTCGCCGGTACCACTCGATGCATCGGGTGCGCCGGTATGGACGCCGGAAGCACCGGGCTTTCACGAACTGGTGGTGGTCGATCGTGATGGACGCTCTGCGCGGACACGCGTGCGCGTCAGGACGTTCTGATCTCCGTTGCGGGGACGAACTTGAAGACCTCTTCGAGCGGCACCTCGAAGACCGCAGAGATGCGAAAGGCGACTTCAAGTGAGGGGGAGTACTTGTCGCCTTCAATGGCGTTGATTGTCTGCCGCGTGACGCCAATGCGTTCGGCCAGCGCCTGCTGCGTCATCTGTCCGTGGGCGTAGCGCAGATCCCTGATGCGATTCGTGATCACAGGCCACGCCGGTAATACAGGATCCGGCTGACGAACTGCGCGACTTCGGCGATCACCAGTGCAAACACAAGGAAGATCACTGTCGTGGGGGTGTCGAGCAGCAGTACGGGCGCCCATCCTGTGAGGGACTGGACACCCAGATGGCCGATCAGCAGGAACAGTCCGGTGATCAGAACGTAATAGGCGTTGCGTGTGGCCTTGGCGGCGATCAGCCGATCGCGTTCATCGGTCTGCGGTTGACGCCGGCACCACACGGTCATGGCGACCTGGAAGGCGACTTCGACGGCGACGAGAATGACGACGACAGCGAACCCGAGGCGGGCAATCTGGCCGGGGTCGAGCGGCGCTCCCGCGGCCATCGCGCCGAATACCTTGCTGAAGAAATACGCGGCGGCCGCGACCGTCATGATCAGTGAGCTCCAGATGGTGCTCTCGTATTGGGACACACTGTTCACGGCACACTCCACAACTGAACGATGGAGT
>CAYLNP010000287.1:0-3067 GCA_964384925.1 uncultured Woeseiaceae bacterium
AGGAAGGCGCCACGCAGGTGTTCCGGCCGTTGATGGGCAACGCGCTGATTCTCGGTGCCGTGGGCCCGCTACAGTTCGATGTCGTGGCCGATCGTCTCAAGCACGAGTACGGCGTGGACTGCGTATTCGAAGGCGTGCAGGTGGCTACGGCGCGCTGGGTGTACTGCGATGACGACGCCAAGCTCGAGGAGTTCCGGCGCAAGGCCGCGGACAATCTCGCGCTCGACCACAGTGGCGCGCTGGTCTACGTCGCCCCGACGCGGGTCAACCTGACGCTCACGCAGGAGCGCTGGCCGAAGATCGAGTTTCGCACCACGCGCGAGAAGGCGCTGGTGAGCGCCTAGCCTCATTTTTTTCATCGATCAGACAGTTCCTCGGCGCGGAACGTGCAGCGATCCCCGGACACGACCGAACCGAAGAAGACCTCACGCCCGGTGCCCGCCAGAGCAGGCTGCCGTCGCCGGTCAGCGCGCGGACCCAACCGTCGTAACCGCTCCAGTACGCGACGCCGTCGCACAGCACCGGCTCGTTCGCGACGTGGTCCATGATCGAGGACCACAGCTCGGTGCTCGCAGGGCCATCGAACACCAGCAGTCGGCTTTCCGTGAAGCCGCCGCGCTCGTACATGAACGACACGTAGACCCGCCCAGCGGAAATGACGGGCGCGCGTACGTCTACTCGCCGCTCTCGGGGCAATGCAAACGACCACAGGTGCTTGGGGGACGAGCGACGGTTCGGCACCCGGTGGGTCACTCGCACATCATGGCCCGGCACCCTCTCCGGGAAACTCGGGAAAGATGCTGAGCACCATGAAGACGAAGGTCGGCAGGAGGAGCAGGATGGGGCTGAGCACGATGACGGTAGCGGCCAGCGCCTCCTGCCTGTGCAGGAATCGCGCGCCGACTACGGCCGCAAGCGGAAACGCCGGCAGGTAGGCGGCGAATATCCAGAACAACAGCTTCTCGCTGGGGGAATAGTGGGTTGAGCCCAGGGCGCCGAAGAAAATCATGGCCGCGAGAAACGGCAGCCAGAGCACCTGCAGAGCAACGGCCAGGAAGAATGCTATCCGCCCTAAGGGACTCTCCGCAGGTGTGGGCGGAACGGATTGCATGGGCCCTTGGGTGCCTCGGCCTATTGGTGGAGACGCGGGCAAATGGTGCCTCGACGCGGGCGCGGCGGCAAGCGGCGCAGCGCTCATTCCCCGCGGCACGTTACTCCAGAAATTGCTCCAGTCGCCACTGCACCGGCTGGACGGCCCCCGCCTCGACCGGCAGACCCTCTGCATTCGTCGCGGGGCAGTAGGTCCAGCCGCTGACGCCCTCGCAGGCCGCAGCATCCAGGTCGCTCCAGCCCGACGAACGCGCGATTTCGCAGGCGCGCACCCGCCCGTCGGTGCCGATCATGAGCTGGGCGACAGTGGTGCCTTCGCGACCGTCGCGGATTGCGCGCTCGGGATAGACCGGCCTGGTTGGGCTGGAGCGCAGCCACGGTGGCTGGTCGGGCAGCAGGCGCAGCACCGCCTGAGCGTCCCTGCGAAGCGCGTCGCTCGACTCGAGCAGCGGCACGTTGTAGCGGTCAATACACGTCCGCGCCTTGAGCAGCGCTGAGGGGACCAGCGGGACCGACAGGCGCTCACCACTGGTGGCGACCAGCTCGATGTCGCCCGCCACAAGCAGTTCTGCGAACAGCATCTCGTCGACGACGAAGCGCAGCGCAGGATCCCTCTGCCGTGGCGAGAACCCCATGTCGGGGTCGAACAAGGCGCCGCCGAAGAGACTCGAGCCAATGCGCACGAAGTGAAGCTGTTCCGGCGGGAAGTCCGTGCCGTTCATGGCGATCCGCAGGGCCACCACGGCGCCGCGCACGACGGCCAGCGGACCGGTCTCGAGGCGGACGGCGCGCTCCTGCGTGCCGACACCCACCGGCGGGCATTCCCTGGCGAAACCCTGCGCGCTGGCAGGAATGGACCAGCCCAGCACAGCGCCTGCAGCCAGCGACACGATGAGCAGAAGTACACGCATTGCGACACGACTCCCAGCGCCCCGCGCGCGGCTGCGTCGGCGCAGGCCTCAATGCTGTTCGGCCGCCTCGCGTCCGCGCGCTTCGTCTACCTGCCGACTGATGATCAATGCTATCGCGAACAGGGCGACGCAAAACAGGACCGCCGTGTGCAGACCCAGCATGGCCTGCAGGATGCCGATGGCCAGCAGGCCTGTGACCCCGGCAAGCTTCATCGACTGACCCCAGAAGCCGAAGAACTCAGCCGCCCGCGACAGTGGCGAGAACAGGCTCACCAGCGTACGCGTCGCCGACTGACAGGAGCCCAGGCTCAGCCCCGCGACGCTGCCCACGACCAGGAACACATGCTGGGCGTGAACCGTGATGCCCAAGGCGCGGTCCAGCACTTGCGCGATGGCCGGTGTCAGGTAGATCAGAGCAATCGCGATCATCCACATCACCAAGGTGATCTGGTAGGTGCGTTTGGCACCCAGTCGATCCTGGACGAAGCCGAAGCCCAGCGCGCCTGCTGCTGCGGTGATCTGCACGATGATGAACATCAGCGTGCGCACGTTTTCATCCCAGCCGATGACCTGTGCGCCGTAGATGAAAGCGTACGTGATGATGATGTAGATGCCGTTCATGGAGAAGAAGATCGACAGCAGCAGCACGGCCAGGTCGCGATAGTCGCTCAGGGCGCGCAGCGTCGTGCCCACGCGGGATATGCCCAGCGCCAGGTAACCCTGGCCCGGTGGCAGGGGGCGAGGCTGTCCGCGCTCGCGCACCCAGAGGAAGGTCGGAATCGCCGCCACCAGGAAGAACGCTGCAGCCCAGGGGCCCACCCAGCGGATGCGCTCGAAATTCTCGGCGCTCACCTCGCCGAGCACCAGCAGCACGAACACCGCCGAGGCCATGCCGCCGATGTAGCCCAGTGCCCAGCCAAAGCCCGAGATCTTGCCCATGTCGCCGGGCGGGCCAAGGTCTGGCAGGAAGCTTGCGATGAACGCCTCGCCGATCGAGTAGCCGAAGTTCGAGACGATGAGCAACAGCACGCCCAGCAGCGCGTAGC
>CAYLNP010000288.1:0-3062 GCA_964384925.1 uncultured Woeseiaceae bacterium
CCACCGAGTCAATGGCGCAGGCGGTCATACGCGGTGCGCGTCACGAAGACATCGAAGGCGTGGAGCTGCGCGTACGCCAGGCGCTCGATGCCAATGTGGATGATGTGCGGTGGGCCGACGGCATCATCCTCGGGACGCCCGAGAACTTCGGCTACATGAGCGGTGCGCTCAAGGTATTCTTCGAGCGCATCTACTACGCTTGCCTGGAAGAGACGCAGGGCCTGCCGTGGTGTCTGTTCGTGCGCGCGGGCAACGACGGCACCGGCGCGGTCAGCAGTGTCGAGCGGATCGTCACCGGGCTTGCGTGGAAGTCGGTGCAGGCGCCGCTGGTGGTGGTCGGGGAGGCCGACGAGGCGGAGTTCCTGCCGCGCTGCGAGACCCTGGGCATGACGATGGCAGCGGGGCTGGAGGCGGGGGTGTTCTAGCGCGCCCGTGTCGCAGAAGGCGCGCCGGCAACTTTCCAATCACCGCGGGGAACGGCATGCGGGTCTGCGACGGCTCACTGTACCGCCGTGAAATCATGGGCTGGATGCCGCGCAGGCTGGTGTTCAGGAGCAAAACCCGCCGGCAGGTGATCCGGGACTTCGTTGCCACGTGCCGCCGTAGGTCCCTTCGCAAGTCGATTTACTGGTGGCCCCGCGCCGTCTTTCGCGCTTCCAGCTGTCATACGAGTCCTCCTTTTTCGGCGCATAAAGTTCCATGGCCTTGCGCCATAGCTCGCCAGCCCGTTTCCAGTCCTCCTCGTATCCCGCGACATAGCCGGTCACATCGCCGCGAATTTGCTCTCCCGATTCGGCGGATATGTTGGCCCCGCGCGGGGCCGTGGTGTTGATGGACCAGACCGCGCCATGGCGGGGGTATGTCTGCACCGATGCCCGCTTCAGGGGGCCACCGACACCGCTTGCCGTCGCAACGGCGAGCGTTTCGGGAAGGTCGAGGAAATCAGGCGGCAATGCGGCCGTGATGGTGCGTGATCCGTCATGGGTCGAGCGGCGGATATCATACCGCGTGACGTCAATTCGCATCAGTTCAGTGGCAGAGGGTGAATAGTAGGAAAATTCCACCGCATAATGGCCGTTTTCCTGTTCTTGTACGCGCACACCCGTAGGCACAGCATCCGCCCGCCATGACAATACTTCCGACGCAAGGGCCATCGCTGCAAGCCCCGGCAACCCCTGAGGTACGCGTCGCCCGTCAAGCTCCACCGTTGGGAAAATGGGCTGAAGGAGGGAGCGGGTCCACTCCTCGGTAGTCGGCAGAGGCCCCATAACTGTCATGGTCATTGTCTTGCCGCGGCGAACGTCAATCCGCACATCGCGATTGTGACGCTGGTTGGCCTCGCTGCGGAAGGCCATCATGCCCTGGCTCAACGCATAGCGCCCGCGATCCGCAGCCCAGCCTTGGGCGTGGCGGGAATAGGTGTTGTCGTTGTAGATTTCAAGCACTTCTAGATGGTGCTGCCCCACCCCATCCTGAAACTCGCGCACCCATACGCCGACCGGACTGTTCCTGGCTGGAGGCGTAAGCCCGGATTCGCCGCTCCCTGCCGAGGGCGCATTGCCGCAGCCTGCGAGCACGAGCCCCGACAGGGTTGCGAGACAAAGCAGAATCCTTCGAGTCAGTTTCATGCCTTTCTCAATCTGCGGTCGCTTGCGCCGGGTCCGGGCGCTGAAACCCAGCCTGCCGATCAGCTCCAGCGTGTGCCCTTCAAGCAGGCGGCAGGTGCCTTCATCGTCGAAGTTGAACTCTGACGCGCTTTGCGAGTATTTTCCAGCCTCAATCGGGCATCTTCCCTGGTGCAGGTGCAGCACACCAAGCTCGCCAGCGGGGCCAACGCCGAGGCGCGGAAGGCGCACTAGGCGCAGCGGCTGGAACGATTGGCGGAGGTGCCCGGAGGGAACCCTGCAGCCTCACACTGCGCAAGCCATGTCCTGTCCGCAGCACTTCGGCGACTTGACCCTGCCGTGGCCGTCCGGGCACCGCGCGATCATCACCTGTGAGCCATCGGGCTTGTTGAGGTTGTCGTTCACCAGTTCCTTACCGCGGCGGCCGCCGGTGATGAAATCGTTACAGTCTCTCCAGACGCCCTTTGCGTCGCACGATGTTCCTATGATCCCATTGAATCTCCCGTGATTTTTTCAGCCAGCGTCGCAGATCGGTTCTGTTTACTTCCGAGGATTCATTACTGGATGCCTGTGCCAGATCTTGCTTTCCGCCTCGGGGAGGGCTTTGGCAATTTCACGGGCAAGCAGATCGCATACCTCCCTGTGATCCGCTGCCAGTTTTTCGTTGAATTTCAGGATATCCGGATGCATCTCGCCTCCCCGCCTGCGTCCGCGGGCGTGGTCAGAACTTCGCTGCACTGGCGCGCTCGAGCGCCGCGATATCCAGCTTGCCCATTTCCATGAAGGCTGACATGACGCGTTGTGCAGCTGCCGGTTCGCTCATCATCTGCGGCAACGCGCGAGGCAGGATCTGCCAGGACACGCCGAAGCGATCCTTGAGCCAGCCACAGCGCTCGGCCTGCGGTTCCGCCGACATGGCCTTCCAGAAGTAGTCGATCTCCGCCTGCGTATCGCACAGCACCATGAAGGCGTTCGCCTCGGTGAATGTGAAGGCATGCTCCAGCGCGCTGTCCATGACCATGAAAGTCTCACCACAGAGGTAGAACTGCGCGTGCTTGATGGTGCCGGCAGGGTCGCTGCCGGAGCCGTCGTAGCGCAAGATGCCTTCGATGTGTGATTTCGGAAAGATCTCGGTGTAGTGCCGGATCGCGGCCTCGGCGTGACCGGCCCGTTCACCGGTAAACAGCAGGGCGGGCGAGAGGGCCTGGCCACCGATGTCAGCGCGGCTTCCCTGGCTGAGCTGCCAGGACACACCGAAGCGATCGCTTAGCCAGCCGTAACGGGGACTCCAGTCGTAGGCATCCAGCGGCATCAGGATGCTGCCGTCCTGTGCCAGCGTCTCCCAGGCGTGATCGAGTGCGCCGAGCTCGTCGAACATCACAAAGTACGACACGGCCGGCGTCGGCCGGAAATAGGGGCCGCCGTTCAGGGCCACCA
>CAYLNP010000289.1:0-3054 GCA_964384925.1 uncultured Woeseiaceae bacterium
CCTGGGTGTCCTCGGTCGCGGGCGGTGGACCCGAGTACGCGCTGGACGTGGGTGGTGCCGCGGGCTGGTTCGACTGTGTCTCGACCTCACTGCCGCAGGCGGCGAGCGTTGCTGCCGCTGCGAGCATCGTGATGACGCGCAGGCGCGGGAACTTTTCGATCTTGCTCATGGGTCGTGTCCTCGTGCCTGCTCAGTCGGCCATGCAGTAGACGGCTGATTCCGCGAAAACCTGCTTCATCTGGTAATTGTTCGCACGCAATGCGCTCACCATGCTGCTGACCTGCTGACGATCTGCCGAATTCTCCGGCGTGCGAAGGCAGACGGCGCGAAAGACCTTTTCGACCTGACACTGTGCAAAGGCTTCGCTGTTGGCCAGTTCCTGGCCCATCGATTTGGCGCCGTAGCCGCTGCCAGGCAGTGAAGAGTCCCAGCCCAGCAGTGCGTTCGGGCCCTCGCGCCAGTAGTTGTCCCAGCTCGCGTCGGTCGTGATGTAGCCGTACGGGAATGTGTCCGCGTTGAGCTGATACTTCGGATGTGCCTCGCCGGGCGTGTAGACGATGCGCTGGGCGCTGTCGTCCCAGTCATAGTAGGCGTACGCCTGCGCCAGCGGATCCATGCCGGAATGACAGCTCACGCAGTTGTTGAGAAACAGCCGACTGTCACCGCCGGGACTGCGCGATACATCGCGACGAATGCGGTCAGGCGATCGGGTGGTGTCGGCGACCTGCTCGAGGTCCCGGCACATGTGCGCCATCAGCGTGAAGCGCAGCATGGCCCGATTGGTGCCGGCCACGAAAAAGGCCTGGGCTGCAGCCCGTGTCGTCATCACACCGGCCGTGCCTTCGGGGGGCAGACCGCTGACAGCGGACTGGGGCTGCTGCTGCAGCTGCGTCATCAGGTTGACGCCCTGCCGCTCCATGTCCTCATAGTGTGCGTTGCTGGTCGGCGAATAGGCGGCCACGCCGGGCAGGCCTGCCGGACCACTGTAGATGATATCGGCCGAGAGCAGAGTGTTGAACGGCACGTCATCGCGCACCATCCCGATCACCGTTGCGATGTAGTCGTTCAGGGGCACGAATACGTCGCCTTCGCGGTTTGTCCACGGTGCCGCCCAGTTCTTGAGCGTGACGTCGTAGAAAGCACGGTTCTCCATTGCCAGATATGCAGCGCCGGTCGCATTGCTGCTGAGGATGCGCTGTTCCATCTGGTCGAGAATCTCGGCACTTGGCGGCACGCCGGCGAGACGATCATGGATGCGTCGCGCCTGATCGCGCGGCGTTGCCATCACATCGGCGACGCCTGCTGTGACGATAAACAGGCATGCGGCCAGTGCGACATTCGCATGCCAACGCCGAGCCGCTACGGCCTTCACGGTTTGCTTGTGCATGCCTGCTCTCACCTCTTCACTCCTGCGCTTCGGGCGGCCATCCGCACGCTTGGCGCTCATTTAGCCGAGCTTGCCGAACGCGCTTCTGTGACGGCCTTAACAGTTCGCCGAAATGTCACAGTATTAAGTTAAGCAGCCTGCTATACAGAGCGTTCTGCGGGTCAGACTGCCGGCCAGTTCGAGATGTTTACTGCCGATCTGGCGGTTGATGCAACTGGCCAGATGGCGATCAGCAGACAGCATCCGGGAGGCGGTTTTTGCGCTTTTTTCCGGTGTGCGCCACGGAGACGATGCAATGACGGTGACAGCACAGATGAGCGTTGGACGGCTGCCCGGGTCAGGCCACAGGTGGATGCTGTGTGCGCCAGCCCTGGCCGCTGTGCTTTTCATCACAGGCTGCGGCGAGGAGGGACTCGGGCCCGCCAGCGGACAGGGGCAGGATCCTGTCGTCGTTGACGTGCCGATCGCCTATGTCGTGCGCCCGGTGCCTGCCGACGAGCAGGGTGACGTCGTCACCACCGATGCACGTCGCCTGCTGCAGAACTTCGAGATCGGCGCCGACCTGATCATCCGCGAGCGCGCGGCACCCTCGGCCCTGGAGATCAACGTCACCGGCGAACTCACGCAGGGCGAGTACGACGTACGAGACGTCAGTGTCTCCTGGGACGGCGAGCGGCTGGTGTTCGCGATGCGCGGACCGTTCATCGAAGATGCTGATCCCGAAGATCAGCCGACCTGGAACATCTGGGAGTATGACCGGATCACCGAGCAGCTGCGCAGAATCATCGCCTCGGATCTCACGGCAGAACTGGGTCATGATCTCTCGCCACACTACCTGCCCGATGGTCGCATCGTCTTTACCTCTACCCGTCAGCGGGAATCCAAGGCACTGCTGCTCGATGAGGGCAAGCCCCAGTTCGATGCGCTCGACGAGGATCTTCGCGAGTACGCGTTCGTGCTGCACGTCATGAACGAGGATGGCACCGACATTCGGCAGATATCGTTCAACCAGTCTCACGATCGTGAGCCCAGCGTGCTGGACAACGGTCAGGTGGTGTTCAGCCGCTGGGACCGCTACGGGCCACGCAACGAGATCAGCCTCTACCGCATGAACCCCGACGGAAGTGCGCTGGAGATGCTCTATGGCAAGAACTCGCGCAATACCGGCCTTGACGGCGCGGACGTGCATTTCCTGCGCCCCCGTCAGATGCCCGATGGTCGAATCCTGGCGCTTGCGCAACCCTTCCAGGTGCGCTACCTGGGGGGTGATCTCGTCATCATCGACGTGGATAACTATGTCGAGAACACGCAGCCCACGGCACCCAACATCGGCGTGCTGAGCGGCCCTGCGCAGGCGGCGGCCACGATCAGCGAGGTACGCCCCGGCGAGGTCATCTCCCCCGGAGGCCAGTACAGCGCGGCGTGGCCACTGCGTGATGGCACTGACCGCATGTTCGTGAGCTGGAGCCAATGCCGGCTCATCGAGGAAGGACGTATCGTGCCGTGTACCGAGGCGCGACTGGCCGCCCCGGGTGCTGTCGCCGCGCCGCCGCTGTACGGCATCTGGATCTACGATCGCAACACCGATACACAGCTGCCCGTCCTGCAGCCCCAGGAGGGGGTGGTCTACACCGAGGTGGTGGCCATGCAGTCGCGGCCGTTGCCGA
>CAYLNP010000290.1:0-3030 GCA_964384925.1 uncultured Woeseiaceae bacterium
CGATCGCGATCTTGGTATCGCGCTCGATGTCGTTACGCTGTTTGCGCCGGAGCTCGATCTCCTGGGTCAGCTTGGTCAGGCCCTGCGCGTCGAACGCATTCTGAGGATTGAAGAAGTCGGCGGCGGTCTGATCGAGACCGGTGAGCGATACCGATTCGAGTTCCAGCCCGTTCTTGTGCAGATCCTCGGCCACCGCAACCTGAACTTTCTGAGCGAAGTCGACACGGTTCTCATGCAGCCCTTCCATGCTCATGCCCGCTGCCACCGCGCGCAAGGCGTCGACAAACTTGCCTTCCACCAGTTCCTTGAGTGCCGAGGGCTCCATCGTGCGCCGGCCGAGTGTCTGCGCGGCTGTGGAGATCGCGCTGGCGTCGGGCTTGACGCGCACGTAGAACTCCGCCTGCACGTCCACGCGCATCCGGTCGTGTGTGATCAGCGCCGCTTCGCGCGCGCGCAGCACTTCGAGCTTGAGGGTATTCATGTTGACCGGAATGATCTCGTGCAGCACAGGCAGCACAATGGCGCCGCCATCGCGCACCACCTTCTCGCCGCCGAAGCCCGTGCGTACGAAAGCGATCTCCTTGCTTGATCGGTGGTAGAGGCGGGCGAAGATCAGGCCGATTGCAAACAGCGCGATCAGAATGATCACCGCCGGCACGATCAGGTTCAGTGTCTGCACATTCATCACAATCAGTTCTCCGGAAGGCTGGCGGCCCGCAGGGCCCGTCTGAAGTTATCCCACAACCGTGACGTAACAGGCTACCTGTCGAGCAGAGTAGGATTCGGAATGCCGATGGCGCTGAAGCGGCCGCCGCCCAGCTTGCGCACCAACAAAACCGTGCTGCCGACCTCAAACACGTCGGCGCTCTCCTCGGGCTCCGCCATCACATAGTGATGCGTGCCGAAGGCATCGACTACACGTGCCTGGCAAGGTACGCCCACGCGCGCGCTGCCCGGCCCAACAATCATTGCGGTGCGACCAATGAATGTTTCCGCGCTCACCGCGCTGGTTTCGTCGCGCGGGAGGATGCGCGCCAGACCGCCCGTGGCTGCTCGCACCAGTGGCAGGCAGGCGACCAACACCAATGGCACCGCAGCAAAGGCCGGAAGAGCGAAGCCGATGGTGTCGCGCAGTGTACCCTGCAGGATCAGGCCCGCAAGACCGAACACGGTCAGAAATACGATCAGCACGATGAGCACCGGCACTCGTCCGACGTAAAGCCAGGCGAGGAAACGCCCAACCAAGCCTACCGCCTCGACCTTGCTGGTCGCTTCCATGCCCGTGGGCGCGTCGCCAAGGGTTTCTAGGCCCGCGCTGGAGACCACCAACTCGTCGACGATGTCATTGAGGCTGAATCCGGTCAGCATCGCAAACAGTTCCACCGCAGCCAGGCCGAGCATGACGAGCAGTGCGACCGTGAACGGGGCGCTGCCGTCCGCGGTGAAGTACTCGATCACACCTCGCCTGCCTTCAGCTTGGCCAGACGCTCGGCAACACGATTCTTGCGAGCGAGCTCTTCCAGGTCCGCGAGCTTGGCGGCGTCACCCGAGCCCGTGGTTCCCTTGAGTCCGGTCTGACGCTGGAAGATTCGATCGAAGGCGTCGCTCGCCCGCTCGGCACGCGACTCAACAGACTCACCGCCCGCAGCGGCGGTGCCGCCAGTCTTGGTAGCCGACTCCTGCTGCTGGCGCGCCTTGATGTAGTCAGACAGCGCGTCGCGCATTTCGCGCTTTTTCGCCTGTAGCGCCGTAATGTAGCCCTCTAGACGTGCCTTGTCCTCGGCCAACTCCGCCAGGCGTGCTTCGAGTACGGGGATCTGGGCTTCTATATCAATCTGGCGCTCCACGGCGGCGGTGGCCAGGTCTTCGCGCGACTGCTCCAGCGCGAGCCTGGCCTGTTCGGTCAGCTTGTCGTGGCGGCCGCTCTCTTCGGCGAGACGCTTGGCGGTGAGGTGACGCTGCGCCTCGACATTGCCCAGATCGGCACGCACGTCGGCGATGGCGCTGTCAATTTCGCGCACGGCCTGTTCCATCGTCGCTTCCGGCGCGGCATTTTCGACTGCATCGACAATGGCGTGGAAACTGCCGGCAATCAGACGGCCGACACGGCCGGTCAGGGGCTCGCTCATTTCTTGATTCTCCTTTGTGGTTTGCGATTCTCGCCGGTGGTGGCGACCATGTTCAATGCCGATTGCGCGCGTGCGGCCAGCGCATCGGGTGCATAGCATCCCGGAAAGCCTGCCTTCGCAAGCTGCAGTATGGAATCGACCAGACCCAGGCTGCGCTCGCCAAGACCCTGCTCGAAGCGCTTCAGACCCTCGCGGCTGCTGTCCGCGCAAGCGCCGGAGAGCACGAAGGCGGTGGTGTCAGGCAGCCATGAAAGCACCCGCGCAATCAGTTCAGAACGCACCTGCTCGCGCACCTCGGTGTCGCGTATGCAGCGCTCCGGCTGACCGAACAGGCGCCGACTGAAGTCGTAGGCGGCACCGAAATCGCCATGGCCCTCGCGCTGTGCGCGCGCCTCAGCAAGCAGGCCGCGGATCTTCTCGCTCAAATTGGAAGCGCCCGGAACTTCGATTCCCGCCAGATAGGTCAGGTCGTCTTCGTCAAGGCGCAGGGTTACGGTCTGCTTGGCCATTGCTCCACGCGTGTCAGCTGCGATGGGCGAATCCTACTACAAGGCGATTACATATGCAATACGATCGTATTTGCTTCGTACTCAGGGTGCCGCAGGCCCCGGGCATTCATGTCCGGACACTTGGTGATCTTTGACTTGGATGGCACGCTCGTAGAAGGCTAGGGGCCGAGGATTTCAGGAGAGAACACCATGAAAGCGTCATACGTCAACATCTTCGTCAGCGATCTGGGAAACGCAACCAAGTTCTATCGCGACAAGCTTGGCCTGCAGCTTCAGTTCTCCTCCCCCGAGCATGGCTATGCCTCCTTTGATGCCGGAGGTATACGCCTGGGCATAGCACTACCGGGACCAGATCAGGCTGGACTTGCCGGTCGGCATACGGGCGTTGGACT
>CAYLNP010000291.1:0-3014 GCA_964384925.1 uncultured Woeseiaceae bacterium
CGGGTCAAGGAGTTGATCCGGGACACCTTCGATCTGCGGCCGGCCGCTATCATCGAATATCTCGACCTGTTGCGGCCCATCTACCGTCCGACGGCCGCCTACGGGCATTTCGGCCGCGAACTGCCGGGGTTCACCTGGGAACGGACCGACAAGGCCGCCGCCCTCAAGGCCGCCCTCGCCGCCTGACAAACCCTGTATAATCCGCCGGTTGGGCGCCCCGCGCGAAAGTGGCGGAATTGGTAGACGCGCTGGGTTTAGGTCCCAGTGGGGCAACCCGTGAGAGTTCGAGTCTCTCCTTTCGCACCACGCTTTAACGAAAATAAGGATTGAACGTGATGCAGGTGTCGGTGGAAGCCAGCAAAGGGCTGGAGCGGACCATGAAGATCGAGGTCCCCGCGCAGGAGATCGAATCCCAGGTGGCCAGTCGTCTGGCAGAAGTGGCGCGCACGGCGAAACTCAAGGGCTTTCGCCCGGGCAAGATTCCGCGCAAGGTGGTTGAAAAGCGCTATGGCGGACAGGTCCGCCAGGAAGTGCTCTCCGAGGTATTGCAGCGCAGCTACGCCGAAGCCCTGCAGCGCGAGAATCTCAATCCTGCCGGCGGCCCGAGAATTCAGACCGACGAGGTCGAGGCGGGCAAGGATTTCCGCTTCACGGCCACCTTCGAGGTATTTCCGGAAGTTCGACTGGCGAAGACAGATGGCCTGGCCATCGAGCGTGCTGAGGTCGAGATCACCGAGGAAGACGTCGATGACATGCTCGTGCGGCTGCGCAAGCAGCGCGCCTCATGGGTCCCGGTGGAGCGGGCATCCGCCGAGGGCGACCAGGTCACTGTGGATTTCACCGGGCGCATCGATGGCGAGACCTTTGCCGGCGGCGAAGGCAAGCAGGTGCCCGTCGTGCTCGGGCAGGGCAGCATGCTGGAGGATTTCGAGAAAGGCCTGTACGGGGTGATGGCCAGTACCGACGTCACTGTGGCAGTGAACTTTCCCGCCGACTATCGCAATGAAGCGCTTGCCGGCAAGGCAGCCGAGTTTGAAGTCAAAGTCACAGAGGTGGCGGAGCGCACACTGCCGGCACTCGATGAGTCCTTCGCGCAGGACTTCGGCATCGAGGACGGCGACCTGACGCAGCTTCGCACCGAGGTGCGCGAGAACATGCAGCGCGAGCTCGACGAGCGTATTCGTGCGACGCTCAAGACCCAGGTGCTCGATCGGCTGGTGGAAGGCAACCCGGTGGAATTGCCCCAGGCCCTGATCGACCAGGAGATCCGCGCACTGCAGCAGGAAGCGATGCGCCGCATGGGCGTCGAGGACCCCGCGAAGGCACCCGCACCCGAGGTGTTTCGCGACAATGCGATCCGTCGCGTTCACGTCGGACTGCTGATCAACGAGCTGATCACCTCGCAGAACATCCAGCTGGACGCCGCGCGCGTAACTGCTCACATAGAGGATCTCGCGGCCAACTACGACCAGCCCGAGGAGATCGTCAAGGTCTACCAGAGCCAGCCGCGACTGCGCAGCCAGGTGGAGATGGTGGTGCTCGAGGAGCAGGTCACCGAATGGCTGGTGGAGCGTGGCGAGGTGACGGCCAGACCCACGGACTTCAAGGCGTTCATGGAGCGCTGATGAGACAGCCGCGGAATTTCCCGCGCACGGACAGTGTCTGAAGGACATATTCCGAAGATTTGATATGGAGAATCCGATGCAGACCCAGGCGCTGAATCTCGTGCCGATGGTGGTGGAACAGACCGCGCGTGGTGAGCGTGCCTACGACATCTACTCACGATTGCTCAAGGAGCGCGTGATCTTCGTCGTCGGCCCGGTCGAAGATCACATGGCCAACCTGATCGTAGCCCAGATGCTGTTCCTGGAATCGGAGAATCCCGACAAGGACATCCACCTTTACATCAACTCCCCGGGCGGCGTCGTCACCGCGGGGCTTGCGGTCTATGACACCATGCAGTTCATCAAGCCGGATGTCAGCACGATCTGCGTAGGACAGGCGGCCAGCATGGGCGCAATCCTGCTGGCCGGCGGCACCAAGGGCAAACGCTTCTGCCTGCCGCACTCTCGAATCATGGTTCACCAGCCGCTCGGCGGCTTCCAGGGCCAGGCCTCGGATATAGATATCCATGCCAAGGAAGTGCTGCTTGTGCGCGAACGGCTCAACCGCATTCTCTCCGAGCACACGGGTCAGGACATGGCGCGTATCGAAACCGATACCGACCGCGACAAGTTCATGAGCGGCGTGCAGGCGGTGGAATACGGCTTGATCGATCGTGTGCTCGAGCGCCGTACACAGGCTGCGGCGGCCGCACTGCCGGGGAGTACGAGCTGAACGTTTTCAAGCGCTTGCGTTTCTGCTGTGACGCGCGTCTTTTGCGCCATGGCGGTCTCCCGTGCTATATACGCAGGAGTCGGGTTCGTCTTCACCAGGCAGGCGGGCGTGCACCCCATGCAGAGGAATCGATATGAGTGATGACTCCCGCGGCAAGAGCGACGACGGCAAGCTGCTGTACTGTTCGTTCTGCGGCAAGAGCCAGCATGAAGTCCGCAAGCTCATTGCCGGGCCCTCCGTGTTCATCTGCGATGAGTGCGTCGAGCTTTGCAATGACATCATTCGCGAAGAGCTCGAAGAGCGTGCGGAAAAGGGCCGCGACAAGCTGCCTCGTCCGCATGAGATCAAGGCGGTACTCGATGAGTACGTCATCGGTCAGCAGCGTGCCAAAAAGGTGCTCTCGGTCGCGGTGTACAACCACTACAAGCGGCTGGAGAATCGTGGTCGCGAAAAGGGCGGCAAGGGCAGTCGTGAAGAGGTCGAACTCGCCAAGAGCAATATCCTGCTGATCGGACCTACCGGTTGTGGCAAGACCCTGCTGGCCGAAACGCTGGCGCGCCTGCTCAATGTGCCGTTCACGATCGCTGATGCCACCACGCTGACCGAAGCCGGCTACGTGGGAGAGGATGTCGAGAACATCATCCAGAAGCTGCTGCAGAAGTGCGACTACGACGTCG
>CAYLNP010000292.1:0-2991 GCA_964384925.1 uncultured Woeseiaceae bacterium
ATCGCCGCCGCTCAGGAAGCCGCCGCCGGGCGCGGCGGCCAGACTCAGGCAGGCGCCGGCGTGTGCGGCCACCTCGTGCAGCGGCGACGAGACGCCCGGGGCGCGGATGTGCACGCTGCCGTCACCCAGCGCAAAGGCAAGGTGGCCCTCGTCGTCAAAACAGCAGGCCACGACATAGTCGGGCAATGTCCATTGCGTGCCCAGCGACTCGAGCAGCGTGCGTGCGCCCGTCACGGTGGCCAGATCAGGCCGCGCAGGCTTCAAAGCCGCGTCTGAGTGCCTGTTCGTCGAGACCTCGACCGATGAGCACCAGCCGGCTGCTGCGGGCTTCGCGGTCTCCCCAGGGCTGGGTTGCGACCCCTTGCGAGAACATGTGCACGCTCTGGAACACATGGCGCCGTGTATGGCCATGGAAATCGAGAATGCCCTTGCAGCGCAGGATATCTGCGCCCTGGGTCTGCAGCAGCGTCTCGATCCAGCGCTCGAAACGACCGGCATCCAGCGCCGCGTCGCTGCGCAGAGATACGCTGTGAATGCCATCGTCATGCTTGTGGGCATGGTGCTCGTGAAGGAACTCAGGCTCGACGTTCAGGATGCGCTCGAGATCGAAGGCGCCGAGATCCATCACTTGCGGCAGCGGCACATCGCAGTAGTTGCTGCGCACAATTCGGGCGTGGGCGTTCATGCCGCGGATGCGCGCCTCGAGTGCCGCAAGCTGCTCGTCGGAGACGAGCGCTGCCTTGTTCAGCACGATGACGTCGGCAAAGGCGATCTGTTCGGCGGCCTCGTGGCTATCCGCCAGGCGCGCCGGCAGGTGCAGGGCATCCACGACGGTGACAACGGCATCGAGGCGGGTCCTGTCACTGATATCGGCATCCACGAAAAACGTCTGCGCGACGGGTGCCGGGTCGGCAAGTCCGGTGGTCTCCACGATAATGCCGTCGAACCCCTGACGACGTTTCATCAGCCCGGAGATGATTCGGATCAGATCGCCGCGTACGGTGCAGCAGATGCACCCGTTGTTCATTTCGAAGACCTCTTCATCGGCGCCGATGATCAGGTCGTTGTCGATACCCAGCTCGCCGAACTCATTGACGATGACCGCGTAGCGCCGGCCATGCTGCTCGGAGAGGATGCGGTTCATCAGGGTGGTCTTGCCGGCGCCCAGATAGCCGGTGATGACGGTGACCGGGATGGTGCTCATGATGGTGTCCTGTACAGCCGCCGTGGCGGCGCTAGTGATTGAACCGATCGGCAATGTTATTTTGCCCCTGACCCTTGCGCGTCTTCCCGGGTACACTCTGGTGCCATGACCGAACGAGCGCTGTCAGGAGAAATCATGAGGAGGCGATTGTGTCACAACTTTCCGACCTGTTCGCGACCGCGCTGGTGGCGGGCATCGTGGTGATGGGTGGCACAACAGGCGCCGCGACGGCCAACGCCTCGACCACGGATACGCTGGTCGCGTTCCGACACTCATCCGATGTGGCTCCCGCTGCCGTTGCCGACTTCGGCTCTGCGCCGGGACGACTGCTCAACCAGGTCGACGACGTCCAGCAGGTCGCGGTGCTGGAGTTGCCCGCTGGCTGGCAGTGGCAACCACCGCCTGCACGACGTCAGAGCATGGAACTCTATGTGCTTGCCGGGGCCCTGGAACTCGGCGGCGCTCGACTGGCCGCCCATGACTATGCCTATCTGCCGGCCACCGCGCCTGCACCGTTGGTTGCGGCCGCGGGCGACACCCGTGTGCTTGTGTACTTCGACCCTCCGCGCGACACCGATGGCGACGAGCTTCGCGTGCGGCCTGCCGACGATGGCGGCTGGCGGCCGGGCATCGTGGCCGAACGCGACGCCGGCATCCGCCTGGCGCTGGAGGTGCGCGATCTGCTGTGGGTCGAGTCGACGGGTCAACGCACCTGGTTGCTGCGCGCGCGCCCCGATCTGGTCGTGCCTTGGGAACGACACGAGACGGTGGAGGAAGGCTTCCTGGTCGCGGGCGATTACCGACTTGTCGAGTGTCTGCCGGAGGGGCCGGTGTCGGGTACCTACCAGCCCGGTGGATACTTTTACAGGCCGGCGGGGATTGTCCATGGCGGGCCCGAGTCAGGCAGCAGCGATTCTGTTACGTGGTTGCTGCGCACCCCTACGGCGCTGACAGTGGAGTTTTTCGGGCACTGCGCGACGGGCCCCGCGCGCTGAGCCTCATCCCTCGTACCAGCTGCCGTCCGCGCGCGGTCGCATCCACAGGAAGCTGTGCCAGAACCAGCCACCGTCATCGCTGGCTTGCGCGGTGCAGTTGAAGGTCGTGCGCCCGACCGGCAGGTCGTGGGTGCTGCTCACACGCAAGCGCAGAGGCTCAGCGTCGAGCCGCTCGATCTCGAGCGCCTGCCCCCGCGAATAGCAGCTGATCGTATCGGCCCGGAAGGTGCCCGGGTTCAGCGAAAAGGTCACGCTCGCCCGATTTCGCTCGGGTGGCAGTACGCCGGACTCCGGCGCAACGGCGCTCACCGGCAGCGGCCTGGAGCGCGCCTTGAGCCTGAACTGTTCCATGTCGTCGAAGCCGGTGGCCATCGGGTAGCGGGGCAGGGCGGTGAGATCGCTGCCCGCACCCATCGGCCCCGAGCGCTGGGCCATTCCGGTGTACCCCAGTTCCTCGAGTAGCGCCTGCACCGGTGGGGAGTACTCGCCGTAGGGCCATGCAAAGATGCGGTCAGGGGAGTCCAGCTCTGCCTCCAGGCGCGCCTGTGCCGTCTCGATCTCGTCACGGATGCGCGCCAGCCACGACACCATCGACTCGTCCTGAGCGGGATGCGCCATGGAGGGGTGGGTGCGCGAATGATTGCCGATGGTGGCGCCGGCGCGCTGGGCTGCGCGCAACTGCGCCCAGCTCATGTAGTTGTCGAGCCCATCGTCGATGTACTGCGTACTCACGAAGATCGTAAATGGCCAGCCGCGTGCCTGCAGTTCGGGCAGGGCGGTGTCGTAGACCGA
>CAYLNP010000293.1:0-2991 GCA_964384925.1 uncultured Woeseiaceae bacterium
GCCCATGGCGAGAATCCACGCGATCGGCTTTCCGGTGATCTACGATTATACCGGCAGCGTACAGGCCACTGGCCTGCGTTTTGCGGTGCTGATGCGCATCATCGCCGAGCAGAACAACGGCACGTTCGTGGCGCTGCACAGCGGACGGGGAATGCGCTGACAGCGCTCAGGACCCTGGCGCTGACTCGTGTGAACCGGGACCATTGATGGACTCGATCAAGCGCGATGGCTGGAGCAGTCCGTTCTCCGGCAGCCAGCCTGCGGCATCCAGCAGCATCCACACGCCCAGCAACCCGAACAGACACGAGGCGGTGATGCGGATCACCTTGAGCGGCAGGACGCGCGCGAAGCGATAGCCGACAAGAAGCGCGGGCGTGGTCACGAGCAGGATGCCCAATGTAGCGCCGAGGATGACGATGACGATACTGCCCGAGGCACCCGCCAGAGTCACGACGGCCAACTGGGTCTTGTCGGCCATCTCGAGTACGAAGAACGTGATTGCGGCGGCCATGAAGATGCCGCGCGCGGACAGGGCCTGGTTGTCCTCATCTTCGGATTCCGGAATGAGTACCCATATGGCCATGGCGATGAACGCAATGCCGATGACAAGCGTGTGCCACTGTGCGGGTATCAGCGAAAACAGCCAGACACCGAACATGGCTGAAAGCGCCTGGTTGACGAACAGTCCCGTGGTCATGCCGAGAAACACCGGCCACAGCCGCGGATAGCGGATGCCGAAAAGTACCGCGACGAACATCGTACGATCGCCGATCTCGGCGATGCCAACGGTCATGATGGTCAGCGCGAACAGCTCCACGGCTAGCGGCTCACTCGAACCAGCCCTCGCGCGCGAGTGTCTGCCACAGCTCGCGTGTCACCTCACCGGCAGCGTGCGACACGGCCATGAGGTCATCGGCAATGAAGCGGCCTTCGAGCGCCTGGACCCGACCATTCGTGACGACCAGGCGAACGAGCGCCCCGTGAGCGTACAGCAGATTGTTCAGTGGTTCCGGGGGCAGGGCGCCGACACCGGCCAGCGGTCCTGTGACGTCGATGCCTACGAGGTCGGCGCAGGCACCCTCATCGATGTGCCCGAGATCGTGACGCCGTAAGCCGCGCGCGGCGCTCAACGTGGCGCCGTGAATCGCCTGCGCCATCGTCGGGCGGATCAGCGGTACGCCACTTTGCGCCTCGAGCAGCGCGTAGCGCGCCTGGCCATAGAGCACCGCCAGCTTGAGATTCTCAAGAAAATCGTTGGAGTGGGTATCGATGGCGATGTTGACCCGCATGCCGGCGCCCAGCGCCTCCGGGTAGGGTTGCGTGGCGCCGCCCGCGCCGCCAGCTGAAGGGCAATGAGCGTAGATGGCACCGGCCTCGCGGAACAGTTCCGCATCGCGCAGGAAATCAAAGCCGCTGAGGTGCGCGGCAAACACGGGGCCGTTCATGAAGCCGTGGTCGGCGATCCAGCGTGCCGGACTGGCTCCCCACAGCCTTTCCACGATTGCCGATTCGCGCCGCGACTGTGACAGATGCAGGTGTATGCCGGTGCCGAGTTCTGCCGCTGCTGCCGCCAGGGCTCGCAGCGTATCGGGCGTGTGCGTATCAGTGGCATGCGCTGTCATCATCGGCTTGAGCAGCGCATCGTCCCGCCAGCTTCGGGCGAACGTCAGGTTGGCTTCGATCTCCTCGAGGGTGTCCGGGACCGAGGCCATGAGCGTATCGTCATCGCGCCGGAACCAGATGGCGAACAGCCGCCGGATATCCGGAATCATGGCGCCGGCATAGCCGCGCGCGCCGTATCGTTTCGCGACGCGCAGATAGGAATGCAGCTGGCGCAGGCTGAGACTCATCTCCAGCTGCGTGGTCGTCCCGGTCAGGATCAGTTCGGCGAGATTCAGCGCCGTGAGGGCGTCCAGCGCGTCATCTTCGAGGGCATCGACGAGCTCCAGTGGCCGGCGAAACGAACGTCCGGTTTCGATCAGGCCGCGGGTGGGCGTGCCGCCGGCCACATGGGTATGTCCGGAGATGAAGCCCGGCACCACCAGCAGGCGTCTCGCATCGATGGCCGGCAGGCCGCGTGCGGGCCGATCACGAACGGCCTCTATGCGCCCGTCGGAAACGACGAGCACCGCGCCGCGATGCAGAGTGATCCCGTTGCCTTCGTAGCGCAGCGTCCAGCCGGTGTTGATCGCGTAGCGACCCTCCGGCACCGACAGCTGGGGGCTCGAGGGTGCTGCCAGTGCGCTCCCCGCTGCACCGTGGGTCGCCACTGCAAGTGGACCGGCAAGTGCCGCCTGCAGCAGGCGGCGCCTGGTCAGTAAGGCTGTGGCCTCGTCAGCGCGGTTTGCCGAACCGTCAGTCTCTCGAGGAAGTCTGCAGACAAAACAACCACCGCCGCCCTCGGGGGAATCAGCGTGGCTGTCGCGCACCGGCACGCTCTGCTTCGGTGAGACCTGCAGCCACACGAAACCCGATGACCGGGTAGCGCGTCTCCACGGGATCGCCACCGCGGCTGGTGAATCGTACGTACCATTCTCCCGACGGAAAGCCCGCGCCGCGCATGCTGCGGCGCGCGCAATCACCGCCGAGCGCTGCCGTCACAGGCGCGCCGTCGGCCGGGTTGAGGCTGAGATCCGGATGCCAGCAGTCCGCGGTCCATTCCCATACGTTGCCCAGGACATCGCGCAGGCCGAAAGCGTTCGGTGCAAATGTGTCCACCGGCGAGCTGAATGAATGGCCGTCGTCGCAGTCGATGAACTCGGCCCGGCCTGTGCCTTCGTGGTAGCGACGATCGCCCACGTTGGCGTGCTCGCAGGCCTCTTCGAGGGACCAGGGTCGCGGGCCGGTGCTGCCTGCACGCGCTGCGTATTCCCATTGTGCTTCCGAAGGCAGATGGTATTCACGAGCACCACCGTTTTGCGTGCTCAGCCACTCGACGTAGGCATTCGCGTCGTGCCAGCCCACGCAGACCACCGGATGATCGTCAGTCTG
>CAYLNP010000294.1:0-2940 GCA_964384925.1 uncultured Woeseiaceae bacterium
GGCCGCCGAGCAGGTTGGCCTTACACAGTCGGCGCTGACCCAGTCCATTGCCAAGCTGGAACGCGACCTCGGCGTGACTCTTTTTGTGCGCAGCAAGGGTGGCAGCGTATTGACCGATCACGGGCAACGGTTTCATGAGCATGCGCAGGTCATCCTGGCCCAGGTGCAGGCCGCGCAGACAGAGCTTCTGGTGCGGTCGGGCAGACAGCGGGCGGAAATTTCACTCGGGGTGGTTCCCAGCCTTTCCGACCGCGTTTTGCTGGAATTACTGGCGAAGATCCGCGCGCGGTATCACGGGCACAGCATCAAGGTGATCAAGGAGTGGTCAGTGGAGCTGATCCCGTTGCTGGAACGCGGCGCCATCGATTTCGCTTTCCTGTCCGACCACTTCAGCGCGGCGCCGATCCCGGAAATCCGGCGCGAGCCGCTGTTCAATGATGAGGTGCAGGTGGTTGTGGGAGAGGGGCACCCTCTGTTCAATGTCACCGAAATTGGATTGCCGGCACTCGCGCGCTACGAGTGGGCGGCGGTCTCTATCGAGCCTCAGTGGCCGGAGTTCCTGGCACGCGTGTTCGCAGCGGCGGACCTCGCCCCGCCGGAACGGGTAATCCAGACCAATTCCGTCACACTCGCGATGGAACTCATCGGTGGCGGACACGCCGTGGGGCTGGCCTCGCCGAAGCTGATGCGCGCCGGCAGTTCGCTCAGCTACCGCTTCGTTGATGTCCCGGAGCTGCGGCAGCAACGGGTGTTCAGCCTTTGCTACCGTTCGCGAATGGTGCTGGGTCCCTCCGAACGACGCTTCGTCGAGCTCTTCGGCGAAGTGGTGCGCGCGGAGTTTGCGGACTAGCGGACGCCCGAGGCCACTTAGCGTCGCCGGATGAGCTCATACAGGGGCACACGGTTGGCGATCTCCACACCTTCAACGTCGCTTCGCATCGCGAACAGGTCTATCTGTTCCACAATGAATAGCGACGGTGCGAGCCTGTGCATGTCTGCGGCGAGCGACCGCAGCAATTCCAGCCTGCGCTCCGGATCGGTCTCGACGTTCGCCGCTTCAATGCGCGGGACCACCGAGGGTTCGCAGAAGAACGGGCGGCGCTTGAGGCAGGAGTAATACTCCATCGGGCGAATCACATCGTTATACGGCCCGGCGTTCCACGGCAGGCCGAATATGTCCGCGCCAACGCTGCCGGCAAGGTAGTCGCGCAGCCAGGCCGAGAAGGGCCGCACCTGCACCCGCGCCTGCACGCCGACACGCGCGAAATATTGCACCACCACCTGGTAGATCTGATTGGCCGCCGGCATGTTGCCCTCTGCCACCTGAATCTCCAGCGACAGTCCGTCCGCGTAGCCCGCCTGCGCCAGCAGCGCACGCGCCCGATCCGGATCGTAAGCGTAGGGCTGCACAGCCGGCGAGTAGCCGTGGGTGCCGCGCGACGCCGGTTGCCCGGCAGGCTCCGCCAGCCCCTGCAGCAGGATGCCCGCGATGGCCTCGCGGTCAATGGCGTAGTTGAGCGCCTGGCGTACGCGTATATCCTGCACCGGCGTCGGGCGTTCGCGTTCGGTGTTGAATGCGAGCGCCATGACCTGCATGGCAGGCGCGTGCGCAATGGAGAAGCCACGGGCGACCAGGAAATCGGTGTCGTCGATGTCGACCACGGCGAGGTCCGCCTCGCCGGAGCGCAGCGCCTGGACGCGCACGGCGCTGTCGGGAAGGCCGATGAGGGTCAATTCGCGCAGTTGCGGCGCCCGCCAGGCCTGCGGGACAGCCAGCAGCCGGGCACTGCGGCCGCTGTCGGTCCAGGCCTGGAGACGAAACGGGCCGGTTCCGGAGGGCGCGCGGGCGAAGGCGTCCGGGCCGAGCGTCCGCCAGCTCGCCGGCGGCACGATCATCACCGACGACAAGCGCGCCGGCAGGATCGCATCGGGGGTTTCGGTGCGCAGAACGACGGTAGCCGGATCCCGCACCTGGGCCGCCACGACCGAGCGAATCTCGGTGCCGATCACCGTGCGCTGGCCTGCTTCGGAACGCAACCAGTCGAGTGTAGCGGCCACCGCCGCGGCATCCAGGGGCTCACCGTTGCTGAAGAACACGTTCGGCCGAAGATCGAATCGCCATTGGGTCGGCGTTTCCATTTCCCAGGACACAGCAAGGGCGGGCGCCAATCGCCCATCGGGATCCAGACGAGTCAGGCCATCGAACAGTGCCGACCAGGTCAGGCTGGAGGGCGTACCGTTGGCACCGTAGGGATTGCCCAGCGTCGGTGGCAGCGTGGGCACCGCCACCCGCAGACTGTCCGCAACCGCCGGGAAGCCGGCGGCCAGCAGCACGCATGCCAGCCAGCTTGCGCGGCGGGCCATCGCCGGCTCGCTGCGCCTAGCCTTCGGCGAGGCGCAGCAGAAGATCCTCGATCACCAGCCGTTGATAGTAGCCGGGATATCCCGAGGGCGCGCCGGCCAGCGCCGCCTGCAGCCAGCCCTGCAGCTCTGAGCTCGCGGCCCGACTCTCACAATCGTCGAAGCGGCCGCGCAGGGTGTGCAGCGCGTAATTCACGGGCGCCGCCTCGCGTCCGGCGATCGCCGACAACCGCCAGTAGTGCTCAGCCAGGCAGATGTCGCTGGGCGCCAGCGGGCGCTCGCGCGCGATGAACACACCGAACACGAACTGGGCCTGCCGATGACCATCGTCGGCGGCGCGCTGCATCTCCTTCATCGCGCGCTCGTGCTCGCCTGCGTAAAACAGTACCCGGGCGAGCTGATAGCGCAGCCGCGCATTGTCGGGGGCTGCGGCGAGATCCGACTCGCACGCGGCCGTCGCCGCGGCCAGGTCGATGTCGCGCGTGGCCAGCCCGGGCAAAACCCGATCGGGGTCTTCCGGATGAGAGGCCTGGCGGTCGCACGCCGTGACTTCTTCAGATACAGCCCATGCCGGTGACA
>CAYLNP010000295.1:0-2887 GCA_964384925.1 uncultured Woeseiaceae bacterium
CCCAAGGGCGTGCTCTACAGTCACCGCGCGCTGCTGCTGCATGCCTATGCCTGCACGATGCCCGACGTGATGAACCTGGCCCGCAACGATGTCGTACTGCCGGTGGTGCCGATGTTTCATGTCAATGCCTGGGGTGTGCCGTACGCGGCGATCCTGGTGGGCGCGAAACTGGTGCTGCCGGGGCCGAAGATGGGCGATGGCGAAACGCTGGCCAGGCTGATGGACGATGAGGGCGTCACGCTTGCCCTGGGTGTGCCCACCGTCTGGCAGGGCCTGCTCGAATACCTGCGCAAGTCCGCAACAAAACTGCGCACGCTGCAGCGTACGATCGTCGGCGGGTCCGCCTGTCCGTTGTCGATGATGCAGGCCTTCGAACGCGAACAGGGTGTGTGGGTGCACCACGCCTGGGGCATGACCGAACTCAGTCCGCTGGGGACGTTCAATACGCCGCCGCCGGGGTTCGACAGGCTGCCGGAGGAGGCACAGGGGAGCGTGCGAGCAAGCCAGGGCCGAGCGGTATTCGGCATCGAGCTCAAGATCGTCGATGACAGCAACGCCGAACTGCCGTGGGATGGCCAGGCCTTCGGCGCGCTGAAGGTGCGCGGCCCGTGGGTCTGCAGTGGCTACTATCGTGAGGAGGGCAACAGCGCGAGCCATGACGCCGATGGCTGGTTCGATACCGGCGATGTGGCCAGCATCGACGCTGACGGCTACATGACCATCACCGACCGCACCAAGGATGTCATCAAGTCCGGCGGTGAATGGATCAGCTCGATTGCGCTGGAGAACGTCGCGCTGTCACATCCGGGCGTGCGGGGCGCGGCGGTGATCGGCGTGCATCATCCGAAATGGGACGAGCGTCCGTTGCTGCTGATCGTGCCCGGTGAGTCTGCGCCCACGCGGGAGGCGATGCTCGCGCATTTCGCGGGGCGCGTGGCGAAGTGGTGGATTCCCGATGACGTGGCCTTCGTCGATGATCTGCCGCTCACGGCCACCGGCAAGATCTCCAAGCTGACACTGCGCCAGCGCTACGCCGACTACACCTTGCCCGGTGACAGCTGAGCCTCAGGACACGGCGGTGCAGCGTGTGCGCAGCGCAGGCCTCATGGCCGGACCTGCGTTTGCGCTGCTGACCTTGTGGCTGTTGCCGGACGGCTACCTCGCCGCGGATGGCACACAGGTCGCGCTGCCGTGGATGGGCCGCGTCGCCGCTGCCGCGGCCGTGTGGATGGCGATCTGGTGGATGACCGAGGCGATTCCGGTCTACGCGACTGCCCTGTTGCCGCTGGTGGTCTTCCCGGTGTTCGGTGGCATGCCTATCCGGGAGGCCGCCGCGCCGTACAGCCATGAGCTCATCTATCTCTTCCTTGGCGGCTTCATGCTCGCCCAGGCCCTGCAGAAGTGGGAACTGCACCGGCGGCTGGCCTATCTCGCCCTGCAGCGTGTCGGCACCTCGCCCTCGCGGATCGTCATGGTCTTCATGGGGATCGCCGCGGCCATCAGCATGTGGGTGACGAACACCGCCACCACGATGATGCTGTTGCCGGTGATCCTGAGTGTCATCGCGCTGCTCGAGCAGCGCCAGGGCGATGCGCGCAGCGACCGGAATTTCGCCCTTTGTCTGCTGCTGGGTGTGGCGTATGCGGCGACCATCGGCGGTGTGGGCACCATCATCGGCACCGCCCCCAACGTCTTCGTCGTCTCCTACCTGCAGTCGCAGTATGACCTGCAGATCAGTTTCGTCGGCTGGATGATGTTCGCCGTGCCGCTGGTGCTGGTCTTCCTGCCGCTGGCCTGCTGGGTGCTCACGCGCCTGGTCTATCCGCTGGACCCGGCACCCGTTGCCGGCGTCGCGGAGATGATTCATACCTCACTGCGCGAGCTCGGCGCACCGACGCGCGCCGAGCGGCGCGTGGCCGTGGTGTTCATCATCACCGTGGCGTTGTGGATGACCCGTCCGCTGCTGCAGGCCTGGAGCGTGGGCGAGATCCGCCCCTTCGGTGGGCTGTCGGATTCCGCCATCGCCATCGGAGAGGCACTCGCGCTGTTCGTGCTGCCCGACGGCCGGCGTCAGGGCGGCCGACTGCTGGACTGGGCATCGGCCGCCAACATTCCCTGGGGGCTGCTGATACTCTTCGGCGGCGGCTTGAGTCTCGGCGCGGCGATGGACCGCTATGGCGTGAGCGGCTACATCGGCGCGATGGCCGTGGCACTCGGCGGACTGCCGACGCTGCTCATCATCCTGGGCATCGTCACGCTGGTGATCCTGCTGACCGAACTCACCAGCAACACCGCCACCACTGCAACGCTGGTGCCGATTCTCGCCGCCATCGCGCCGGCGCTCGGCATGTCGGCCTACGAGCTGACGGTGCCGGCGGCGATCGCGGCGAGCTTTGCATTCATGCTGCCCGTGGCCACACCGCCGAATGCCATCGTCTTCGGCTCGGGACGGGTGAGCATTGCGCAGATGGCCCGTGCCGGGCTGTGGCTCAACCTCTTCGGCGTGCTGGTGATCACACTGATGACCTGGCTGCTGATCATCCCGCTGCTGGGCCGCCTGTAACCGCTTCGTAATGCCGCGCCGGCGCTCGGCAGGCCGTGATCGCCTGTGCCACAATCCTGCCCTCCCGCAAGACCGTGGACCGATCCGCAATGCCGCTTTCGCTACCTCGCCTGCTTGCAGGCGCACTGCTGTTTTCTGCCGCATCGCCGGGCATGGCTGCGCCCGTGTTCGAGGACTGCCGACTCGAAGCCGGCCCCGGCCAGTCCACCGTGGGGGCACGATGCACGACGATCAGCGTGCCGCTGGATCACACTGAGCCGTCCGCTGCGACGCTGGAACTGTTCGTCGCGGTGGTCCCCGCGCACACGCCCACACCGGCGCCCG
>CAYLNP010000296.1:0-2879 GCA_964384925.1 uncultured Woeseiaceae bacterium
GCCTCGGCGATGCGCCACGAGCGTCGCAGGTCGCGCGTGTAGAAGTACGCAGCCAGCCCGTACTGCGTGTCGTTGGCAAGGCTGATGGCTTCTTCGTCGGTGTGGAAGCGAAACAGTGGTGCTACGGGCCCGAAGACTTCCTCGTGCGCGATCTTCATCGACGCGGTGGCATCGCGCAGCACGGTGGGCTGGAAGAACGTCCCGCCCAGTGCATGGCGCTTGCCGCCGGCGATGATGCTCGCACCTTTCGAGGTTGCATCGGTGATGTGCTCCTCGACCTTGGCCACGGCCTTGTCGTCGATCAGCGGGCCGAGGTGGGTATCGCCAAGCAGTCCGTCGCCGACGATCAGTTTGCCGACTTCCTCGGTCAGGCGCTTTGCGAACGCATCGAAGATGCCGTCCTGGACAAGGATCCGGTTGGCGCACACACAGGTCTGACCGGTGTTGCGGAATTTGCAGGCGATCGCGCCTGCGACAGCGGCTTCCAGGTCAGCATCGTCAAAAACAATGAATGGTGCGTTGCCGCCGAGCTCCATCGAGACCTTCTTGACCGTGTCTGCGCACTGGGCGATCAGCACCTTGCCGACCTCCGTGGATCCGGTAAACGAAAGCTTTCGCACGATGGGGTTGGCAGTCATCTCGCCACCAAGGGTTCTGGCCTTCCCGGTGACGACATTGAACACGCCGGCCGGCACGCCCGCGCGTTCTGCCAGCTCGGCCAGTGCAAGCGCCGAGTAGGGCGTCTGCTGTGCCGGTTTACTCACGACGGTGCACCCGGCGGCCAGCGCCGGTCCGACCTTGCGCGTGATCATGGCGGCAGGGAAGTTCCACGGCGTAATGGTGGCGACCACACCCACCGGCTGCTTGAGCACCAGCAGGCGCGTGTCGGCACGATGTGCGGGGATGGTCTCCCCATACACGCGCCGGCCTTCTTCGGCGAACCACTCAAGGAAGCTCGCGGCGTAGGCGATTTCGCCATCGGCTTCGGCCAGGGGCTTGCCCTGTTCGGCGGTCATCAGACGGGCAAGATCGCCCCTGTGCTCGAGCATCAGGTCGTGCCAGCGGCGCAGGATCGCTCCGCGCTCCTTGGCGGTGCGGGCCCGCCATTCCGGCAATGCCGCCTCGGCCGCCTCGATCGCCTCGCGCGTTTCGGCGACCCCCAGGGACGGTACGCTGCCCAGGACCGCCCCATTGGCAGGGTTGGTCACCTCGCTGGTGCCCCCGTCACGCGCATCGATCCAGCGGCCGGCCACATAGGCCTGCTGCCGGAACAGCCGCTCGTCGCTCAACTTCATGGCCTGCTCCCGTGGTACGGATTGGCCGGCCATTGTAGCCGCCCGCGATGGGCGACGGGTTGCTCAGCGCACGTCGCGACCGCTGATCAGATCCTCCACCGACGGGGCCGGGTGGCCCGGACCGAGCTGGCCGTTCTTCAAGCGCCGGACGTAATCGTGATAGGCGCGCATCGCTTGGTGGCCCAGCAGCAGCATGATCGGAATGTTGGCGAACAGCATCACGCCGGTGCCGACCCCCGTGAGGTTGTCGAGCTGTGCATCGGTCTCGATGAAGCCCAGCGTGGCGACGATGATCAGCGCGCAGTACACCACCTTGTAGGGCAGCACCGAACGCTTGCCGAGCAGGTAGATCATGCCCTGCTCCCCGTAGTAGGCCCAGGAGATCATCGTGGACACCGCAAACAGCCAGGCGGCAATCGTGACCAGCCACTTGCCCAGGCCTTCCTGCACCGTGTCGAAGGCCTTCGCCGTCAGCGTCGCGCCGACGTAGGTGAAATGGATCCCACCGTCGACCAGCGTCGGCTCCACCGCGGTGTTCACGCTGTTCCACTCGATGACGATGGCCTCTTCCGTGTCGATCACGCGACCGTCGAGGCGATGTCGATTGTTGCCGGACTGTTCGTTGGCATGAGCCTCGATGATCATGAACACGTTCTGGCCATTGACCCAGTCACCGGCGGCGCGAGGCAGACGCGGCGCCTCGAGCGTTTCGAAGCTCCATACGCCCTGCTCAAGCTGCACCGCCGCCGGAGGCTGAGCGTAGGTGACCTCCGCCGGGCGGTTCCAGATGCCGGTGGAGAGAATGACCAGCGCGGTGAACGTGCACACCACGATGGTGTCGATGAAAGGTTCGAGACCGGCAACGATGCCTTCGCGGGCCGGTTCGTCGGTCTTCACGGCGGAGTGGGCGATGGGTGCTGAGCCCTGGCCGGCCTCGTTGGAGAACAGCGCACGCTTCATGCCGAAGAGAAATGCGTACGCGGCCGTGCCGCCGATGAAGGCGCCCGCGGCCTCCGTCGGTGCAAATGCCGAGGTGAAGATCAGCACCATCAGGCCAGGCAGTTCCGCGGCGTTGACGATCAGGACATAGCTGCCTGCGAGCAGGTAAAGCGCGCACATGAACGGCACGAGGCGTCCGGCCACGGCACCGATGCGCTTGATGCCACCGAGAATGACGCTGCCGACGATGACGGCGAGGATGATGCCGCAGGCCACGCTGGGAATGCCGAAGTAGGTCTGGGTGATCTGGCCGACGTTCCAGGCCTGGAACATGTTGCCGCCGGTGGTGGCGGAGATCAGCAGCGTGACGCAGAAGATGCCGCCGATGACGCCGCCCACGGTGCCAAGCCGCGGTCCGTGTCTGCGCAGCCCCTTGCTGACGACCCACATCGGCCCGCCATGCGGGTCGTCAGGATCGTCGGTATTGCGATAAAGCATCGAGAGCGTGACTTCGGTGAGCTTGACCGACATGCCGAGCATGCCGACGACCCACATCCAGAACACCGCACCCGGTCCGCCAAGCGCAATGGCCAGCGCCACGCCACCGATGTTGCCCAGGCCCACGGTGGCCGACAGTGCCGCCGA
>CAYLNP010000297.1:0-2878 GCA_964384925.1 uncultured Woeseiaceae bacterium
AGCCGGCGATGGTGCTGGACTATCTGTCGCAGATCGTTCCGGACATGGGCATCACGGCGGAGCGCTTCCTGTCGCTCGGCCATGATGCCGGTGGGGACCCGCGCTTCAACATGACGCGCCTGGCGGTGGCCGGCGCGCGCGGCATCAACGGTGTGAGCCGACTGCATGGCAGCGTGTCGTCGCAGATCCTGGCCTCGGCCTGGCCACAGGTGCCGCCGCAGGAGAACCCGGTCGGCTTCGTGACCAACGGCGTGCATGTCCCGACCTTCCTGCGCAGCGAGTGGACCGGGTTGCTCTCCGAGCACCTGGGCCCGTCCTGGGCCTACCAGTTGATGGATCGCGACCTGACCGAATCCATCATGGCCATCCCGCCCGGACGCTTCTGGTATGTCAAACAGCAGATCAAGGGCGACACCCTGCGCGCCCTGCGCCAGCGACTCGAGCGCCAGCATCTGCACAACCGGCACAGCAGTGCCCACATCCGGCGCATGCTGCGTCACCTCGACCCTGAATCCCCGAATGCGCTGGTAATCGGCTTTGCACGGCGGTTCGCGGCCTACAAGCGCGCCACACTGCTGTTCAGCGATCTGGACTGGCTGCGCGCCATTGTCGACCATGACGAACGGCCGGTGGTGTTCGTGTTCGCAGGCAAGGCGCATCCGGCCGATCAACCCGGCCAGCACCTGATGCAGGAAGTCCACCGCATCGCCAACCTGCCGGAGTTCTTCGGCAAGGTGCTGCTCATGGAAGGCTACAACATGGAGCTCGGCGGTCTGCTGACCTCGGGCGTGGACGTGTGGCTCAACACGCCGGTCTATCCGCTCGAGGCCAGTGGCACCTCGGGCATGAAGGCGGCGATCAATGGCACGATCAACCTCAGCGTGCTGGATGGCTGGTGGGCAGAGGGCTACGACGGCAGCAACGGCTGGGCTATCCCGCCGGCCACTCACGCAGGTTCAGACCACGAGCGCGATCGTCACGATGCCACCACCCTGTATGAGATTCTGCAGGACGAAGTCATCCCGATGTATTACCGGCGTGATCGCAAGCTGGGCTTCTCGCCCGAGTGGGTCGAACGCTGCAAGCGCTCGATGGCAACCAACCTGCCGCGTTTCAACAGTCAGCGCTTCCTCGGCGACTACGTGCGCCACTTCTACATGCCGGCCTCGAAGCACGGCAGGCTGATGCGCGCGAATGAACATGCCGCCGCGCACGCGCTCGCGCAGTGGAAGCTGCGGGTACGCGATGCATGGCCGGGCGTCCAGTTGCGCCTTATGGCGCCTGTGCCTGCGCAATCGAGCCACGACGTATCACTTGGTATGGACGTGGCTGTTTCACTCAATGGCCTGGCTCCCGAGGACGTCTGTGTGGAATGCGTGATTGCCCGCGGTATCGGCTCGGAGATCACCGTGCCTTTGCGCGGCCATGTCGAGAACGGTCGCCCCACGGAAGGGCTGATGTATCTCGAAGATGGCGCCTACCATGTCGCACCGCTGGAGTCCTGCGCCGGCCTGCCCGATGGCGAGCACCACTACCGACTGCGTGCCGTCCCACCGTGGTGCGGGCATCTGAGTTTCGAGATCCGGGCACGGCCGGCACATCCGCATCTGGCGCATCCGCATGAACTCGGTCTGGTGCACTGGGTGGGCAGTCAGGACTGATCGAGTATGTCCGAAGTCGCGCCCAGGCCCGATGGCTTTGCGATTCACGATGGGCAGCGCATTCCACCGGGCGTGACAGTGCGCAACAACGGCGTGAACTTCTCGGTGTTCAGCCGCAATGCCACGCAGATGTCGCTGCAGCTGTATCGCGATGACCGCTCGCGCGAGCCCCTGCTGCGAATCAGGCTCGACCCGGTGCACAACCGGACGTTCTTCTTCTGGCACGTATTCGTCGAGGGTGCCACACCGGGCATGTGCTACACATGGCACGCCGACGGTCCCGGCGACACCGCCACGACGGGGTTTCGCTTCGATCCGGAGGTCGAACTGCTCGATCCCCGGGCCCGCATGATTTCCACCCGGCTATGGGACCGAGCCACGGCCATGGGCAGCCGACGCAGCGAGACGAGCATGCGCGCCTGCATCGTCGACGACGAAGTCTACGACTGGGAAGGCGACACACCGCTGAACCACAGGCTCGAGGACAGCGTGATCTACGAGCTGCACGTCGGCGGCTTCACCCGTCACGAAACTGCAGCAGTCGCCCGACCGGGGACGTTTCGCGGCATCGTCGAGAAGATTCCCTACCTGCAGGACCTGGGTGTCACCGATGTCGAGCTGATGCCGGTGATGGCGTTCGATGCCCAGGACGTGCCCGCCGGCGTTGCCGCGCGTGGCCTGTCCAACTTCTGGGGCTACAGTCCCTGCAGCTTCTATGCCCTGCACCCGGGCTACGCAAGCGAAGCGAACGCGCGCCGGGAGTTTCGTGACATGGTCAAGGCGCTGCACCGGGCAGGTATTGGCGTGATTCTCGATGTGGTGTTCAACCATACCGCCGAAGGGGACGCCGAAGGCCCCACGATCAGCTTCAAAGGTCTGGGCAACGAGTTCTATTACCACCTTGATCCCGACGACCGCCGGCGCTATCGCGACTACTCGGGTTGCGGCAATACGCTGAACTGCAATCACCCCGCGGTCTCACGCCTGCTGCTGCAGTGCCTGGAGTACTGGGTGCGCGAGATGCATGTCGATGGTTTCCGCTTTGATCTTGCCAGTGCCATGGGCCGGGGCGAGGACGGCGAGCCGATGTATCACGCGCCCTTGCTGTGGAACATCGAGTTTTCCGAGACACTGGCCCATACGCGTCTGATCTGCGAGGCCTGGGATGCAGCCGGACTCTACCAGGTCGGCGATTTCCCGGGCTTCCGCTGGGCCGA
>CAYLNP010000298.1:0-2878 GCA_964384925.1 uncultured Woeseiaceae bacterium
AGAACAGCTTGCTGATCACCGCAACGCTGAACACCGACAGCGCCAGTGCGCCTGCCAGTGGACCGAAGCCCACGGCTGTGGCGAACAGCATTGCCCAGAACAGATCCGGCAGCGTGCGCAGGATGTTCATGAAGTTGCGATCGACGATCCACGTCAGCCAGTTAGGGCTGACCGGTCGCGCCGCAAGCACGGCGACCGGGATCGCGATGATGGCGCCTACCACGGTGCCGATCAGCGCGATGTGCAGGGTTTCCATGAAAGGGCCGATCAGCCGCGGCAGGAAGGCGAAATCCGGTGGCCAGGATTCGCGCAGCAGCCGTCCGCCGCCGGCGGCGTTGCACACCAGCTCACTCATCGAGAAGCCGATCCCGTGCGCCGACCACAGCGTGATGGTGGCCAGCACGGCGATGACGCCCAGCGTCAGACCAAGCTGGCGTGGCGGCTGGGCGGGCCTGCTCAAGCGGCTGGTTCCTGCAGGAAGTCGTCCTCGCCCGGACGTCGGCCGTAGATCTGGCGGAAGTCGTCATCAGTGACATCGCTGCCTGAGCCGTCGTAGACCACCTGGCCCTGCTGCAGGCCAATGATGCGCTGGCCATAGCGCCGCGCCAGGTCGAGAAAATGCAGGTTGACGATCGTCGTGATGCCCAGCTCGCGGTTGATGCGAAGCAGGTCCTCCATGACCTGGTGGGAGGTGACCGGGTCGAGCGAGGCCACCGGCTCATCGGCGAGGATCACCTCGGGGGCCTGGGCGAGCGCGCGTGCGATGCCCACTCGCTGCTGCTGACCCCCGGAGAGCTGGCCCGCGCGCACGTAGGCCTTGTCGACGATGCCGACGCGTTCGAGTGCGGACATCGCCAGCTCCACCTCGGCGCGCGGCCACAGGTTGAGCACACTGCGCCACGCTGGTACATGCGCGACGCGGCCGATGAGCACGTTGCTGAGCACCGAGACCCTGCGCACCAGCCGGAAGTCCTGGAACACCATGCCGATGCGCGCACGCAGGCGACGCAGCTCGCGGCCCTGCTTCCGCGGCACGGCTACGCCTGCGACCTCGATCTCGCCTGCGCTCAGTGGCGTGAGTCCGTTGATCGAGCGCAGCAGCGTCGACTTGCCGGCGCCTGAGGACCCGACGATGACGACGAACTCGCCGCGGCGGATGGTCAGATCGATGCCCTGCAGACCGACCACGCCATTGGGGTAGGTCACGCCCGCGCCGCGAAAGCGGATCATGGCCTCGCCAGAATCTGGCTTGTCACTCATGGTGTGCTCCATTGCGCATACGCTTCCAAACGCTCACCAACGCTGCGGTTGCGGCTAGCGCCGCAGCAGGTCGTAGGCGGCCGCCACCGGATCGAAAATGCCTGCGGTGGCCGGTACGAAGTCGTCGATCTCGTAGAGCACCCACAACACCCGTTCCTCGCGCGGCAGCTCGCGCTGGTCCTCGGCCAGTGCCACGAACGCCTCTGCGATGGCGCCCTTCAGATCAGGCGGCAGGTCACTGCGCAAAAGCACGCCATCGTTGGGGATACGCGGCGAGTGCGCGAACACGATGACGCGCTCGCCGACATCAGGGTACTGTGGGCGCACCATGCCACGCGCATCGTCATACGACACGGAGATGTCGACATCCCCACCATAGGCGGCCAGGACTGCCGCATCATGTCCGCCGACGAACAGGCGACGCAGATCGCTTTCGGGGTCCATGCCCGCCTCGATCAGCTGCAGTGAAGGAAACAGGAAACCCGACGTGCTGTTCGGATCGGTGAACGCCACTGAGCGCCCGCGCACGTCTTCCAGCGAGCCGCTGCAGCTGAGCAGGCCACGCTCGTCGGCGACCGGTTCATCCGGGCAAAGCGATCGATCCGAGGTCATCCACTGGGAGCGGTAGCCGGTCTCACCGTTGCGCACGGAGATCAGCACAGGCTCCAGATCGTAGCGGCGCATGCCGAGCATGGCTGCAAACGGGGGCAGCATGCCGATATCGGCGCGACCGCTGCCCATGGCCTCGACCACACCGGTGTAGTCCTGCGGCACGAAGGCGCGTACGGGGATACCCAGGCGTGTCTGCAGGTAGTCCGCCAGCGGCTGCAGGTTGTCGACCATGGCCTCGGCTTCGTTGGCCGGCACCAGGCCGAGCACGAGCTGGCGCGGCCAGCCGCGCTCGTCAACAGCCTCGGGCGCACAACAGCTGCCCAGCAGGGTGCCTACGAGAGTCAAGCCGACGACTCGGCACAGCGCCTTCACCCAGACAGCTCCGCGATGGACACCGCGATGCCACGCACGCGCTGGCCGTCCTCGACGGCATGCAGCCCCAGGTGCACGATGCGATTGTCCCAGTCGATCGTCACCATGCCGAAGTTGTCCGCCTCGAACATCGGGCCAATGCGCTGCGCATCGACTTCGTTCTGCCGCGCGCGAAAGCTTGCGTTGAGAGAACTCGAGGTCAGTTCGTACATCGGGTAGGGCACCTCCTGGTCGCGACGATACACCGCGCCGCGGTGGCGATCACCGGAGATGAACACCACGCCCTGCGCATTGGTGTCGGCTATGAGCTTGAGCAGCCGCGCCTTTTCAAGCGGAAGGTTACCCCAGCGCTCCCAGCCATGGTTGCGTGCCAGCACCTGGATCGACGAGGCGATGATGCGCACATCCGCGGGTTCGCGCAGCGTCTCCTCGAGCCATGCCCACTGCGCCGCGCCGAGCATGGTCTTGGCGGGGTCCGGGTCGGGCACGTAGCGCTGGCGGCCCGATGCCATCGGGGTGTCGGTCGGCTTGAGTGCCGAGCGATGCCAGCGCGTATCGAGCAGGATCAGCTGCACGCGCTGGCGCGCCGGGCCCACGGTGATAGACTGGTAGACACCGCCCCGCCCGTGCATTG
>CAYLNP010000299.1:0-2840 GCA_964384925.1 uncultured Woeseiaceae bacterium
GGCCGCGTCAGGCACTGGAGGCCGCCGAGCGGCTGCAGCAGCTGGATCCGCAATGGCCACGCGGCCGGCTGACGTTTGCTCAGGCGCTGCTGGCCAACGGCGAGACCGAGCAGGCCGTGGCGCTGGGCCGGGAGATGATGGCTGAGGAACGCGATCCGGAGCTGCGCCTGGAACTCTCCGGGCTGCTGATGGCCGCCGGCCTCGAGGACCAGGCACGCGAGCATCTGCAGACGCTGTTGACCGAAAACCCCGGCGATGAGGATATCTTGCGGGCCCTGGCACTGGTGCATCTGCGCAGCGGAGATCTCGAAGCCTCCGAGGCGCTGTGGAACGATCTGCGCCAGGGGTTCAGGCACCAGAACGAGGCGCATTACTACCTGGGGCGCATCGCCCGTGAGGACGGTCGCACGCTGCATGCCATCCGCAATCTTTCGCGTGTGACCACCGGTCCGCAGGCGGTGGAGGCGCAGGTGCTTGTCGCACTGATCTACGAGGACTCGGGCGACCTGGACTCCGCGCTGCGCCACCTTGCCGACTTCGGTGATGCCAGCCCGCGCCATACCGATGCGATGCGCATGGCCCGGGCGCGGCTGCTGGTGGATGCGCAGCGTGACGACGAAGCCCTGGCGCTGTTCGATGCGCCGCTGCGGGCGCAGCCTGACGATGAGCAGCTTGGCAACGCCCGGGCCGGCGTCTACGCGCTGATCGGTCAGCGCCAGAGCGACGAAGGCGATGTGCGCGCGGCGCTTGCGACCTATCGCAGTGCGCTGGCCGCCCATCCCGACGAACCCGTGCTGCGCTACCAGCGCGCGCTGCTCTACGAACGCACCGACCAGGTACGCAGGGCGATTCGGGAACTCGAGCGGCTGGTCGAACAGGATCCGGAATCCCCGGTATTCCTCAACGCATTGGGCTACACGCTGGCTGATCGCACGAACCAGTATGCGCGCGCGCGGGCGCTGATCGAGCAGGCGCTGGAGCGGGCGCCCGACAATCCTGCCATCATCGACTCGATGGGCTGGGTGCTGTTCCGCCTCGGCGATTACCAGGGCGCGCTGGAGTATCTGCAGCATGCCTGGTCGCTGCTGCGCGACCCGGAGGTTGCCGCCCACATCATCGAGGTACGCGTGGCGCTCGGCGAGAACGACGAGGCCATGGAAATGCTCAGCACGGCGCTGGAGCGGTGGCCTGAGGATCGTCGCCTGCAGTCGTGGCGCGAGCGCCTGATGCCGTGAGCACCGCGCGCCGCTGCGCATCGCTGGCCGGTCTTGCGTTGCTGCTGTCACTGAGTGGTTGCGCGGTGGCGCCACCGCAGTCTGAAGAGCCTTGGGACCAGCGTAGCCGCAGGCTGGACGCGCATGATACCTGGGAGGCTCGCGGCCGGCTGTCGGTGACCACGGCCGATGACAGCGTCCAGGGCAATTTCGAATGGCGACAGCGTCCCGACTGGCTGGAGGTGCGATTCCGCGGGCCGATGGGTGTCGGTGGCCTGTTCGTCTACGGGCCGCCGGAGAGGCTCACAGCCATCGGGCGCGACGGCGAGCAGGTGGTGCTCCAGGAGCCCGAAGCCGATCTGGCCGCGATTTTCGGCTTCGGTCTGCCGGTACAGAGTCTGCGTTACTGGCTGCTGGGGCTGGCCGATGCGCGTCATCCGGATTACTTCGACTTCGACGCCCAGGGCTTGCCGCGCATGCTCGAACAGCGCGGCTGGACGATGACCTACAGCGCTTGGCGATTGCAGGCGGGCGAGATGCTGCCGCGGCGCATCGATCTGGCCGGTCCGGGGCTGGACCTGCGGATCGTGCTCGACGCATGGGCGCCAGGACTGGCCGAGCCATGACAGAGGGCTGGGGACAGCGCTGGCCGGCGCCGGCCAAACTCAACCTGATGTTGCACGTGCTGGGCCGTCGCGAGGATGGCTATCACGAGTTGCAGACCGTATTTCGCCTGATCGACCTGTGCGATGAACTGGTGTTTCGTCCACGCCCGGACGCCCGGGTCGTGCGCAGCAACGAGGTGGCCGGGATCGACGCCGCAGACGACCTTTGCGTGCGCGCCGCGCAGCTGCTGCGCGAGCATGCCGGATTGCGCGCGGGCGTGGACATCGAGCTGATCAAGCGCATCCCGATGCAGGCGGGCCTTGGCGGTGGCAGCTCCGATGCGGCCACCGTGCTGTGCGTGCTCAACCGGCTGTGGGACCTGTCGCTGAGCGAAGGTCAGCTCATCGATCTGGGCGTGAAACTGGGTGCCGATGTGCCGGTGTTCATCGGCGGGCGCAATGCCTGGGCCGAAGGGGTGGGCGAACGGCTGACCCCGCTGGAATTGCCTGCGCAGGACTATCTGGTGATCCAGCCTGACTGCGCGGTCTCGACCGCGGAAATTTTCGCTGCGGGCGATTTGACACGTTCTACACCGCCACTGACAATACAGTGCTTTCTGGCGGGCGCCGGGGCCAACGATTGCACGTCCGCGGTCGTGCGCAGGCATCCGCAGGTCGGTGAGGCGCTGGCATGGCTCGGCGCCCACCGCGATACGGCGGACGGGCAGGCTGTCGGACCCATGCTCAGCGGCACAGGGGCCTGCGTGTTCCTGCCATGCACACGCTCGCATGCCACCGCGTTGCTCGCCGAATTGCCGGATCGATGGCGCGGCTGGGTCGTGCGCGGACTTGCGGGCTCGCCGCTGCATGACCAGCTCGCGGCATGGACAAGGGGTGTTCAAGTCGCTGGGGTGTAGCCAAGTGGTAAGGCAGCGGGTTTTGATCCCGTCATTCGCAGGTTCGAATCCTGCCACCCCAGCCATTCCCCGCCTCCGGGCGGGCCAGGGTCACTACAAGAATT
>CAYLNP010000300.1:0-2837 GCA_964384925.1 uncultured Woeseiaceae bacterium
CCTCTCGACCGTCCCCCGCCCCTAAATCTCCGATGCGTGATCTGCACGGCGGCGTCGCGCTGGACCGGCAGCAGAGCTCATGATGCACTCGCCGCAATGCTGACTTCGCAAGCTGCAAGATCCTGGAGCTGATGGGCCTGCTGACGTGGGCAAAAGCCCGTGAGCGGCCAGTGCAAAGCCCGGCGCGCGTAGGCAAGCACTGGGCGCGCGAAGTGAGCCAGCGTCGGGTGGCGACCGCTGTGCCGAACAGGTCGTGTGCCGCTTCGAGATCGAGCAGGGTGTTGCGCACCCGGTGCGACTCGACATTGATCGCCGAGAGCAGCTGCGAGCGTTGCAGGATGCGCAGGGCCAGCAGGCATTCGATGCGGGTATCGAATACCAGGCGGACACCGAGGTGGTCCTGGATGTTCTCGGCGACGTAGGCGGACTTCTGCAGCAGCTTGAGCAGGATGCTGTGACGGTCCTTGGCATTCTTTCGCTCCACGCTGAGCAGCGGCAGGGCAATCTCGCCGTCGCTGAGCAGGTGGCCGTCGGGGGTGGGCAGGATAACCGCATCCAGCGCGGCGAAGACCTGCTCGCGAATGACGTCGAAATGGCGCAGCTTGATGTTGCTGTCGATGTAGAACAGCGCATGCATGACCTTGAGCACGGCGCACGACCACAGCCGCCGCGTGCTGCGTGAGCGCGAGAAGCGCGAGGCGAAGACCAGCAGATCGAGCACGTCATCCGGCTCGGCAACTTCGTCCGGAAGCTGGGTCGCCTGCTCGGGGCTCAGCAGCCGCTGGCACAGGAAGTCGACCGCCTCGCGATGCACCCGGCGCATCCAGGCGACATGCCCGGGACGCTCGGGATCGAGACCGTACTCGCAGGCAAAGCGACGCGCGTCGTCGTGGTGTCGAAGGGCCATGCCCTTGAGATCGAGCGCGGAATCGCCGCGGGCAATGGCCCGCAGGTAGTGCCAGTTGAGGGTCAGCGGCGCCTCGCCCAGGGTCGGCGTCAGCCCGTTGATCGGCAGCCGCGGCTCAGGGCCTGCAGACATGGACCCCGCCGTCCTCGATGCGCACCTGGAAGCGCGCGACCGCGGTGTAGGCCGGTGCGCAGAGTGCTCGCCCGTCGCGTACGTCGAACCTCGCCCCGTGCAGGACACATTCGATGCTGCCGGCGTCCGGGTCGAACACGCCGGCCGACAGTTCATAGTCCTCGTGCGTGCACTGGTCGCGCAGCGCGTGGATCTGCCCATCGAGATTGAAAAGGACCAGCGGCGTCTCGCCCATCCAGACCGCATGCATCTCGCCCGGCAGCACCTCGATGCTGTCGCAGACCCGCACCCATTCACCGCTCACAGCGCCTTCTCCAGCACCTCGAAGCGCAGGTCGTCGCGCCGCGGCAGGCCGAATCGCGGATCGGTCGCGGGAAATGGCTTCTTGATTCCGGTGCGCCGGTAGCCGCGGCGCACATACCAGGCGATCAGCTCTTCGCGCAGGTCGATCACCGTCATCCGCATCAGCGGCAGATGCCAATCCTCGCGCGCAATGCGCTCGGCCTCGGCCAAGACTTGCCGGCCGACCCCGGCATTCTGAAGATCGGGACGCACGGCGAACATGCCGAAGTAGCCCACGCCGCCTTCGTCGCAGACGTGGGCGCAGGCCAGCATCGCTCCGCCCTGCTCGGCGATGAGAATGGTCGACCGCGGCCGCTCGATGTCGGCCTGCAGCACCTCGGGCACGATCCGGTTGCCGTCCAGGATGTCGGCCTCGGTGGTCCAGCCCTGGCGGCTGCTCTCGCCGCGGTAGGCGCTGGTGACCAGAGGAACCAGCGCCGCGACGTCGGCCGTTTGCGCGGCGCGGAACGCTATCGGCCTGGCCTCCACGGATGCCGCACTCATGTCTGCTCCGGCTGCTTGCAATCCCCGCATTCTAGCCGGCTGCGACTTTCAGGCCAGCAGCCGGCGCACCCGGCCGATGGCCTCGACCAGCGCGTCGACCTCGGCCTCGGTGTTCCAGAACGACAGCGAGGCGCGGCAGGTTGCCGGCACGCCATAGAACTGCATCAGCGGATGCGCGCAGTGATGGCCCGAGCGCACCGCGATGCCTTCCAGATCGAGCAGGGTAGCGAGGTCGTGCGCGTGTGCGCCCTCGACCAGGAAGCTGAGAATGGCCGCCTTGTCCGGCGTGCTGCCGAACAGGCGCAGGCCTGGCACCTGCTGCAGTCGCCTGCTCGCGTAGCGGAGCAGCTCGGCCTCGCGCCCGGCGACGGCGTCCATGCCGATCGCCTCAAGGTAATCGACCGCCGCGCCAAGCCCGATGAAGCCGGCGATGTTCGGCGTGCCGGCCTCGAACTTGTGCGGCGGGTCGTTGAAGGTCGTGCCCTCGAAGCGCACCTCGCGGATCATCTCGCCGCCGCCCAGGAAGGGTGGCATCGACTGCCAGTGCTCGCGCCGCGCCCACAGGGCGCCGGTGCCGGTTGGCCCGCACAGCTTGTGTCCGGTAAAGGCGTAGAAGTCGCAGCCGATGGAGGCGATGTCGACCGGCTGATGCGGCACCGCCTGCGAACCGTCGATCACCGTGAACACGCCATTCCGCCGCGCCCGGGCGCAGATCTCGCGTACCGGGTTGATGCTTCCGAGCACGTTGGAGACATGGGTCAGGGCCAGCAGCCTGGCGCCGCCGGCCAGCTGACGGTCCAGCGCATCGATATCCAGAGCGCCCTCCGGGGTGATCTCGACCACCTCGATGCGTGCTCCGGTGCGTTCGGCAATCAGCTGCCAAGGCACGATGTTGGCATGGTGCTCCATGCGGCTGACGAGGATCACGTCGCCGGACTTCAATCGCGGCAAG
>CAYLNP010000301.1:0-2831 GCA_964384925.1 uncultured Woeseiaceae bacterium
CCCGGGCTGGCAAAGCCGTCCGGTGAGATCAGCACGAGACGCTCGACGCGCTCGGGGTGTTCGGCGGCAAACCGCCAGGCAATGCGACCGCCCATCGAGTTGCCGATCAGGCTCGCGCGTGTCAGTCCCCTCGTCGTGAGCAGGGCCTGCAGGATTTCCATGCTGCGCTCGTCACTGTAGTCGCCGGTGGCATCAGGACCGGACAGCCCGGCACCGGGCAGGTCGAAGCGGATGACCCGGAACTGGTCGGCCAGCGCCTGCGCCCAGGGCTCCCAAGTGTGCAGACTGGCGCCGAACCCGTGCAGCAGGACGACTGCCGGTGCCCCGCGAGGGCCGCTGTCGCGAACATGTACACGGGTGCCGGCCAGCTCGATGATGTCTTCCGGTGAACCGGCGTACCGCGCCTCGAGCCGGTCGAGGCGCCGATCCGGAGTCCAGAGCCAGATTGCCAGCACCAGCACGGCAGCGACGAACAATGCGATCAGAAGCGAGGAGCGATCCATCCGGAGTCTCGGCAGCGAGCAGGACCGTGAAGTGTAGTGGCAGGCGCAAAAAAAAAGGGGGCGGGGGATCAACCCCGCCCCTTTGGCGGCCTAAGCCCTCATCGAAAGTCTTCGACTCCCGACGGCGCTCACACGGGCTGGCCGCAAATGCACGCAAATCCTTTCGCGTGCAGACCCCTCTGAAGCAGCGTCCGTGCTGCCGGTCGCCAGAAGGGCCGGTGTCATCGTCCAACATGGGGAGTGGGACGTGGCCGACGACAATTTCATGTTAGTGGTGCGTCACTCATCTGTCAATATTTTGTACAGTTATTTCCTGTACAAAATATTTACAAGAAAACTAGTAGCCGGTCAGTTCCATATACCCTTCGCCGACGATGTCACCCCTGGCGTCACGCGCATCGACCAGACCCTCCCAGTAACGCACCCGGGTGCGCATCTCCTGGTTGGGGATCACCGCGGTGATCGTCATCGACAGCGACTCTCCGGGGATCTGCAGCTGCCACTCGACGGGATAGCTGCGGCCGCTGACCGGGCTGACCCAGTGTCGTTCGGGTCGCATGTCGAACTCCGAAAACTGTATTCGTCTGGTCGTTGCGTCCGGATTCACCAGCGTGCCGGCACTCCATGGGGCCAGCCCGCCATCGCGCTCGCGCAGCTGGAAGACCATCAGATCGCGACCGTCGCGCAGTCGCAGTGACAGCCAGTCCCAGCCCTGCACATCGGGATCCAGCGCGCTGCTGCCCCATTCGCGGTCCAGCCACGCCAGCCCGGCGACTTCGATGGTTTCGCCGGCCCAGCGCAGCGCTCCGCTCACCGGCAGGCGGGTATAGCTGAAATAGTGACTGGCATTGCCCGGCGCTCGACCCTTGCGGCTGTAGCCGGCATCGCCCTGGAGCACCGGTCCGCGACCGGGGCCAAATACCAGTTCGGCACCCAATGCGTCGGCCTGCGCCTGCAGTCGCAGCGGCAGGAACGACTGCTGCGTGCTGGCAAGCTGCCAATCCTGCAGCGTCGCCGAAAAGGGTGCGCTGACGACGCCGGCCACGCCGCCACCCGGGCGGCCGAGGCGCTCGGCATGGCGGTGCTCGCCCGCCTCGACATGGGTGATCGCCAGGTGCGCCATGTAAACCTGACGACTCGCCCATCCCTGACTGATCTTTGACTCGGCCGCAGGCTCTGCATCGGCCGCCGGCTCGGCGTCAGGCTGGCTCGGTGCCATCGCAAATCGGAACAGCGTGTACTGCAGGCCGAAGCGCCGCCCGCTCGCATCGCGCAGGTTCGCCGTGAGATACCACCACTCGCTGCGGTACTCGGGGTGAGCGCCGTGATCGCGCGGAAAGTCGAACGCGCGCGGTGCGGTGACTGTGGCGAAGCGTTCGTCGGCAGCATCGCCGGAGAGCAGCGCGGCCGCATCCAGGCTGCCCGAGCCTGGTGCGGCCGGCGCGCCCGGCGCGCCGCGTCCGGGATCGGTGCATCCCGACAGTACCAGCGAGGCCAGCAGCCCCGCAGGCAGCCACGCCATTGCCGTCACCCCGCGTGGTGCAGACGTGCCCTGCACGGTGTGCTCCTGGGCGAACGCGACCACTGCCAGCACGCCGGCCACCAGGGATGTGGCCACAGCCAGCAGCGCCCCCTGCCACAGCGGCGCGGCAAGCAGTTCGAACTGCATCGACCAGCCGAAGGCGCGAAGGTTGATGACGAACACCAGCAATGCGGCGAGCACCGCACCCAACGGCACCGCGACAAGCGCCGCAGCCACACCGAGCAGCCCCGTCTCCAGCAGCACCTGCCGATACGTCTCGCCCGACGTGAGACCCAGCGCCCGCAGTGCACCGCGCAGCGCGCGACGGTCGAGCAGCCAGGCGAGCAGCGCGCCGAGCATGCCCAACACGGCGGTGCCGGCGACCAGCAGCTTCAGGACATGGGTGACAGCGAAGGTGCGATCGAAGATCTCCATGGTCTGCGCGCGCAGTTCGCTCGCATCCGAGAGCACGACGCCTGGGACGTCCGCCAGCAGCGCCGCCAGACGCGGGCGCAGTTCCGCGGGCTGCGCGCTCAACACCGAGAAGCTGCCCAGGCTGTCATCACCGCTCCATCGCGCCAGACCCTGCAGCGACATCAGCGCTACCCCCCGGTCACTGAGATAGTCGCGGTAGACGCCGAGTACCGGCAGCTCGACACTGCCGCGTGCGAACGCCAGGCGCAATTTGTCTCCCGGCGCCAGGTCGCGACGCAATGTCAGCGGTTCGGACACGAGCACGCCCTCGCCGCGGGTGAACGGCTCCCCTGCGCTGCCGGACACCAGTTCGGGCACGTCGTGCGCAGGGT
>CAYLNP010000302.1:0-2821 GCA_964384925.1 uncultured Woeseiaceae bacterium
GAAACGCAATCAGCCGCATGACGCCCAGCCCCAGCCAGTAGGGCCACCAGCGCGGAGCGATGAAGCGCGCCATGCTTCTGTTCTCGGGCATCGGGGGTCCGACCTGGAAACGAGGCCGGCAATTCTACCCCGTGCCTTCGCCTGTCACATCCGATGCGCTAAGCTCTCCCCGGGGCTCGAGCTTGAAACCCCGGAGCACACCTCTGGTCCAACGCTGCGACCGACTTGATTCGCCGCCGATCGCCCCCATTCAGGGGTGGAGACGGCAGTGGTTCCGGCCGGTCCGGGCATGGGGACCCTTTGCACCCCGATATGGAAGTTCTGGAGGCTACGCATGAAGCGCATCGTTTTGTTCGTCGGTACCAACATCGCCGTGCTGGTGGTGCTCGCCGTGGTCATGCGAGTGCTGGGCATCGACAGCTACCTCGAGGCCGAAGGCGGGTTGAATCTGCAGGCCCTGCTGATCTTCTCGGCAGTGATCGGCTTTTCAGGATCGTTCATCTCGCTGGCCATCTCCAAGATGGTCGCGAAGTGGCAGACCAAGGCCAGGGTGATCGACCAGCCGCGTAACGCCACCGAATCCTGGCTGCTCAACACGGTGCAGCGACAGGCGCGCGAGGCCGGCATCAAGACCCCGGAAGTGGCGATCTATGATGCCCCCGAGCCCAATGCGTTTGCGACGGGTCCGTCCCGGAACAACTCGCTGGTGGCCGTGAGCACCGGCCTTTTGCAGGGCATGCAGCGCAACGAGGTCGAGGCGGTTCTCGGCCACGAGGTGGCGCATGTGGCCAATGGCGACATGGTCACGATGACCCTGCTGCAGGGTGTGCTCAACACCTTCGTGATCTTCATCTCGCGCGTGATCGGCTACGTCGTGGATCGTGTCGTGCTGAAGAACGATCGCGGCCATGGCATCGGCTTTTTCGTCACCTCGATGGTCGCGCAGATCCTGCTGGGTATCCTCGCCAGCATGATCGTCATGTGGTTTTCGCGGCGTCGCGAGTTCCGGGCGGATGACGGTGGCGCCAAGCTCGCCGGTCGCGAAAACATGGCTGCGGCCCTCGAGCGCCTGAAGAGCTGGCAGCAGCAGCCCACGGCGCTGCCCGAATCGGTCGCGGCCTTCGGCATTCGGGGCGGTGCACCCAGCGGGATGCGGCGGCTGTTCATGTCGCACCCGCCGCTGGAAGAGCGTATCGCGGCATTGCGCGAGCGTCGCTGAGCGCAGCGCGTCGCCGCCACGGGGTCTGGCGGCAACGGCGTCTAGTTGTCGCTCTCCGGCTCGTCCGGTGGCGCGGGCTCGGCTTCGCTTTCGCCACTGCCGGCGTAGCCTTCATCAGGATCGGCGCCGTGGGTCCACAGGCCGTTGATGCGCTGAAGGGCAAGTTCGGCATCATCGGTCGGGCGTCCGAAGCCGCCCGGCTCGCGGTCGTTCAGGCCCAGATGGAAGGCAGCGAAGCCTGGCATGACGACCTGGTTCAGGGCCATGCCGATCACCCGGCCGTCGCTCGGTGCGACGATGCGCACCACGCGGTTGGTGACCGGGTCGGTGATGGTGCCGAGTACCTGCCCGCTGCGCACCGTGTCGCCCGGCTGCACGCTGGCCAGCAGCATGCCCCCATGATCGGCCCGCACCCACCGCGAGCTGTAGTAGATCGCCGGGCGCTGCCCAAACAGGCGCCGGTTCTGCACCATGCTCATGCTGTTGAGCAGGCCCCGTATGCCCTGCACGCCGTGGTCGACTTCCTCGGGTTGCAGGCGCATCGGCTCGCCTGCCTCCATGGTCACCGCGGGGATGCCGATGTCGGCCGCGGCGCGGCGTAGCGTACCCACTGCGGCGCGGCTGTGCACGACCACCAGATTGCCAAAGCCCCCGGTGAGCTCGACGACCCTGGGGTCGCCCAGATCGGCCCGCAGCTGCGGCATGTTGGTGCGGTGAAACGATCCGGTGTGCAGGTCGACCAGCGCATTGCAGTGCACGACGACCTCCGTGAAGAACGCATGGGCAATGCGCGAGGCCGAGCTACCGTTCGGATTGCCGGGGAAATAGCGGTTCAGATCCCGCCGGTCGGGCAGGTAGCGCGAGCCTCGACGGAAACCGTGCAGATTGACCACCGGCACGCCGATGACGGTACCTGCGAGTTCTGAGGCGTCCAGCTCATGGACGACCCGGCGCACCATCTCGATGCCGTTGAGCTCATCGCCGTGCACCGCTGCGGTCAGGCACAGCGTCGGTCCCGGCCGGGCACCGTTGACGACCAGCACCGGCGTGGTGGTCGAAAGTCCTTCGAACAGATCCGACGACGACCATGACAGACGACGGGTGCTGCCCGGCGCCACGGTTGCCCCGAGCAGCCGCAGCGTGCCGTCGGGTTCCGGCAGGGTCTGTTCCTGGTAGTCGTTTGCTACGTCCAGTTCTTCCCAGGTCTGAACGAAGGGGGCGTTGTCGCCGGGCAGCTGCGAGGGCGCGGGAAGCAGAATCGCTTCGCCTGCGGATTCTTCGCTCGCCGGTTCGGTCTGGACCTCCAGTTCGGCCCGAGCTTCGACTTGGGCATTTGATTCGGCGTCGGCTTCGGCCTGGGCTTCGACTTCGCCTTGGGCTTCAACCTCGTCCGCGCCCGCCGACTCGATCTCAGCGCTCGCCAGTGCGTCCCAGCCCACTGCAAGCACGACGACGCAGAACGCCCGTAAGCCATCGCGCAGCGAACACCATCGGTGCCTGGGTGACATGCAGAATTTTCCGAATTTATTCATAAAGCTTCGAAGTTATGTTAACGCATCGTCGTAGCCGATGATGTGACCGGACACGAAAATCGGCGAGAAT
>CAYLNP010000303.1:0-2815 GCA_964384925.1 uncultured Woeseiaceae bacterium
GACAGATGCGCCTGAGCCTGCGCCCAGGCCTGTGCACCGCGCGGTGGCGATGCAGAAATGCGCAGGCGCACTGTGGCATTCCACAGTTCTGGCGCACGACCCCTTCATCGTACGCTGGATTCAATGCCACCACGAGAGGAGGTCGAATCGTGCTGACCACTGCAATATTTCCGGCCCGCTACGTCCAGGGGGATGGCGCGCTGGACCATCTGGGCGAGGAGGTGCAACGGCTGGGGAAGACCGCCTTCTGCCTGCTGGATCCTTTTGCCCGGCAACACCTGTTGCAACGCATCACGGCAGCCGGCAGTGGCATGACACTGCACAGCGAAGCCTTTGGCGGCGAATGCTCCGATGAGGAGGTCGCGCGCGTGGTCGCGCTGGCTGAAGAGGCAGGCGCCACGGTCATCGTCGGTGTGGGCGGCGGCAAGACGCTCGATACCGCCAAAGCGGTGGCCCACGAGATGGGCCTGCCGGTCGTGATCGTTCCAACGATCGCCTCTACCGATGCGCCGTGCAGCGCGCTGTCCGTGATCTACACCCCCGAGGGCGAGGTCAAGCGCTACCTGCTGCTGCCACGCAATCCCGATGTCGTGCTGGTGGACAGCGGCGTCATAGCCCGGGCACCGACACGGTTTTTGGTCTCCGGCATGGGCGATGCGCTCGCCACCTGGTTCGAAGCCGAGGATTGCCGCATCAAGCGCGGTGCGAACATGACCGGCAGGCTCGGACCGATGACGGCCTATGCGCTTGCGCAGCTTTGTTACGATACGCTGCTGGAATATGGCGTGCTGGCGCGCACCGCCTGCGATGCGCAGGTGGTGACACCCGCGCTAGAGCGCGTCATCGAGGCCAATACGCTGCTCAGTGGACTGGGCTTCGAGAGCGGCGGCCTGGCGGCGGCACACGCGATTCACAATGGACTGACGCTGCTGCCGGAGACCCACGCCTACTGGCATGGCGAGAAAGTCGCGATCGGCACGCTGGCGATGCTGATGCTGACCGACAGACCGGCCGCGACCATCGACGAGGTGTTCACCTTCTGTCGCGCCGTGGGACTGCCGACGCGGCTGGCTGATGTCGGCCTGGCTGATGTCTCGGACGAAGCTCTGCTGGCGGCAGCGACGCGGGCCTGCGCCGAAGGCGAAACCATCCACAACGAACCCTTCGAGGTGACGCCGGGCAAAGTGCTGGCCGCGCTGAAAGCCGCCGATGCGGAAGGCCGGCGACTCGCCAGACTCGGTTGACCAGGGGGGTTGACCGATACCGGTTGGCCAGAGCCGGCTCACCGGGATCGTCAGTCGGCGAGCGTCTCGACCGCCTCGGCCGCGGCCAGCCATGCGCGTTCATCGCGGGCCAGCTGCTCGCGCAGACGTCGCTGCTCGCCGAGGACACGATCGAGCTCATCCTTGGACGCGGCGACGTAAAGCGCCTCGTCGGTCAGGCGTTCCTCGATCACCGCGAGCCGGCCCTGCGTTTTCTCCAACGCCTTCTCGGTTCTGGCCAGCGCATCGCGCAGCGGCTTCGCGCGCGCACGCTCGGCCGCCTGCGCGCGACGACGCTCCCGCGCATCCTCACGCACCGGGACAGCGTCGGCCGATACCGCTGCAGGTGTGCCACCAGCCGCTGCGGGCGCATTGCGACTGCGCTGTCGCAGCCAGCGCGCATAGTCATCCAGATCCCCATCGAAACTCGTCAGTGCACCATCGGCGACACGCAGGAACCCGTCGCAGCAGGCCCGCAGCATATGGCGGTCGTGGGACACCAGCACCACGGCGCCATCGAAATCCTGCAGCGCCATCTCCAGGGCCTGACGCATGTCCAGATCCAGATGGTTGGTCGGCTCGTCGAGCAGCAGCAGGTTGGGTCGCTGGCGCGCCAGCAGCGCGAGCGCCAGGCGCGCGCGCTCGCCGCCCGAGAACCCGCCGACCGGATCGAACACGCGCTCGCCGCGGAACAGGTAGCCGCCGAGATAATTGCGCGCCGCCTGCTCGGAGATTTTCGGCTCCAGGCGCTGCAGGTGCAGCAGCGGCGAGGCCTGCAGGTCCAGATGATCGAGCTGGTGCTGGGCGAAATAGCCGACACGCAGGTGGGGATCGCGCAGCGTCTCACCGCCGTCAGGATGGAGCTCACCGGCAAGCGCGCGCACCAGCGTCGACTTGCCCGCCCCGTTGGGACCGAGCAGACCGATGCGATCCCCCGGGTTGATGATCAGGCGCACGGCGCTGAGCACGGGCGGGCCGCCATAGCCGACGGACACGTCATCCAGACGCAGCAGCGGTGCCGGCAGCCGATCGGGCGTGTCGAAGCTGAAACTGAACTCCGATTCACTCATGACCGGGGCGACCTGTTCGATGCGCTCGATCATCTTCAGCCGCGCCTGCGCCTGACGTGCCTTGGAGGCTTTCGCGCGAAAGCGGTCGACGAAAGACTGGAGCTCTCGGATCCTGCGCTGCTGGGCGCCATGCGTGGCGGACTGCTGGGCGAGCTGGGCTGCGCGCTGGGTCTCGAACGACGAGTAGTTGCCGGTGTAGACACGGCCCTGGCCACCATGCAGATGGAGCACGTGATCGGTCACGGCATCCAGGAAATCGCGGTCATGCGAGATCACCAGCAGTGTGCCGGGATGACTGGCAAGCACCTGCTGCAGCCACAGCACGGCGTCCAGATCCAGGTGATTGGTCGGCTCATCGAGCAGCAGCAGATCGGCTCGACACATCAGCGCGCGCGCCAGATTCAGGCGCATGCGCCAGCCACCCGAAAAGCTTGCCACCGGATTGTCCTGCACCGCAGGCGCAAACCCCAGCCCGTGCAGCAT
>CAYLNP010000304.1:0-2802 GCA_964384925.1 uncultured Woeseiaceae bacterium
GAGCCGGCGATTTTCACTAGTGAGCTGCCTCAGCGCTGTCGAGAAGCTTGACGATATCGGCTATCGACTCGATTTCGATCGCGTCCTCGACCGGAATGTGCTTCCCGAAACGGTTCTGGATTTCCGTCATGAGGGTAACGTGTCCCAGGGAGTCCCAACCGTTGATATCTCCAGGGCCGGTCTCGTCAGTGAGCTCTTGCTGGCTGCACTGGAACAGGTCGGCCATAAGCTTCCGAAGCTCGCTTGTTGTGTCACTCATAAATTACAGGTTCCTTAGTCTGGATCTCGGTAAAGTTTGATTCAATTGGTGTCCGTGCGGACGACCGCCCGGGTCAGTCGTGAAACCAGCCCAACCCCGTCCCACGGATTCTCGAAGTTGTTGCCCTCCCCGGGCTTGGGGAAACGGCAAACGCCATAGTGCGCGGCCTCTTCCGTGAAGGCGGCGAGATCTTCGGCTGCAAGCTGCGTCACGACGGTCTGGATGTTCACCGGGATGAGCGGATAAATTTGCTTGAAATCGCGGAAGGGAATGAGCTGCACGAAGCGGTTGGCGCATTGGATCGTGTCGTTCGGACTGTCCATAACCGCGACGGTCCATTCGGTCGCCGTGTCTCTTACAACCTCGGCCCCCGCAAGGAGTGCTCGCGCCCGATCCAGGCCAATCGTGTAGGTCTCCGAGAAGTCCAGCGGGTGGCGAGGATAAGTATTGGCGGCCTCCGCGAAGGCGCCGCTGAAAGCCGCACGAAACTGCTGGAAACCGGCGGAATCCCGCGCCCCTTTAACGAATATGCATTGCGGGGAGCTGCAAGCGAGCTGATCAAAAATCGCCGCGTCCGTCGCCAGCCGCCGAATGGCCTTGTCATCAATAACCGCCGGATCGACCACCGCCATACTGACCCGCGGTCCGAAAACGATGTCCTCACACTCCCAGGGCGCCGGTAATGAGCGCACGGCCGAGACAGCCTCCTGGCCACCCCAGGCGATTCGGGCATCAGCCGCCTCGCTCATCACGCGGTGCGACGCCGTATCGCCGGCCGGGAAAGAGACGACGATGGTCTCGGCAGCGATTCGCGCACCCGCGTCGGAGGTCTTCTTCAGCACCCCCAGGAACGGCGATAAAACGTCGTCCTGTCGCGAACTCAAACGGATCAGGTTGCGATTGCCGAGCACCACGGAAATAGCCCAGGAAAAAAGCGCCAATAACGGCACGTTGCCGGCTACCCAATGGCAAACCAGCCCCCTGGGCACATGCCTGATACTTTTTCGCGAGCCAGCGCTGACGAATTCCGAGAGTGAGCGAGGGTCGGCCAGTTCACGTCGAATAAGGCCCTCAAGGAAGGACTGCTGCAGGAACGTCGCCAGGTAGGCCAGGCCCTGGCTGGGCACCTGGCTGCGGATAGGGGCAGCAGGCTTAAGAATTTCCAACGCCAAGGCGTTCATAGCCGCGAGGCGCGCACTGTAGTCGACCCGCGGGCCAGGCAGTCCAGCCTTGAGAATGGCGACCGTCTCAGCGAATGTGGCCTCGGTCCTTGCGGCATGCCGGATATCAACGGCGGACGACATCACTGCACCCCCGTGTCTCGGACCGCGGCGCTCGGCCTTGAAATGTGAACGCCGTACCCGATCGACCACAGGGGCAACCGTCCGGGTACACGATACATCCCAGGTCCTCCGAGAGAACGCTGTGATTGGGTGCAGCGAGCGGCAGGCAGCTTATTAGCTGGATCAGGCCGGCTTCACCCGGTTCTGCGGGCTCCAGCGAATCGGCACGACGTATTATGGCCTCGGCCCAGTACGGCACATGCTTCACCCCCGCCGGGCAATCCGGATAAACGATGCCGATCTGCTCCACCATACCGTAGAAGTCGACGACGCGCTCCGGCGCCAGGCCCCAGCAATTCGACACATGGGCATTGAACGTCGGCTTGTCCACGGCAATTTCGGTCAGTTTCTTCCAGCCACCGCTGTGCAGGAACACAGAGTCCGGATGTACACGAAACTCACCCTGGGTCGCCAGAGCCTGGTGCGCCTGGTATAGAAGATACGTGAACCCGTAAGCAATAAAGGGCTGATCGCCGATCTTCGCCACCGCCCGCGACAGCGCGTCGTAGTCCAGCTCCGGGCCACTTTCGCCCTCGCGCATGACAAACAGGAACTCGCTGGCCATGTGCGCAAGTGCCATGATCGCGGCCCCCCTGGCGCTGAACCCGTGGCTACCCCGCACTGTGACTTCAAGGTCGAAAACGAGATAAGGGCGCCGCTCCAGACCGACAAAGTCCCCGAGTATCAGATTTGCGCTGCGCGTCTGGCGTTTGCGGCTCTCCTTGTCCACATACACCTTTGCCGCGCTGGCCGACGTCGTGGAAGACGACTGGATCACCGCAAGCTCCTCGTGGCTGGAGCGCAGGTCGAATTCCTTGAACAGTGAGACCGGGATATAGGGATAGTCGGATAGGCTCTCCAGTTCGCCGCCACTCGCCCGACGCCAGTCACCCACCAGGGCGGCGTAGCCGGGACAGCGCTCCTCGTGATAGGTGAGTAGCTCCGTAAGCTGCCCCGTGAGAAACGCCCGCTTCTCGTCTGGACCCAGTCCGTAGGGCGCCACGCCCGGCAAGAACAGGTTTTTCGCGGTCGCGGACATGCTAAAACACCTACTCCAGTTCGCCGACAACGAAGTCTGTGTTGTGCGGTGACAGCCTCGAGCGCTGCAACTTGCCGTTGCCGGTCAGTGGCCATGCCGAAACCCTGATGTAGCGACTGGGGATACGAGCGGGCGGCAGTCGTTGCTGCAGAAACTCGATA
>CAYLNP010000305.1:0-2788 GCA_964384925.1 uncultured Woeseiaceae bacterium
GCCGCGAAATCGAAAACAGCGTGCCCAAGGTCATGCGTGCCACGCCGTTTGCGGAGGTCAACAGCATGCTGGGCCCGGACGGCCAGCGCTGGGTACCCGTGCACGGGATCCTGCCACTGACCCGTGCCGCCGAAGCCTTCGCGAGTACCGAGGCGCTGTTTGCGCGACGCCGCGAGCGCGACGAACGCCATGGCATCGAACACGGCTACCTGATGTGCACGATCGCCAATCACGGATTTCTTCTTGAACCCTGCCTGTACTGGCCCGATGCCCGTCAGCAGTTCCACGAAACCGTCCTCGACGAGGCATATCTCGCGCGACTCAAGGCGTGGCCTGAAGATCTCGCCGCGCGGGAGGCGGTCGCCGAGCTGCGTACCGAACTGGCCGATCACTTCCATGCGCTGGGCGCGACCGCATTCCAGCTTGGCAAGTTCTATCCGTACAGCCGCAACCGTGATGCCGGCCAGTGGGCGCTGCTGCGCGCGGTGAAGGCAGCCATGGACCCGGACGGCCTGCTCAACCCGGGCGCGCTGGGCCTGGATGCGTGAGCTTTTGCAGACCGCGTACGCTCAGGCCTGCGGGGGTGAGTGTCACCAGGTCTGGCCACCGATCCAGCTGCCTGCCACCGGCGAGAACGCCTCGATCGTAAGCTTCGCCCATACACCGGCGGTGTGGTAGGGGTCGGCCTCCATGAAGCGTCGGGCGTCGGCTTCGCTGGGGAGATCGACGATGAGCAGGCTGCCGATCATCTCGCCGTGTGCGTCCTTCAGGGGCCCGGCGAGCTTGAGACTGTCGCTCGTGGAGAGCACCTGCTCGATGTGTGCAAGATGGCCCTGCAGGTGCTGTTGACGCAGGGCAGGCGCGTCCGCCGCATCCTCGCCAATGATCGCGTAATACATGGACTCGACTCCAGAACGATGGAAAACCGTGTTTGACACTCCCGGGGGCGCATTCTACAGTCGTGCCGCCGCTATTGCTGCGGCCCATTCATCTGCGCGCTACGGGGACAGTCATTCATGCCGCATATCATCGTCTTATTCAATCTGAAGCCGGATGCCGACCCGCAAGCCTACGAAAATTGGGCGCGCGAAACCGATCTGCCTACAGTGCGCAAACTCTCTTCGGTAGCAGGTTTCGATGCCCTGCGCACGGTGTCGATGCTCGGCAGCCAGGACAGCCCGCCGTATCAATACATTGAAGTCATCAAGGTCAAGGACATGACCGGGTTCGGCGAGGAGGTCGCCACACAGACCATGCGCAAGGTGGCTGCCGAGTTCAGGTCCTTTGCACAATCCCCGCAGTTCATCGTCTGCGAATCCCTCGACTGACAGGACGGGTCCGGCACGTGGTACAGAACTTCAAGCAGGTGGGCGAACAACGCTATCGCGAGACCTTCGGGCGGTATTACGAGGACTTTGAGGTGGGCGATGTCTATGAGCATCGCCCCGGACGGACCCTTACCGAGACCGAAAACACCTGGTTCACGCTGCTGACGATGAACACCCATCCGCTGCATTTCGATGCCGAGTATGCGAAGGCCAGCGAGTTCGGCCGGCCGCTTATTGCAAGTCCCTTCACACTCGCGGTGCTCGTGGGCATGAGCGTCAGCGATGTGAGCCAGAAGGCCATTGCCAATCTCGGCTGGACCGACATCAACATGACCCATCCGGTGTATGCCGGCGATACGCTCTACGCCGAGTCTGAAGTGCTTGCGAAACGCGAGTCGCGGTCGCGCCCTGGGGCCGGGCTGGTAACGGTACGTACGCTTGGTCGCAATCAGACCGGCGACACCGTCTGCAGCTTCGAGCGCACCATACTGGTGGCGCGCCGTGGCCATGGCGTCGAAGACCGCATCGACTACTGATCGGAAAAATCGAATACATCACACAGGAGTCTTGCGTGAGCGACCACGACAGCATCATTCAGCGCGATCACAGCTTCGTGCGCGGTACGATCCGTTACAGCAGCAACAAACCCGAACGCAAGGGCCAGGAGCGAGGTCGCGAGTATTTTCTGATCAGTACCCACAGTGACGGTCGTCGCACCGCCAGTGCGCACTGCGAGATCGATGACCGTCCAAGTGTCATGCGCGACATCATCTATGCGCTGGATGCCGACTGGATGCCGACGGACTGTTCCGTGCGCCTGAGCGTGAATGATCGCTTCATGGGATCGGCGTGGTTCCGGTTTGCGAAAGACTACGCAGAGTGCGAGGCGTGGACCGCGCACGAGGGTCGGGTACACCAGCGTATGGAGATTGCCAGGCCGCTGGTGACCTTCCAGAACCATGCGATCGTGTGCGATTCGTGGCACTTTCGCCTGTACGATCGCAGCAAGGGCCCTGGCGTCCAGGGCATCGAGCAGGTGCTGCTGTCCTCGCCGGATCACCGTGGTGCCACCGGACCGATGCTCTATTCGATCGGCATGGGGATGGAGTATGTCGGTGAGGAGGTCCTCGAAGTCGAAGCCGGACGCTTCGATGCGCTGCATTTTCGATTCGTATCCGCCCCGGGTCTGCCGCAGGAACATCCGCCCTACGATGTCTGGTGCACGAACGATGATCACTTCCTGTTCCTGAAGGCACAGGCAGGCGGCTACATGCAGACGGTCTACGAGACCGTTGAATTGCACTACGGTCCCTGAACGGACCCGGCTGACGCAGGGGAGCAGGACACGATGGCAGATCTGAAGGGCAAGGTGGCGCTGTGCACGGGCGCAGGGCGTCGACAGGGGCTCGGCGAGGCAATCATGAAGCGCCTGGCTGCGGATGGCGCACGGGTGGTCATCA
>CAYLNP010000306.1:0-2787 GCA_964384925.1 uncultured Woeseiaceae bacterium
CGACCGCGCCTGCAGGCCGGTTCGCAGGGGCGGTCGCAGACGCGCCCGAGAATGCCGGGAAACACGTTGGACTCGCGGTTGACCATGTAGGCGTCGGTGAACCGGCCCTGGGCGATCAGCCGGATGTATTCGGGCACATCCGTATGGGCAGGGCAGGCCCATTGACAGTCCACGACCCGGTGAAACCAGTCTGGCTGCTGTGTGTCTGTGGGCTTCACTGCGAGTCGCGACCCGCCGCAGCACGCTGCGAGGGGTGTTGTTCTCCTGATCGAGCCGCATCGTTCATGGTGTGAGCGCAAGATTACCCCGTGCGAGGCGAAAAAACACGGGTTTTCGACACTGCCACTGCGCGATTCATCGCGAAGCGTTGCGTGGTCGCCACGCATTGCATTGGGGTGCCGGTTGTCGTTAACCTTGTCGGCCGCCGCATGCCCCAGCGGCGCGGCCCCTCCCGGAATCAGGCAAAATCATGGCCATCAAATGCGGCATCGTCGGGCTGCCCAACGTCGGCAAGTCGACCTTGTTCAATGCGCTCACCTCGGCCGAGATTGCGGCCGAGAATTATCCCTTCTGCACCATCGACCCGAACGTGGGTGTCGTGCCGGTCCCGGACCCGCGCCTGGCTGCGTTGGCGGCAATCGTGCACCCGCAGCGCATCCTGCCGACGACCGTGGAGTTCGTGGATATCGCGGGGCTGGTCAAGGGCGCCTCCCGGGGCGAGGGGCTGGGCAACCAGTTTCTGGCCAATATCCGCGAGACCGATGCGATCGCTCATGTGGTTCGCTGTTTCGACAACGATGATGTGATCCACGTCGATGGACGCGTGGATCCGCTCAGCGATGTAGAGGTCATCAATACCGAGCTTGCGCTGGCGGATCTCGACACCGTGGAGCGCAACCTGCAGCGCGCTGAAAAGGTCGCCAAGACCGGACAGAAGGACGCGCTGCTTAAACGAGATTATCTGCAGCGTCTGTACGCACACCTTGGCGAAGGCCACCCCGCCCGGAGCTTCGACACACAGGATGCCGAGCGTGGCTGGCTGCACGAGCTGCATCTGCTGACGGCCAAGCCGGTCATGTATGTCGCCAACGTCAATGAGGACGGCTTCGAGGACAACGACTACCTGCAGCGCCTTCACGCGATGGCAAAGGGCGAGGGTGCCGAGGTGGTAGCAGTGTGCGCTGCGATCGAAGCCGAGATTGCGTTGCTCGACGATGCAGACAAGGCCGAGTTTCTGGCCGAACTTGGTCAGGACGAGCCCGGCCTGAACCGTGTCATCCGCACCGCCTACCGGCTGCTGGGCCTGCAGACGTTCTTCACGGCAGGGGAGAAGGAGGTGCGCGCCTGGACCACCCACCTGGGTGCGACAGCGCCGCAGGCGGCGGGCGAAATCCATACGGACTTTCAGAAGGGCTTCATTCGCGCCGAGGTCATCGCCTACGACGACTACATCGCGCATCGTGGCGAGCAAGGCGCGAAGGAAGTCGGCCGCCTGCGTCTCGAGGGCAAGGAGTACCTCGTGCGCGAAGGTGATGTCATGCACTTTCGATTCAACGTCTGATCCAGCGAGGCTCTTTCGCCTCGGGCGGGAAATGCTATGATGACTGCCAGCCTTCAGGCGGTGGCGCTGTCGCTCAGCAGCGCTGCCAGCAGCCTCAGGCTGGCCCTTATAAACGTACGAAAAAAGCAGGGTGGACACTTAGCCCGAAACCGGGAAGAACCAACATGAATGCATCGACTGCGGTGTTGTTGGGAACCGCTCGTCCCAACTTCCTTGTGCTCACGCCCATCAGCGTATTTCTAGGGGTTGCCGTCGCAGGCGCGACGGGAGGGGCTGCGCTGTCCTACGGCTGGCTCGTGCTGGCACTGGTCGGCGCCATCGCCGCACACGCCAGCGTGAACATGCTCAATGAGTACGAGGACTTTCGCAGCGGGCTCGATTTTCAGACCCGTCGAACCCCGTTCAGCGGCGGCAGCGGGACGCTCGTGGCACAGCCCACGGAGGCCAACTGGGCTCTGGCCGGAGGGCTTGCCGCGCTTGCGGTGACGGTGATCACTGGTTGCGTGCTCGTCTATTTCTGCGGTTGGGGACTGCTGCCGCTGGGCGCGCTCGGTGTCCTGCTGGTGGGTGGCTATTCAAGCCATATCGTACGTTCTCCGCTGGCATCGCTGGTCGCTCCGGGTCTGGGTTTTGGTCCGCTCATGGTGCTTGGCACCGCGTATGTGCTCGTCGGGGAGTTCACGACGCCGGCCATACTGGCATCGCTGGTGCCGTTCTTCCTGGTCAACGGCCTGCTGCTGCTCAACCAGTTTCCTGATGTACCGGCCGACCGCGAATTCGGTCGGCGAAACTTGCCCATCGCGATCGGGCGACGGGGCAGCGCCATCGTTTATGGTGTGCTGGTGGCCGGGGCCTTCGCGAGCGTGGCGGGCGGAATCGCAGTCGGCGCTTTTCCGGCCGCAGCGGGATTGGCGCTGCTGCCGTGCCTGGGCGCCCCGTATCTGGTCGCTCGGGTCCACAGGTACGCGGAGGATACCGACCGACTGGAGCCGTTTCTGGGCTGGAACGTCATCATGACGCTCATTACACCGGCGCTGCTCGGTTTCGGGCTGCTCGCCGGCTGACAACGCGTCCCGGCCCGTCCTTTAGACTAGCGGCTTTGCGAAACAGAAAACCGGGTGGGGTGTCGTGCTTGAAGCCATCGATCTGACCAAGCGCTACGGCGATGTGCTGGCGCTCGACCATCTGAACTTGACCATCGCGCCCGGAGAAATCTGCTGCCTGCT
>CAYLNP010000307.1:0-2784 GCA_964384925.1 uncultured Woeseiaceae bacterium
CTCTACGCGATGCCGTTCATGTTCTTCGTGATCCTGCTGATGGTGTTCTTCGGCCGGAACATCATTCTGATCTTCGTCGCCATCGGGGCGATCAACTGGCTGGACATGGCGCGCATCGTGCGCGGCCAGACGCTGTCGTTGAAGAGCAAGGAGTTCGTCGAGGCCGCCGAGGCCCAGGGCGTGTCCACCTTCAATATCATCCGCCGGCATATCGTGCCCAACCTGCTCGGCGTGGTCGTGGTGTACGTCACGCTGACGATCCCGCAGGTCATCCTGGTCGAAAGCTTTCTGAGCTTCCTCGGTCTGGGTGTGCAGGAACCGATGACCTCCTGGGGTGCGCTGGTCAACGAGGGCGCCCAGGAGATGGAAACCGCGCCGTGGATGCTGGTGTTCCCGGCCGTGTTCCTGGCGATGACCCTGTTCTGCTTCAACTTCGTCGGCGACGGTCTGCGCGATGCGCTCGACCCGAAGGACCGATGATGAGCAGCACTGAAGCCAAGGCCTTGGCCCCCGGCGAGCCCCTGCTCAAGGTCACGGATCTCAACGTACGTTTCAGCACGCCCGATGGCGAAGTGCATGCGGTGCGCGATCTCTCGCTGAATCTTGCCGCCGGCGAGACCCTGGGCATCGTCGGCGAGTCGGGCTCGGGCAAGAGCCAATCGATGATGAGCATGATCGGCCTGCTGGCGGCGAACGGACGGGCCACGGGGTCTGCGACCTATCGCGACCAGGAACTGCTCGGTATGCCCGCGGGGCAGCTGCGCCGGATTCGCGGGCGGCGCATCGGCATGATCTTCCAGGATCCGATGACCTCGCTGAATCCGTACATGACGGTGTTCGACCAGATGTCTCAGGTGCTCATCCACCACGAAAAGCTCGGCCGTCGCGAGGCGCGCACGCGTTGCGTGGAAATGCTGGAGGCCGTGCGCATCCCCGAGCCTAAGCGGCGCATCGACATGTACCCCCACGAGTTCTCCGGCGGCATGCGTCAGCGCGTGATGATCGCCTCGGCGTTGCTGTGCCGGCCTGACCTGCTGATCGCAGATGAGCCCACCACGGCGCTGGACGTCACGGTGCAGGCGCAGATCCTCGAACTGATGAAGGACATCCGCCGCGATTTCGGCACCGCGATCATCCTGATCACGCACGATCTGGGCGTGGTCGCAGGGCTGTGCGAACGGGTGCTGGTGATGAAGACCGGTCAGCTGGTGGAGTCCGGCCCCGTCGACGACATCTTCTATCGGCCGCAGCACGCCTACACACGCGCGCTGCTGGCCGCCGTGCCGCGGCTCGACGAGGTAGAGATCCGGCGGCTGGCCTCGATCGAGGCCGAAGAGGCCGCCCGCGATGCCGCGGGCACGGATGAAGGCGAGACCGTCGATGACACGGGAGCCGGGGCCGACAGCACCATCATCCCGCGTCACGAGCCGGATCTCGAAGCTGCACCCCTGCTGGAGGTCGATGATCTTCGCGTGCACTTCCGGATCGCCCCTGCCGGAGTATTCGGCAGCTCCCAGCTGCTCAAGGCCGTGGATGGCGTGGAGCTGGCGTTGCATCGCGGCGAGACGCTGGGCGTGGTCGGGGAGTCGGGTTGTGGCAAGTCCACTCTAGCGCGCGCCGTGCTGCGACTCGTGCCGGCGACCACCGGGCGCATCACCCTGCTGGGCGATGACATCACCGGCAAGGACAAGAAGGCCATGCGCGCGCACCGCCGCGACATGCAGGTGATCTTCCAGGATCCGCTGGCCTCGCTTAATCCTCGCATGACGGTCGGCGACATCGTCGCAGAACCGCTGTGGACGCATGCACCCCGCATGGGCAAGGTGGAGGTGCGCCAGAAGGTCGGCGACATGCTCGCGCGTGTCGGCCTGGGACCGCAGTTCATCAACCGCTATCCGCACGAGTTCTCCGGCGGCCAGTGTCAGCGCATCGGCATTGCCCGTGCGCTGGTGCTCGAACCCGAGCTGATCATCTGCGATGAACCGGTCAGCGCGCTGGATGTGTCCATCCAGGCGCAGATCGTCAACCTGCTGATGGACATCCAGGCCGAGATGAACCTCTCGCTGGTGTTCATCGCGCACGACCTGGCCGTCGTACGCCACATCAGCCATCGCATCCTGGTCATGTATCTCGGCCGGGTGGTGGAGATTTCCGATCGGGTGAATCTCTACGAACGCCCGATGCACCCCTACACCCAGGCGCTGATCCGCTCGGTGCCGATCCCCGATCCCCACAAGGAGCGCAACAAGCCGCACGCGCCGCTGCAGGGTGATCTGCCCTCGCCGGTGGATCCGCCGTCGGGCTGCACGTTCCGCACGCGCTGTCCGCATGCCGTCGAACGCTGCGCCGCAGAGACGCCGGCACTGCGCACACTGGCTGGCAGCCTGGTCGCCTGCCACGAGGCCGAACGGGTGCGCGCCGCGATCGACCGTGGGGAAGCGGCGTAAGTCGTACGCCCACGGCATCGGGCTGATCGGCTATAGTGCCGGCCTCGTGCACACTCGGGCTCATGCCGGCATGGCTGCGCCCGACCCCGACAGGCAAAGGAGCAAGCATCGTGGCGGGTCCCCTGCAAGGCGTGCGTATTTTGGAACTCACCAGCGTCGTGCTGGGCCCCTGGGCCTGCCAGATCCTCGCTGACATGGGTGCCGAGGTCATCAAGATCGAGCCGCCGCGCGGCGACAGCAACCGCGGGCTGGGCGCTTCGCGCAACCCGGGCATGGCAGCGCTCTACCTCTCCTGCAACCGCAACAAGCGCAGCCTGGTGCTCGATCTCAAACAGCC
>CAYLNP010000308.1:0-2782 GCA_964384925.1 uncultured Woeseiaceae bacterium
CGCACGCTGCACCGGTGGATCGGGCTTGTCGCCGGCCTGTGGGTGGTCGCACTCGGCGTGTCCGGCAGCGCGCTGGTGTATCGCGATGCACTGGAGGCACGCGAGGCCCGACACATCAGCAGCGTGACGCCAGCGGGTGCTGCCCTGGACCTGGACAGCCTGGCAGCGATCGCAAACGCCGAGCGCACGGACAAACGAATCGTGCGCGTGCGCCTACCCCAGGCGGATGCGCAGGATCGCGCGGTCGAGTTCATCATGCTCACGCCCGGCGCGCGCACCCTCAAGGAATCGCAGCTCGTGAGCGTATACGTGGACCCCTATCGCGGGGTGCCGCTCGGCCAGCGTGACCACACGACCAGCTGGATCTGGTGGATGCAGGACTTCCACTACGCGCTGCTTGCCGGTGAGCAGGGTCTGCGCATCAACGGCATCGCCGCGCTGCTGCTGGTCGCGCTGGGCATCAGCGGACTGCTGACCTGGTGGCCCGGCTTTCGCTGGACGATGATCCGCAACACCCTGCGCGTGCGCTTCAACGCGGCGGCCATCGTCTGGCTGCGCGACCTGCACATTCTGACCGGGCTGGTCTCGCTGGGGGTGCTGATGGTGATCGCGGTTACGGCGATGTACTACACGTTCCGACCCACAGTGACTGCAGCCGTAGAGCAGGTGAGCGGTGCGCGCCTGCAGCCACCTGTGGTCGAAGTGCTGGACGATGCGCCGGGCGCGACGCTCGCGGCCATTGTCGCTGCCGCGCAGATGGCGGTGCCGGAGGCTCGACTGCTGGAGCTCAGGCCCTCATCGCGACCGGGCATGGCCGCGACCCTCAACTTTCTGCTGCCGGGAGAGCATGTGCCGGGGGGAAACCGCATCTATGTGCATCCACAGCGCGCGGAGGTGCTGCGCGTGGATCGTCATCATGCATTGCCGACCACCGACTGGCTGTTCGCATCGATGGCACCGTGGCACTTCGGCAGCTTCGGCGGCCAGGTAAGTCGCGCAATCTGGTTCGTCGCCGGTCTGGTGCCGCTGGGGCTGTTCGTCTCAGGTGGATGGGTATGGCTGCGCCGACGCCAGCGCAGGCGCCAGCCGGCGCTGCCCAAACGCGCTACCGCTTAGTTGGCTGCCGGCCCTTGCGCGTCGCGCGGCGAGAGCGTTGCGGCCAGGCGCTGCAGGCGCACCAGCTCGGCGTGATCTCCGCGCGCCTCATACAGGGCAATCTTCCAGGACAGCGCACGGCGCACCCGACGATGCGTAAGGCCCGAGCCGTCCTGCAGATTCGGGAAGCTGTTGCGGAGCAATTCCGTGGCTTCATCGTAGCGGCCGAGCAGGGCCAGGGTGCGGCCGTAGACGGCCTGCGTCGAAGCCACCAGGGGATGGTCGTCGGGATGGTCCTGGCGGCGGATCTGCAAGGCACGCAAGGCAAGCGCCTGCGCCTCCTCAACGCGACCGCTCTCGGCGAGGACTGCGGCGAGTTCGGTCAACGTGGATGCAATGTACTGGTGTTGCTCGCCGAGATTCGACTCGTAGATTCGCAGGGCTTCGCGCAGCATTGCTTCGGCCTCCTCGCTGCGCTGCATGTCATGCAGCAGCATCGCCAGGCTTGTCAGGTCGTAGCCGACGAACGGATGGTCGGCACCACGTGCGCTCGTATGCACATCGAGCGCCTCTCGAAGCACCGCTTCAGCCGCCTGGTATTGACCCTCGTCATGCATCATCGTACCCAGCATGACCAGTGAGCCACCGAGCAGGTCGTGGTCCTCGCCCAGTACCCGACGGGTGAGTGCAATGGCCTCGTCGAGCACGCTTCGCGCCTGACTGCGATCGCCCTTCGCCTGCAACACTACGGCGAGATTCTGCAGGTAATACGCCAGCAGGGGATAGTCGTCACCGCGATGCGTGCGTACCAGGGCGATGGCCTCGCGCATCAGCGTGTCGGCATCGGCAAGGTCGTTTCTGGCACGCAGCGTGCGCGCCAGCATGTTCTTGCCCTCGGCAAGTTCTATGGCGTAGCTGTCGTCGAGCTGTTCGTAGATGCGCACACTCGCCGTGGCTTGCTGCGCGGAATCATCCAGGCGTCCCAATGCGTGGTGCAGTTCAGCGAGCGTATGGTAGTTCGCGGCCACCTGCGCGCTGGTTGGACCATGCAGTCGAAGGTTGATCGCAAGCGCGCTGTCGAGCAGACGCTGCGCGTCGGCATACTCTGCCTTGCGCAGCAGCGACTGCGCCAGCGCATGGCCGCTGGCCGCCACGTCGCCATGCCCGGGCCCCAGCAGCTGGCGGCGTATGCGCAGGGAATCGCGCAGCACCTCAGTCGACAGGTCGTATTCGCCCAGATTGAAGTACACCCGCCCGATCGTCTCCATCAGCGTGGCCTGGATCAGCGGCCTCTCATCCAGATCGCGTCCGATGTTCTCCGCGCCCTTCTGCAGGATCTCGCGGGCGGTGATGTTCAGGCCGCGCGCGTTGCCGGGATCGGGTTCCATGAAGATGTCTTCCAGGAAGCGTGAAACCTCGCGGGCGGTATCGCGCTCCTGCACCACTCGCTGGTTCTGTACTGCCAGCGCGACACCGAAACCCACGAGACTGACCAGCAGCAATGCCGAGAGCGCAGCCGCCGTGGTATGGCGCTGCACGAATTTGCCGGTGCGATAGCGCCAGGTGTCCGGTCGGGCCTGCACCGGCTGGGATGCCAGGTGCCGGTGGATGTCCTGGGCAAACTCGGTGACCGAACGGTACCGACGCTCCGGCTCCTTGCGAAGCGCATAGAGCACGATGGTATCCA
>CAYLNP010000309.1:0-1905 GCA_964384925.1 uncultured Woeseiaceae bacterium
GGACCCGCAGCGCAAAGCCACCCGAGGCGCCGTGCTCGGTGTGCCCGCCGCGGGGGAAGTCCTGCTCGCGGCCCAGAAGGCCGTCAAGCAGTTCGGCAAGATGATCACAGCGCTGCCTGATGGCTTCAAACTGCATCCGCGCGTCGAGCGCATCATCCAGGACCGGCGCAAGATGGCCTCCGGTGAACTGGACATGGACTGGGGCTTTGCCGAGACCATGGCCTATGCGTCCCTGCTGAAGGAAAACTTCGACGTGCGCCTCACCGGCCAGGACAGCGGCCGCGGCACATTCTTTCACCGCCACGCGGTACTGCACAACCAGGCCGATGGTGGCCAGCATGTCCCGCTCGAACACGTCGCCGACCGCGCGAACGCGTTTACGGTGACCGACTCGCTGCTCTCGGAAGAGGCCGTGATGGGCTTCGAGTACGGCTACAGCACGACCACACCTGACTGCCTGGTGATCTGGGAAGGCCAGTTCGGTGACTTCTGCAACGGCGCGCAGGTGGTCATCGACCAGTTCATCAGTTCGGGCGAGTCCAAGTGGGCGCGCCTGTGCGGCATGGTGCTGTTCCTGCCGCATGGCTATGAAGGGCAGGGGCCCGAGCATTCCTCGGCGCGTCTGGAGCGCTTTCTGCAGCTGTGCGCCGAGCACAACATGCAGGTCTGCGTGCCCTCCACTCCGGCGCAGATGTTCCACATGCTGCGTCGGCAGATGATCCGTCGCCTGCGCAAGCCGCTGGTGGTGATGACGCCCAAGAGTCTGCTGCGCCACAGGCTGTCGGTGTCGCCGCTGGAAGCGCTGACCAAGGGTGGCTTCCACGAGATCATCGGCGAGGAGGATCCACTCGAGGCCAAGCGCGTGCGCCGCGTCGTGTTCTGCAGCGGCAAGGTCTACTACGACCTGCTCGAGGCCCGGCGTGGCGGCAGCATGGACGATGTCGCGCTGGTGCGGATCGAACAGCTCTATCCGTTCCCCATCGACGAGTACGCCAAGGTCATCGCCGGCTACCCGAACGCCGATGAAATCGTCTGGTGTCAGGAAGAGCCGCAGAACCAGGGCGCGTGGTATCAGATCCGCCACCGTCTGCAGGAGCCACTCGAGAGCAGACACCGCCTGCACTATGCCGGTCGGCCGGGCGCTGCCGCACCGGCCTCGGGCATCTATCAGCTGCATGTAAAGCAGCAGGAGGCGCTGGTCGAGACCGCGCTGGGCATCAGGGAAATGGAAGTGTCCCTGGATATCAAGAATGAAGCCGTCAGGAAGAAAGCATGAGCATCGAAGTCAAAGTGCCGCAATTGCCGGAGTCGGTCTCCGACGCGACGCTGGTCGCATGGCACAAGAGCGAGGGTGACAGCGTCAGCCGCGACGAGAATCTCGTCGACCTGGAAACCGACAAGGTGGTACTGGAAGTGCCGGCTGCGCGCTCGGGCAGGATCACGAAGATCCTTGTGAAGGACGGCGCCACCGTCACAACCGGGGATGTGCTTGCGGTCATTGAGGAGGGCGAGGGTGACGGCGATGCGCCTGCGGCGAAAGCTGGCTCGGACAAGGGCGATACTGGGACCAAGGCGGCGGCCGCGAACGGCAAGTCAGCGAATGCGGGTGCCGCGAAGCATGATGACGCGGACGCCGCTGGCGACGACCGCGCCGATGCCGGCGACAGCGGCGAGCGCTCGAGTGCTGCGGCCAAGCTCAGCCCTGCGGTGCGCCGCCAGGTCGAGGAGAACGATCTCGACATCAACGACATCTCCGGCAGCGGCAGGGATGGCCGGATCACCAAGGGTGACGTGCTCGACCATCTGGAGCGACACGATACGGGCGACGCGGAAGCCGGTGGCGACCATCCGCCTGCCGCCGCACCTGCTGCGGCGGGCCGCAACGACCGTCGCGTGCCGATGACC
>CAYLNP010000309.1:1915-2735 GCA_964384925.1 uncultured Woeseiaceae bacterium
CGAGCACTACCTGCTGCTCCCCGGCTGAGCCGGGGCTGCCCGACCCGATGACCCGGCTGCGCAGCCGCATTGCAGAGCGCCTGGTGCAGGCACAGCAGACAGCGGCCATGCTGACCACCTTCAACGAGATCGATCTCACCGAAGTGATGGCGCTGCGTCAGCGACACAAGGAGAGTTTCGAGAAGGCCCATGGCGTGAAGCTCGGCTTCATGTCCTTCTTTCTGCGCGCGAGTGTGGAGGCGCTGCAGCGCTTCCCTGCGGTCAATGCGTCGATCGAGGGCAGCGACATTGTCTACCACGACTACTACGACATCGGCATCGCCGTGTCGACAGATCGCGGTCTGATCGTGCCGGTGCTGCGCGATGCTGGTGAAATGGCGTTCGCCGAGATCGAGAAGGCCGTCATGGGATTCGGCGCGCGCGCACGCGATGGCCAGCTTACGATGGACGAACTCACCGGCGGTACGTTCACGATCACCAACGGCGGTGTGTTCGGCTCGCTGATGTCGACACCGATCCTCAATCCGCCGCAAAGCGCCATCCTGGGGATGCACACGATCCAGGAGCGCCCGATGGTGGTCAACGGCGAAATCGTCGCGCGTCCGATGATGTACGTCGCGCTGACCTATGATCATCGCATCATCGACGGACGTGAAGCGGTGCAGTTCCTGGTTGCCATCAAGAACTCGCTGGAAGACCCCGCCCGACTGCTGCTTGGAATCTAGTCAACGATGAAAAAATCCTATGACGTGATCGTCATCGGCGGCGGTCCCGCCGGTTATCCGGCCGCGATTCGGGCCGCACAGCACGGCCTGAGTGC
>CAYLNP010000310.1:0-2713 GCA_964384925.1 uncultured Woeseiaceae bacterium
TGAAGCCCTGCGCTCGGCGCTGCGCGAGGACCCGGACGTGATCCTGGTGGGTGAGATGCGCGATCTCGAAACCATCCGCCTGGCGCTGACCGCGGCGGAGACCGGTCATCTGGTGTTCGGTACCCTGCATACCAGTTCAGCGGCAAAGACCATCGACCGCATCGTCGATGTGTTTCCCGCTGCCGAGAAGGAAATGGTGCGCTCGATGCTCAGCGAGTCGCTGCGCGCCGTCATTTCCCAGACTCTGCTCAAAAAGATAGGTGGCGGCCGCATCGCCGCCCACGAGATCATGATCGGCACACCGGCGATCCGGAACCTCATCCGCGAGGGCAAGATCGCGCAGATGTACTCGGCCATCCAGACCGGTCAGCAGCACGGCATGCAGACGCTGGACCAGAATCTCTCCGAACTGCTCTCCCGCGGCCTGATCACCAAGGAAGAGGCGCGGTTCAAGGCAGTCAACAAGGATTCCATCTGACCCTGCCGGGTCGGATGACGTCACCCAAGGGAGTCGCCATGGAGCGTGATCAAGCCATCCGCCTGATGCAGAACCTGCTCAAGCGCATGATCGAGAGCAACGGCTCCGACCTGTTCATCACTGCGGGCTTTCCGCCGGCCATCAAGATCGACGGCGAGATCAGGCCCGCAGCAGACCGGCCGCTCACTCCCGAGCAGAGCTCGGTGATGGTGCGCGCCATCATGAACGACAAGCAGACGCGCGAGTTCGACGCGTCCAAGGAATGCAATTTCGCCATCGGACCACAGGGCATCGGCCGCTTCCGCGTCAGCGCGTTCGTGCAGCAGGGCCAGATCGGTGCGGTGCTGCGCACCATCACCACCAAGATCCCGACCATCGAGTCGCTGGTGCTGCCCGAGGTGGTCAAGGATGTGGCCATGACCAAACGCGGCCTGGTCATCATCGTTGGCGGTACCGGCTCCGGAAAATCCACCACGCTGGCGGCACTGGTCAATCATCGCAATGTCAATTCGCGGGGCCACATCGTCACCATCGAGGATCCGGTCGAGTACGTGCACAGCCACCAGGGCTGTGTGGTGACGCACCGCGAGGTCGGCGTCGACACGGAAAGCTGGCACAACGCGCTGAAGAACACGCTGCGCCAGGCGCCAGACGTCATCCTCATCGGCGAGATCCGCGACCGCGACACCATGGAATATGCCGTGCAGTTCGCCGAGACCGGCCACCTTTGCCTGGCCACGCTGCATGCCAACAGTTCCAACCAGGCGCTGGACCGCATCATCAATTTCTTCCCCGAGGAACGCCGCGAGCAGCTGCTCATGGACCTGTCGCTGAATATCCGCGCGCTGATCTCCCAGCGTCTGATCCCGCGCCAGTCGGGCACCGGGCGCATTGCCGCCATGGAGATCATGCTCGACTCACCGCTGATCTCCGACCTGATCTTCCGCGGTGATGTCACCGGCATCAAGGAGATCATGGCCAAGTCCACGCGCATGGGCATGCAGACCTTCGACCAGGCGCTGTTCGCGCTCTACGAAGATAACATCATCAGCTACGAAGAGGCGTTGCGGAACGCCGATTCCAAGAACGAGCTGCGGCTGCGCGTCAAGCTGGAGAGCAAGCGCGAGGCCAATCTTGAAAAAGCCCAGGGCGGCAGTCTGAGCATGGCCGAAGAGTCGCGTGAATCCACATTCTGAGCATGAATTTTCGTTCGTGAATACCAAGCCCCTGTTGAAGCTCATGGTCGAGCGCCAGGCCTCGGACCTGTTTTTCACCACCTTTGCGCCGGTGAAGATCAAGATCGACGGGCGCATCATGCCGGTGAACAAGCTCGAGCTGACCGCCAAGATGGTCAAGCAGGCGGCGTTCAGCCTGATGAACGAAGAGCAGATGGAGGTCTTCACGCGCGATCTGGAGATCGATTTCGCCATCTCCGAACCAGGCCTCGGGCGCTTCCGCATCAACATCTTCCACCAGCGCGGCAACATCGCCATGGTGCTGCGCTACATCACGGCCGACATGCCCAGGCTCGATGATCTCGGCCTGCCCGAAACGCTCAAGGATCTGGTGCTGCACCGGCGTGGGCTGATCCTGATGGTGGGCGCCAGCGGCAATGGCAAGTCGACCACGCTGGCCGCCATGATCAACCATCGCAACGAGACCACCTCATCGCACATCCTCACGATCGAGGATCCCATCGAATTCCTGCATCCGAACAAGCAGTCCATCGTCAACCAGCGCGAGGTGGGCCTGGATACCCGCAGCTACGGCCGAGCGTTGAAGACGGCGATGCGGGCGGCACCCGACGTCATTCTCATCGGCGAGATCCGTGATCGCGAGACCATGCAGGCCGCCATCGACCTGGCCGGCACCGGCCATCTGGCGATTGCAACGCTGCATGCAAATAACGCGGCAGAGACGCTGGACCGTGTCATCAACATGTACGGCAGTGACCAGCACAAGCAGGTGCTGATGGATCTTTCCCAGTATCTGCGCGCGATCATCTCCCAGCGCCTGGTACGCACCCGCGACAGCAAGCGTTGTGCGGCCGTCGAGGTGCTGCTGAACACGCCGCACATCGCCGAACTCATCCTCAAGGGCGATATCAGCGGCGTGAAAGAAGCGATGCGCGAGAGCAGTGAGTCCGGGGTGCAGAACTTCGACACCGCGCTGTTCAAGCTCTACAAGGCCGGGCGCATCTCGATGGAAGAAGCCCTGACCCACGCCGACTCGCGC
>CAYLNP010000311.1:0-1647 GCA_964384925.1 uncultured Woeseiaceae bacterium
AGCAGCCCGGGAGTCAGCTTGAGGGACCAGCCAGAAGCCTGCTAGTGAACTGTAACGATTGATTCAGGAGTAATGCGTCGTGAGGGATCGAAGTATTTCCACTTCACGGGCTTGGCCTTTTTGTTGTACTGGCGGATGTAGCGCATGAGTTTTCTCTTCAGATCAGTCAGCGAGGTAAACACGCCGCGGGCGATGACATCGCGTTCGATCTTGGCGAACCAGAGCTCGACCTGGTTGAGCCAGGATGAGTAGGTGGGGGTGAAGTGCAGATGAACGTTCGGATGGCGCGCCAGGAACTCCGCGACCAGCTTGGTCTTGTGCGCCGAGAGGTTGTCGGCGATCACATGGATCTGCTTGCCGGCGCGCTGGTTGGCCACGATGTCGGTGAGGAAGGCGACGAACTCAGCGGAGGTGTGGCGCGTGGCAGTCTTGCCAAGCACCTCGCCGGTGCGTGTGTTGAAGGCCGCGTACAACGACAGCGTGCCGTGGCGGTAGTACTCGAAGCCGTGGCGTTCAGCGCGCCCCGGCGAGAGCGGCAGCACCGGGTCCTTGCGATCCAGGGCCTGGATGGCGGTCTTCTCATCCACGCAGAACACCGCCGCATGCTGCGGTGGGTTGAGATACAAGCCGATGATGTCGGCTGCCTTGGCCTCGAAGTCCGGATCATTGGAGGCCATGTAGCCCTCCAGCCGATGTGGCTTGAGGCCGTGCTTGGCCCAGATCCGTGCCACCGTCATGTGCGAGATCTCCCCGCCAAGCTCCGCGGCCAGCTTGCGCGACGACCAGTGGGTCGAGCCATCGGCCGGTTTGCGCTTGATGGTCCAGGCCAGCACCCGTGCCTCGAGTCGCTCGGTCACCTTGTAGCGCTCGCGGCCCCCGTAACGGGCAAACAGGCCGGCGAGCCGGTCCTCGGCAAAGCGCTTACTCCAGCGCGCGATGTAGCTGTCACTGCAATCGAGCTTGGCGCGGATCTCCGCCCACGTGCAGCCATCCGCCAGCAGCAGAATCAGGCGGGCATGGCGCGCCGAATCGGCCCGCCCGTTTCTACTGCTCGCCTGACGCCGAAGTTCCATACGTTCGCTCTTGGTCAGCTTCATCATCATGCCCTCCACAGACATGATGATACTACCCGTGTCTCTGTTACAGGTCACTAGAAGCTCAGGATGAATCGCGGGCGTTGCTTGCTAACGCATTCGAAACCTGATTCGCGTGTCCACAGGGGGTCCTGGCTGTCGATTCTTGCGCTTGTTGTCATGCACCTGTCGACGCCTGTGGAAGGCAGGGAGCCGCAGGCAATCCCTCACGATTTGGCGGAGCCTATCCCGATAGTGCCCATGGGGCCGATCACCGGCAGCTGGCAGCAGGGACCCGATGCCGCCGTGTGGGCACAGGGGCTTGCCCTAGGCGAGCTTCGGCAGGTAGATCCGCTGGAAGGCGCTCGCGCGAGCGCTCGAACAGAGATCCGCCTGCTCCGCGACCAGGAAGCGCTCTACATCCTGGCCCGAATGAATGACACTGAGCCGCAGCGGATCATTGCCCGGGAGATGGCACGCGGGGCGAGTATCGATGGTGACGACCTGCTTCGCATCGTTATCGACCCGCATGGTCGCGGTAGGGAAGGCTACTTGTTCGAAGTCAATGCGCTCG
>CAYLNP010000311.1:1657-2711 GCA_964384925.1 uncultured Woeseiaceae bacterium
CTCGCCAATCGCCGAGAAGCTTTGCTGGAGGGTGACCAGATCGCCAACTTCGACTGGGACGGACGCTGGGAAGCGCATGCCGCGATCGACGAGCAGGGATGGTGGGCGGCCGTGCGGATCCCGTTTCGCACCCTCAGCTTCGACAGCGACAACGACACGTGGGGATTCAATTTCGAGCGCAACCAGCGCCGACTGCAGGAGCGCAGCCGCTGGACCAACATACGCCGCTCGCAGTGGGTCGCTGCGGTATCGCAAACTGCGCCTATGGCCGGATTCTCGGGTAGCCGATCGGGCATCGGCCTTTCCATAACGCGGATCGCCAGTGACCGCGGGCCGCGCAGTCGCGGCGTCGAACCCATCGAGGTGGGTGTCGATGCCGTCTATCAGCTCACCCGCAACCTTAAGCTCAGCGCGACCATAAACACAGACTTCGCTGAAGCTGAAATCGATGCGCGAGAAGTCAATCTGGACCGCTTTCCGCTGTTCTTCCCAGAACGCCGCCAGTTCTTCCAGCAGGATGCTGCGTACTTCCGCTTCGGCGGAATCAACTATAGCCCATGGCCACTGTTCACACGACGGATCGGGCTGGACCAGACAGGCGAACCGATTCCGATCCGCGGCGGACTGCGGCTGACAGGCAGGGAGGGGCCATGGACGCTTGGCGCGCTGGCTGTTGCAATAGGTGCCGCCGATGACGTGCCCGCAAAGGAGGTGGGGGTGGTCCGGGTGGCACGTCAGCTCGACAGCCACAGCACTGTGGGTGCCATCGCCACCTTCGGAGAGCCTAGGGCGGCGGGAAACAACCGAATGACCGGGCTGGACTATGCCTACGTCAACAACGTAAGCCATTTCGGCGTCATGGAAGCCCGGCTGTGGGGCATGCATACTGACTCGGATCTGCGCCAGGCCCGCGATGCCGCCTTCGGCTGGCAACTTCGGCTGCCCAACGAACCCTGGTCGCTGTACCAGTACATTGGTCAGGTAGGTGCGGATTTCGATCCCGGACTGGGCTTCGTCCAGCGTCGCGGCATCCGCGAGTACATCCACACAGCAA
>CAYLNP010000312.1:0-491 GCA_964384925.1 uncultured Woeseiaceae bacterium
TCTCGCCGGAGACGAACACCTCGAGACCCGGCATCGATGCGAGGGGCTGGTAGCCAACCCGGGCATTGACGATCAGAAAGGAGTCGACGCGTTGGGAGTTGACGCCGGCCGCCGAGCGTCCCTGCGAGAGTACGAACTGGCTACCGACGCGCTGCGCATCCAGCGACAGCCGCCAGCGCTCTCGTTGTCCGTTGAGCCCGACGACCTGTGTCTGGCGCGGACTGTAGGGCAGGCTCGACGGCGTCGGATCGAGCAGTGTCGTGGCCGCGAACAGCGTCCAGTCACGATTGATCGCCCAGTTGACGCTGGCCTCCAGACCGCGCACCTCGGCACCTTCCACATTCGTCCAGAACGGTGGGGGTGGTGGCGGCGGTATGAACACGTACCGGTCGCGCCCGTTGTCGCGGAACATGGCGAGATCCAACACGACTCCGGGACTCGCCTGGTAACGCACGCCCAGTTCCCAGTGATCGACGCGCTCGGCTGTGAGA
>CAYLNP010000312.1:501-2708 GCA_964384925.1 uncultured Woeseiaceae bacterium
ATTGGCGCGCAGCGCCAGCGGGCCCTGCGCCAGCACGACACCGGCGTGCGGCGAGGTCTCCGAGTCGAACTCGCTGTGGTCGTAATAGCGTACGCCCGCCGAAGGCGTCACGGACCACCCGCCAAGCTCGAAAGTCTGGCTGATCGCGGCATAAGGCGAGATGGTTCGAAGCTTCGGTCCGTCGAACCGCGAGGCCTCCCCCGCCGCGCTGCGGAAGCGCACCTCGCCGATGATCCGGTCGATGTCCAGGCCAAGCACCAGTTCGGCACCCGACCAGGGCGGAAGCATTTCGCGTGCGCGCAGGCCATCGCCGGAGAAATCCGTGAGGGTATCGGTGCCGCTGGCCTGGCGCGTCCAGTAGCCCCTGCCATCGGTGACATAGAACTTGATTTCGCCAGCCGCATTGGCGTGCTGGTGCGCCAGCGTCGCGGCCGCCAGTCCGATCCTGGTATCGAACTGGCCGTTCTTGAGGGCAGGTTGGCCGACCGGCCCAGGATCGGAGGCCTCGTTGTCGCTGCCCAGCGCCAGCACATCCAGGCTCCAGTGGTCATCGAGATCGAAACCGACGCGTGCGAACAGGCTCTTCAGGCTGCCCTCACCGTCCGGACGATGGCCATCGGATCGCATCAGGTTGCCGCCGATCAGCATGCCCCAGCGCTCGCCGCTCCACGCCTGGTCGGCCTGCACGCCGCGCGTATCGAAGCGGCCGACCTGGGCACGCAGCTGGCCCTGGCGCTCGCCGCCGGCGGGCCGTCGCGTCTGCAGGTCGACCGCCGCGACCGCATTGCCGAAGCGGTGCGGCTGCGGGCTCTTGAACACCTCGACGCGATCCACGGCATTGACCGGCAGGATGTCCAGCAGCGGATGGTTCCACACGCCCATGTACACCGGCACGCCGTCAATGAAGGTCTGGATGTCGGCGCCCGGACGGCTCTGGCCGCGGCCGCGGATGAACACGGCGCCACCCTCTCCACCGCCGAACGCACCGACCGGATTGGAGCGCGAGATCGAAACCCCGGGGGTACGTCGCAAGGCGCTGGCCAGGTCGAGCGCGTTGAGATTCTCGATCTGGCGTGCGGACACGACCGTGGTGTCGAAGGCGAAGCCGTCGCGGCGGTTTTCGTCGACGATCGGCGAGGCGACGACGATGATTTCCTGGGGGTCGCGGTCGGTGGGATCGCCGGCTGGCGTGGCGCGTTCGGGCATCTGGGCAGCCGCGGCAGTGCCAAGTGCGGACAGGACAAAACCGGCAAAGGTGCCGGAGAGCGGTGACTGCATGGGCGGTTGATTCCTGAGTGGTATGAATTTTTGTTGACTCATCATACCTCAGACCGGCGTCTTTCCGATCCCTGTGGGATGCGGCGGGCAGGCTAAAGACAGGACCCCCGCTGCCCTCGCTATGGAGTCTGCAGCTGGCAGATGGCAGCAAAAATCCTATGGTACTGCCTACTGCCGATACGTCCAGTTCAACAGCGCATCCTGCAGCTCTTCACCCAGCCCGCGGTGCGCATTCAGCGTATTGACCATCAGCACCACTGCGTAGCGCCGGTTATCTGCACTCTGCACGTAACCGGCGATCGCCGAGACGTGATCCAGCGTGCCGGTCTTCAGGTGCATGCGTCCCTGCACGGGCTGACCCTGGAAGCGTTGGCGCAGAGTGCCGTCAAGCCCCGAGAGTGACAGCGAAGAGGCGAACTCCGGCATGTAGGGCGCCTGCCATGCGACCGAGAGCAGCGTGCCTAGCTGGCGCGCCGAGATGCGTACATTGCGCGACAGGCCTGCAGAGTTGTCGAGCACCATGCCGAGCGTGTCGATGCCGTGGAACTCGAGCACCTCGCGAATCGCCCGTTCGCCTTTCGCCGGCGTGGCCGGCGCCCCGAAGCGCTCAGCCCCCAGCGTGAGTTCGAGATGGCGCGTCATCACGTTGTTGCTGTACTTGTTGACCAGGCGAATGATCTCGCCCAGCGGGCGCGAGTGATGCACGTACGTGGGCCGAACCTTGCCACTATTCTCAGGCAGCGCGCCCAGGCGCCAGCCGCCCTGAAGTTCGCCACCAAGCTGGCGCCAGTACACATCGAACAGACTCCACGCGTAGCTCTCTGGCTGGAGCACACGCCGGGTCATCTGGAACCGCTGGCAGCCGCTGGGAAAATGTCCTTCCAGCTGCACATGGTGGCGGGTGGCTTCCTGCACGCTCAGCGCCACGC
>CAYLNP010000313.1:0-2706 GCA_964384925.1 uncultured Woeseiaceae bacterium
ACTTCGACAGTGCCCTGCGTCGGCCGAAGATGGCGCCACCGGCCGTGACGAGGCCCTCCGGCGTAGTCCACAGCACCGGTGCCAGCCCCAGCAGGTCGGCGATAAATTTTTTCGACTTCGGTACCCGTCCGCCGCGTACCGCGTAGCTGAGATCACGCAACAATCCGAACGAGTACGTCTCGGCCGCGACGCGTTCTGTCTCTGCCACGATCGCATCCACCTCCATGCCCGCCTGCGCGCAGCGTGCGGCATGCATGACGATCAGCCCCTGGCCCAGCGAGACATTGCGACTGTCGACGATGCGCACCTTGCCGGAAGGCTTGACGCGGCTCGCCGCGGATCTGGCCGCCTGCAGTGTGCCACTGACGCGCGTGCTCAGGTTCACCGAGACCACGTGATCATAGTGCGAGGCCAGGAACTCGTAGAGTCGCCGGAAATCCCCGGGTGCCGGTTGGGAGGTCGTGGGATGCGCCGGGTTTTCCGCAAGCTCGCGGAAAAAGTCGGCATTCGACAGGCTCACCTTGTCGAGGTAGCTGCGCTCGCCGAAGATCACGCGTACCGGCACCATCTGCAGATTCAGCCGTTCGAATTCCTCGTCCGGGATATCAGCGGCGGAGTCGGTGATCACGGCGACCCGCTGCGCGCTCGTGTGGTGCGCCGTGGCCTGCTGTCGGAACATGTCATCGGCCTTCTCGCCGGACACGCGGCCGAAGTCCGCTGCCAGGCGGAACACCTGCTGTGGCGCATCGACATGGATATGGATCTTGCATTTCGAATGCGTGCCCGCGAGTACCAGGCTGCTGCCCAGCGCACCGAGCGCCTCGCGCAGACGTCGGCGGTCGATGTCCTCGCCGGTGACCATGCACTCGGTGCAGTAGCGATGGGTCTCGTCGCCATGATCGTGTGCGAGCACCTCCTCTGATGTCAGCAACTCGACCGCCGGTATGTCGGGCGGCGGCTCGCGCAGAGAACCGGCAGTGAGGTAACGGTGCATGCCTGCGAGCAGCATCACAAAGCCTTCCGCGCCCGCATCGACGACGCCTGCGCGGCGCAGTGCCTCGAGCTTGTCCGGCGTGCAGGCCAGCGACGCACGTGCCCGGGTCAGCCCCTCGCCGAGCAGTTCGCCGAAGTCACGTGCACCGTTGGCCACGCGTTGCTGAATCTCCTGGGCAAAATCGGCGAGCACGGACAGCACGGTGCCTTCGCGAGGATCGCTCAGCGCCTCGCGAGCGTACTGCGCCCCGCTGCCCACCGCGCGCGCGAAATCGGCAGGTGCCAGGCGCGACAGGTCGATGGTGGCATCCGAAAGTCCCTGAAAGAACTGCGCCAGAATGGCGCCGGAGTTGCCGCGGGCACCATCGAGCGCGGCATCGGCCACGCTGCTGAGCGTGCGGCCGGCATGGCGCTCACGGGTGGCCTGCAGCACCTGGAGCACCGAGTGCATGGTCAGCGCCATGTTCGTGCCGGTGTCCCCGTCGGGGATCGGAAAGACGTTGATCTTGTTGAGATGGTCCTGGCCCGCCAGCAGGCGCGCAATGCCCGCACGCAGTGCGCGCCGGAGGCGCGTGCCGTCGAGGTAGGCGATGCTGTGCGCGGTCACCGGCGCGGCGTCTTGCATGTCGGGCCCGCTGCTGGTCAGTCGCGTGGCAGGATGAAGCGGGTACTGCCCTGTTGCAGCACGATTCCGTCGGCAAGAATCTCGTGCACCCGCAGGTCCCGGCTGACCTCGTCGCCCTGGCGCAATCGCCTTCCGTTGATGAACACGAGACGCTGCGCCGGATCGGCGTCATAGACATGCAGGTCCATGTGCAGGTCCGGAATGGTGAGTTCGCCGCGTGCGGCGAGTTCTTCTGCAGAGGGCAGGTCCGGCGTCGCGCTGGCCGGCTCGGCCGTACCGCGTGTCGCAGCCGCCGGAGGCGTGGCGACGGACTCGCCGGGTCGGGTCATCGTCGCGCTGCCACTGTTTGAAGTCGGCGCAGGTGTCGGTGGTACTTCCCGGGCCAGCGAGCGGACACTGCGCTCCGGCGGCAGCGTGGGCGCATAGTCGCGTGCCACGTCATCGCCCCACGGATCCTCCTCGAGAGTGCCTGAGGCACGGGTGCTGTCCTGCGAGCGCACGGCGCTGGCAGCCGGGATGTCCGCTCGTGGTGTCACGTCGCGCGCCTGCAGATAAAGGAATGCGATGCCCAGTACCACCAGCAGTGTGCTTGCCGCGCCCAGGCTCAGCAGGATCCAGGGCGGCATCTGGGTACGCGGTGCCGCGCTCGGCAGATCGGCAAACCCAGGGCGCTCCTGGCGCCGCCGTTCGTTCTCGGATTTTTTCAGCGCATCGAGAATGATCGACATGTCAGCGACGCTCACCGAGCATGGGCACGCCCGGATCGGCGAGTTCACCTTGCATGATGATCATGGTGCGGGGCCCGACCAGTCCGTCCACGGCCAGACGGCGGGCCCTCTGGTACTCGCGAACGCGCTCATCGACCGTGCTGTCGAACAGCGTCGAATCCTCCGGCGGCAGCGGCGCATCGGTGAGCGCCGCAAGCGTGCGGCGCAGCCATACCACACCCTCGTCGCGCATGCCGGCACTGAGCACACGGCCGCCGTCCGTGACGGGTTGCCACAGCAGCAGGTAGTCGCCGAACCAGTAGTCGGAGAGCTCCGGTACGCTGACCCAGAACTGCTCGTCGCCGATGATGAGCTGCGCGG
>CAYLNP010000314.1:0-2700 GCA_964384925.1 uncultured Woeseiaceae bacterium
GGTGGCGCTGATGCTTTCGTTTCTCGTTGTGCAGCAGCGTCGGGGCCGCGGTCTCAAGGGGGCTGCCGCGCGGTATCGCGTGTTCTACGAGGCGGCACCGGTCGCCATCGTCGTGTCGGATCATGCGCACCGGGTGCTCGACTGGAACGATGCCGCCGAAAAGCTGTTCGGCTGGTCGCGCGAGGAGGTACTCGGACGCGACTTCCTGGATCTGCTGGTGGCCAAGCCCGCGATGCTGGATTTCCAGGATGCGGTCACGCGTACGATGCAGACCACCAGCGTGACGACAACGCTGACGCACAATCTGCGCCAGGACGGCACGCTGTTGCTGTGCGACTGGCGCCATGCGGTGATCGGCCGGGGCCAATCTGACCAGGTGGTGGTGTCGATGGCACTGGATGTCACCGATGCGCGCAACACCGAAGCGGCCCTGCGCAAGAGTGAGCGGCGTTTCCGCTCACTGGCGGAGACCACGAACGACATCATCTGGACTGCAGACCTCGATGGACGCTTCACCTATGTGAGCCCCTCTGTGGAGGAGCAGACGGGTTTCTCCGCGCGCGAGGTACTCAAGATCACGATCGTGGACTGCCTGGCTTCGCCCGAAGCGCAGCGCATGGTGGCAGAGGAGCTGGCATACGTCCGAAGTCACGGGCGCCTGCGGCGCTCGCGATTCGAACTTGAGCAGCGGCGTCGTGACGGCACCACCGACTGGGTGGACATCGTCATGGACCTGCTCGACGGTGAAGGTGGTGAGAGCCGCGAGATCGTTGGCATCACCCGCAAGGTCACCGCCCAGCGGGCGCTGCGCGAGGCCCTGGCCGCCCGGGTGGCCGCGATCGAGGAGGCCGCTGAAGGTGTGTCCATCCGCACTACAGACGGCAAGGTCGAGTACGTGAATCCGGCTTACGAACGCCTGACGGGCTATTCTGCCGAGGAGATCGCCGGCGAGCAGTTCCATGTCATCGCCGACGAGGCGGAACGCGAAAAGCTTTATGAGCAGATGCTCCCGGCGCTTGCGCGGGGCGAAACCTGGCGTGGCGAGATGGCGGCGACGCGTCGCGACGGCCAGCGCTATATCGCCGCCGTCACCGTCTCGCCGATCGATACCCACGACGAGCAGGTCGTCCGCCTTGTCTCGATCGTGCGCGACGTCACCGAGGAACGTCGCATGGCCCGTGAGCTGGAGCGTCGCGCGCACTATGACGAGCTCACCGGTCTGCCCAACCGCGCGCTGTTCTTCGATCGCCTGCATGAGCGCATTCGCCAGGCGCGCAGGGCCGGGGAGGGTCTTGCGCTGTTGTTCATGGACCTCGACGGCTTCAAGGCGCTCAACGACACGCATGGTCACCAGTCAGGTGATCGTGCGCTGACCGAAGTTGCGCGGCGCTTTTCCGCCACGCTGCGGGAGTCCGACTCGCTGGCGCGCGTGTCCGGGGATGAATTCGCGGTCCTGCTCGGACCGATGCCGCATCCGGAGCATGCCGCGCAGGTGGCAGCCAAGTTGCTCGCATGCCTCGAGACCCCGCTGGATGTCACCGACGGTGAGCCCGCCGTTCTGGGGGTCAGCATCGGAATCGCGCGCTATCCCGAGGATGCCGAAGAGCCCGAGGTGCTGCTCAAGCGAGCCGACGAGGCGATGTACGCGGCCAAGCAGGGGGGGCGCAACCGCTTCCGCTTTCACGCAGACGCAGAGCAGCGCCCGACAGATGCGAAATCCGCGAATCAGACCGAATGAGGCCCGCCGTTCGGATTCGGCGGCCGGGCAGTCGCGTGCGGTATCATGACGGTCCACTCCCCCGACAGTCAGCCCGCGGATACGATGAACCAGGAATCCGAAACCTACGATGACACTGCCCGACAGCTGATCGAGCTGGGCAATCGGCTTGCCGACCGTCAACCAGACGCTGACCTGCGCGACATCGCTGATGGCCTGCTCGCCGGCGCCGTTCACTGGTGGCTGTACGCCCATCAGCCCTGCGAGGATCGGGATTGCGAGGAATGCTCCGCCATCTGCACGGCAGAGCTGCGCGTCGCCGAGATCAGACGCCTGATTCAGGAATTCGCCGAGTCGAGCGACTACTATCACTCGGCCACGGATCACAACGTCGCCCGGGCCTGACTTGACAGCCTCGAGCTAGTGGGTCAGCTCGTCGTCCAGATCGCTGAGTTGCGCCCGCAGCCAGCGTTCCTCGTTGCGTCTCTCGATGAGCTCCAGCGCCGAGCGCCCGCTCTTCGCGCGCGACGGGCGGCGGCGCAGTTGCGTCGTATCCGTCATCGTGTCGAGAAACGTCTCGGCGTCGAAATCCTCGTCGTAGACGAAATCGCTGTCTTCAGTGTCTTCGTCGTAATGTTTGAAGTCGCTCATGCCATTCTCCGACTGACGCTTCGCCATCTGCAGCAAGGCTGCCGATGGACCCGCGGTCGGGATGACATAAGGCTGTCCTGACCGCGCAGCAATCTTGGGGTCAGGTCAAACGCAATTCAATACGCGTTGAGCGAATATTTTCGGAGATTGCGACCCACGTAGCGATGCGGCGCCGGCGAACGTGACAGGCGTCACGCGACGCACCCGGGCTCAGGTCCGAAGCACCGGGTCCCGGGGCGATCTGCAGCCGTCAGGCGCGCTTTCAGCGCGCTGATTGCTCCAGCGTCACCAGCTCTTCGGCGACATCCAGCATCTGGCGCAGGCCACCGGCC
>CAYLNP010000315.1:0-2683 GCA_964384925.1 uncultured Woeseiaceae bacterium
CCGAACAGCCCGCGAAGCCTGCGGTCGCGCGGTGACATCATCCGCAGCTCGTGGCTGACGTCCTGACGTCCAGTGCGCCCGATCGTCAAGTTGCGCACGCCACGGATGCCAAGATCGTTGTCAAATCCGTTCACGTTCCAGCTGTGGTTGAACGCCGACGTAGCAGTCAGCGACCAGTCGTTGACGAAATCGTAGTTGATGGTCAGATCCGAACGGAACGTCTCGCGCTCCAGGCCGACATGGCCCAGTTCGCGCAGGCCCTCGTTGTCGTAGGCCACCTCGTCGGGTGTCTCCAGCTGCCCGCACAGCCAGCCGCGCGTGCGTGTGGAGGACACCGGGATCCCGCCCGGAATCGGTGGCACTGCGCCGACAATGGTCGGCAGGAAACAGTTCAGCGAGTCGTCCAGATAACGGGTCGAGGCATAGCCCAGGTCCCGGTCCGCAGAGACGGCCGCGTGCAGCAGTATGTCCAGCCGCTCGTTTGGCGTGAAGCGAAGCTTTGCGCCCACGCTCTTGGAGCTCTGGGCGTTTATGTCCTTGACGCCGGTATTGGCGTTTCGATAGTCGCCGCCGAAATCATAGTAGCGGGCGTTGACCTCACCGAAGAGCACATTGCTGATCAGCGGTCCGCTGACAAAGCCGGAGACGTCGTACAGGCTGTTCTCCCCCACCCTGGCATTCAACTGGCCACGGAATTCGTCACTCGGCTTGCGGGTGATGAAGTTGATCGCGCCGCCGAAGGTCTGCCGGCCGAACAGGGCCGACTGCGGACCGCGGATCACCTCCACGCGCTCGAGGTTGTCGAGCTGCAGAGAGGTGATGTTCGAGGAGAAGAAAATGCCATCGACGAAGAACGAGGCATTCGCGGTGCCGAGGATATTGGACATGCCGCGGATCGCGGGGCGGCTGGAGCTGCTACCGCCGTCGCCGGCGCCGGCACGTCCGAAGCCCGACAGGAAGGAGAAACCGGGGGTCTGGGAGGCGATATCGACGACGTCGCGGATACCTGCGGCCTGAATATCGCTGTCCGTGAAGGCCGAGATGGAGATCGGCACGTCCTGAAGGCGCTCCTCGGACTTGCGGGCGGTGACGACGATCTCATCCAGCGCGGCGCGGCTGCCAGCCTGCTGGGCATGCACTGCGGTCACCGGCGCGGCGCCGAGCACGCCCGCGCCCATGGCCATGATCAGACGTGTGTTGCGTGTGCTGCGAATCCCCATGAGTCACCCCTCGATCTTGTTGATGCCGGTATCCGGTCGAATTGGCTGGGCGCGCACTCGAATGCGGCCGACAGCCTTATTAGCATGGCGCGTTTCAGAGGTAATCAGGCGCGCAGGCAATTTTCGCGCGCAGCAGCCTTGATTCGCGGTTGCAATCCACGCTTCGCGAAATGCACACGCCCGGGGAGCATATCGAGCAAAAAAATACCAATTGACGAGGCTTTTCGATGAACCAGCCGTGGCGCCCCCGCGACAGCGCGCGAGTCAGTAGCGGAACGTGTAGCTCAGCCGGGTGCTGAATTCGCGCTGGCGCGAACGGATCTGCCGGCGGATATCGGCGCCCTCCTCCACCTCGAAGTCGTGATTCAGCACGATCGTCAACGATTGGCCCAGCCTCGGCACGTAACGCAGACGACTGTTCACGCCCAGGCGCCGGGACACATTGTCGTATTGCAGACTGTTGGTCCACGCCCACCGGACGTTGAACGCGACATTCGCCCGCAGCGTCATCAGGCGGGTGGTGAAGTCGCCTGAGTCAAGACGAAGCCGATTGATCCCGTAGCTGGCATCGAACAGCAGATGACGATTCGGCGCCCAGGAGGCGCCCAGCGTGGCGTCGCTGCGGCGCCCGCCGAAAAAATCCCCGGTCTCCAGCCGCAGAATCGGTGACACCCGCCGGTAACCCGCACCCGTGAGGCTCAGGCCGAGCCGCTGGAAATTGTAGATTCCCGGTTCGATCACCAGCGCCGGGACGATCTCGAATGCCCGGTCGAGTACCTCGCGCTGACGCAACCAGTAGACGTTGAAGAGGTCGCCACTGGCGAACTGGATATCGGCCGGTACGAGCCTGACCGACGCGCTTTCCAGCCGCCCGTCCAGGTCGGTGATCTGTTGTGTTTCCAGGCCGCTGCGCCAGGCCCGCAGCCAGGGCAGGGGCTCGCGCCACCGACGGTAGAGCCTGGCGTCGTACTGACGGATGTCGCGACGATTGACGAAGCCCATGGCCGGTCGGAAGTTGCGCTGCAGTTCGACGATGCTGGCGCGCAATTCAAGCTGGTCAGTGGGCAGCGCCATGCGCAGGCCCCAGGCCACATCGTCACCGGTCAGCCCCTGCGTATACGAGCGCTGCACCCACGTCCCGGCCTCCACGGCACGACCGCCCAGCCAGCCGGTCGTGCGGAAGTTCCAGTCCCCGCCGACAAGCCAGCTGTCGAGATTCGAGCGCGGATCGCCAAAGGTGGCGATCATGCCGAGAGTCGATGTACTCAGAACATCGACCGAGGCGCGCGCCACGAGCAGTTCGTCGGCATCGACCGGCCCGGCGGCATCCTGGCGGACACCCAGCAGACCCAGATTCCACTGGCCGACACGCCCCGTGACCTTGGCGCCGGCCACCAGATCCACCGGCTCCCCGGACGCCGACAGCCCGATGGTGCGCGAGAAGAAAGGACGACCGTTCTGCT
>CAYLNP010000316.1:0-2673 GCA_964384925.1 uncultured Woeseiaceae bacterium
ACCTGTTGCACTTCGTTGAAATTCAGACGGATAATATCATGCTCCGTCATGCCATCGATGCGGCTGTAGAATTGGGGCGTTTTATCCGTTTTGTGAATAGAAAGGAGGGATTGATTCGCAGCGTAGTAGATTTTCTCTTCGCTTTGGGTGATGGCCTGTCCAAAATTGTAGGGCAGTTGGGACCGCCATTGTCCGATGCTTAAGGGCATTTCCTGAGCAAAAGCCCCGGTATAAGTACAAAAAAGAATCACCCCAATCCAAAAGAATCGTCTTGTCATAGCGCGTTTAACATTATCATTGAAGATTGGACCATCCCATCATCCCTCCCGGAATTCTAAAAGGTCTCGCTTGAATACATAAAGATAGTACCCACTTTTGAAAACCCCCAAATCCCTTAATTATTGCCTGTTTACGAATTTTTGAGGCGGAAGCATCCGGCGCAATATGGGGAGGGCGCTAATAATATTCCGGGAAAAAATGGTTAGGTATAACACCAATTCTATTTTTTGCCTTTTCTTTGCGGAGATTTTAAGATAAACACTATGACAAGTCAAACTGATTTCGGCTGGAAAGGCGGATGTGTGCTCAGGGGCATCATCTTTGTACTGCTATTTGTGGTTTTGCTAATCTGGATATACAATAAGAATTTTCAATTATCCTTCTGATAATCACCTTCTTAATCCCTTAGGTAAGTTCTACGCTTGCCTTGCAACCATATTTGTTGGCCATTGAAGCTTAAACTCTACAATGGCTTACCTGAAATATTTTTACAGAAAATAAGTCTTGGTTTTCTCTATTTTCCCTAAGAAAAAAAGGGTCATTTCCATACGGAATGACCCTTTTTTATATAATTCAACCAAACCAAACTTCGTTAGCCTTTAGCCGCCCAGCGCTCAAACGTAAACTTCCTGGTAGGCGTACAGAAGAAATCATCACCATCTGTGGGTTCATTTTTATGCATGATACTCAGGGTGCCGTCTTCAGCCACCAGCAATTGCGCCACCACAGTGTGGCTGGCTTCCTTCTCTGAGTTACGGTAATGTAGCAACAGATAGCGACCGTCCGGGGTAATATCCCAGTATCCTTTCATACTTACTGTTTTGCCGGCGTTCCCGTAGTCTCTGACAAATGTGCCGTTCTCCCAGAATGAAATTTGCATGAATGCACCTTTCATAGTTTCAAAAGTGCCGCAATTCATTATATCATCGGTTACTTCAAAGGGATAATCTACATTCATCCAGGCCCCGGTCAGGTAATGGGCTTTTTTTATCGCAGCGTCCCCTTTGGACCCGTCATATCTCAGGCGGATCAATTCATGTGAGGCGGCATCTGTCAAGTCAATGCCTTTACAATGCATATCCATCCTGTAGAGGTTGGTATTTCTATCCTGATCCAGGTGGGTGACCACTAAAAAGTGGGTGTTATTATAGACTTCTATAGTCCACAAAACCCGGTTGTAACTGAAATTACCATCTTTCTCATGGATTATCTCATCGGCCATGCCAAAATCATGGAAAATCATCCGACCGGATCCGCCATCAAGCCGCTCTGATTCCAATACCCAATTCCCTTGGGTTAAATCAGCCGCATAGCGGGCTTTTTCACTGGCAAATTCGCCATGCAGGTCATATTGCCGGCATAAATCGGTTGGTTCATTGTTGGGTGAAACCATAAATACATTGAACAACATTGCAAAAGCTAATAATTGGGTCATCATGACATTTCGTTTTAATTACAATGCAAAGGTAAATGGCCTGGCAGCCTGAAAATTGGAATCACGACCAAAGTGAAGTGCTTCTCGACGAAAGTTAGGAATAATTATCCGAGCATCCCTTTAAATTCTATACTATTCTCCATATTTAAGCATCTTGAATGCCCATATCGCAAAATTAAATGCCAAAGCTTTTTCGCCGTTTACACCCACATCTACACCCAAGGTACCTTCCCGGGAAGCCTTGATATATTAATTTACATGTCACCTCCCCGTTGATGTTTAGCTTTGATTAAGGTACACAACATGTAACTTTGCACCATGCTGGTAAAAACCCAGGGAATCATATTGCGGCAGTTGAAATACGGTGAAACCAGCCTCATTGTGGATTTATACAGCCGCGATCTGGGCTTGCAGTCCTATTTGGTCCAGGGCGTAAGAAAACCTAAATCCCGGATGCCGGGAAGTCTGTTTCAGGTGATGACCCAACTCAATGTAGTGGCCTACCACCATGAAAGACCGACCCTCAAAAGACTAAAGGAAATAACCCCTTCGTATTGGTACCAGCATCTCCACCTGGATATACGACGCAGTGCCATCGGCCTATTCATGGTGGAGGTCCTGCGGAATGTGCTTTCCCAGGCAGAGCCCTATCCCCTTTTGTTTGATGACATCATAGGAAAATTCATCCGACTGGATCAGTTGGACACCGATTTCACCACTTTTCTGTATCGATTTTTGTTAGACCTCAGTGCCTTTCTGGGGTTTCAACCAGGCGGCTTCTACAGTGCAGCATGCCCATACTTTGACATGCGGGAAGGTCTATTCGTAAGCAGCCCGCCGGATCATGCCCAGTATCTCCTTGGTGAAAAAGCACTCTACCTGGGCTGGCTTTTGGATCAGATCCCGCCACCGCCTGCTGATCAATTACATCAAACGGGCAAGGTCATGCTTCGTGAATT
>CAYLNP010000317.1:0-264 GCA_964384925.1 uncultured Woeseiaceae bacterium
GTCGCCTGCGGGCAGGAAGGGGACATCGCATAGCCTCAACCGACCTCGCCCGCGGCCTTCGCCGCATGCGAGGGCATGATCACCTCGCGCATCTTCTTCGGATCTATGCGGAAGTTCTCGATCAGCTCGACGATGTAGCGGAAGTGCGCCCGCGGGATGGAGACAAACATTTCCGTGGCGTCGAGCCGGTTGTGCATGCGCCCGCCCCCGTCGCCGATGGCGAACACGCTGTTGCCGGTGTTCACCGGCGCAGCGAAGATCGAA
>CAYLNP010000317.1:274-868 GCA_964384925.1 uncultured Woeseiaceae bacterium
TTGCTGCTCGCCCCGAGTTCGCCGATCGGGAACGCGCCTTCACGCACGCTGGCCGCGCCTGCGATCTGCATCGCCCGCTGCGGATCAACCACGCAGATGAGCAGATCCACGTTCACGCCGTCCGGTACCTGGTCCAACGGCGCGGCGGCCAGTGCACGGATGCGGCCCTCCGGCAGCGAATGACTCTGAGCCTTGTTGCGCGCGGCGGCCTCCGGCGTGTAGAAGCCCTGAGCATCCGTGAGGTAGTGGCCCTCGGTGATGTAGCCGTCGGCTCTTGGCAGCCAGCCCAGGTGGAACTGGCCCACCCAGCAGTCGTGGTTGTCGGCATCCACATAGACCTTTCGACCGCCCTCGGCGGCACGCACCACCCCGCACGCAACGATCTTTACAGGCTCGTAGCCCGGTGGTGGCGCATCCCGGCACAGCGTGATCGCCACGGGCTGGCGCTTTACGCGGAATTTCTCGACCAGCAGTGAATTCAGGTAGCCCAGGTCGGGCACCTCAAGAACGTCGGACATGGTAGTTTCCCCCTGATTCATCGTCCCCCCATCGCCTCACTGCTGCCACGGTAGATCATCACGTGACGTGTGAGGT
>CAYLNP010000317.1:878-2664 GCA_964384925.1 uncultured Woeseiaceae bacterium
CCTACTCCGAGAGCGCCTGCTCCACAGTCGCCAGGACCTCTTCGGCCTGACTGGTGGGAAACACGGCGGCTTCGGAGCGCACCACGCGAAACAGCCGCTGCATGTATTCCTGACGCCGCGCCGCGCGCTCGGCGGCCTGTTCTTCCGTAGGTTCGAACCCTTCGAGCGCATCGCGTGACAGCGTCCCGCTGGCATCCATGACCCGCTGCATCGCATCCACGCGGTCGTAGAGCACCGACAGTTCACTTGCGAGTTCCAGCACCACCGACATCAGCACATCGGTCTCGGGGTTCTCGAAAAAATGCGGGCGTCGGCCGCGCGTACTGCGCGGCAGTGAAATATCCTGCTCGCTCATTTGCGTGCGCCGAAGCAGTACCAGGACACCCCTTCGGCCAGCCGACCGGTATCCTTGCCCACGGCCGTACTCTCGCCGATCGCCTTGGCAAAGACCTCCTCGCCATACCAGTTGACGCTGGGCACGACGTGTTCGATGAAGTTGTCGGGCGAGAAGCCCGCCTCTGCAACGAGCTTTGCGGGATCCTGATCGCGGAAGGTCTTGTAGAACGGCTCCATGTTGTACCAGCTGTCCCAGTCCAGGTAGAAACCGTCGTAGGCCGGCAGCGCCTTGTTGGGCGGCAGTTCCATGTGCAGCATCAGCCCACCGGGCTTGAGCACGCGGTAGGCTTCCTTGAGCGTGGCGCGGATGTTCTTCAGCGGCACCTCGTGCAGGAACATCGACGACCACACGACATCGAAGCTGTTGTCCTCGAAAGCCAGCGTCGTGGAGTTCATCTGGTGATAGTGAATGGCGCTGCCCAGGGCCTCGCTGCGCGCCAGCGCGTAGCGCAGCACCGGGGCGGAGACATCCACCGCATGAACTTCAGCCTCGGGGTAAGTCTGCGCCCAGGGCACGGTGTTGTGACCCAGCGTGCAGCCCAGGTCCAGGATGCGAGCAGGCTCGAGTTCCGGGTAGCGTGCACGGATGAAGCGCGCGATCGAGCGGCCGATGTCGCCCTGGTCGGGACCCAGCAGGCCCATGAAGAACACCTGCGACCCGTTGTCGTAGACCGCCCCTTGCGTGGCATCGTCTGCGGTGAATTCCCGGTTGTAGTTGCCGGGCATCAGGTGCACGTCCAGTGCGCTGACGCTTCGCGGCACCTCGAGTTTGGGGTCCAGCGCAAGCGAGCCTTTGGCCTTGCGCGTGTAGTGGCGAACCTTCTCGTTGATCGCTGCGGCGTTGCGCTGCACCTGCGGGCGCACCGAGTCCCAGGTCATTTCCTGGGCGTTCACGCGCATCGCGCTGTAGAGCCGGAAGCTCAGGTTCGACTTCAGTGCCTTGTGCACCTCGCCGCTGGTGGCAGGCTCCCGGCCCAGCTCGCGCGTGGCCACCGGCAGCACGTCGCGGTGATAGACCTCGCGCAGATCGTTGGCCATGTCGTGCAGGATGAAACCGCGCAGCGAGGACACGAAGTCCTGGCGCGCCTTCTCATCGAGCTGGCGGGGGATTTTCAGGTCATGAACGAGTTCGCTGGGCATGGCGGATTTTCCTTGCGTTGCCGAGGTTCCTGTCCGGACACTTTACTACAGGGGGCGCGCGCAAGCATGCTGGCGCCCGGTTTCCCGGCGAGACCGCCGGCATGCGGACATGGAAGGCCCCACAGATGCGCCAGACCCTGAGCGATCACCTCGATTCCCTGCGCGGCCCGCCCATGCGCGTGTTCCTGATCTGCCTGCTTGGCTGGACGCTGAGCAATCTCGACCAGTCGCTGATGGGGTACGCCATCCC
>CAYLNP010000318.1:0-2653 GCA_964384925.1 uncultured Woeseiaceae bacterium
CGCCGGGCGTGGATTGGCCGAAAACCGTGCTCGCGCGCGCCACACTTGGCGCAGCGCTGGCTAGCCACGATGAGATCGAACCGTTGTATGAGGCGGCGTTCACGCTGCTGGCCGACCGCACCACTGCCGCCCCCCACCTGCTGCCAGATACCGGCCTGCCGCCGGCCAGGGAACGGGCGTTGTCTGCGATCTTCATCGACGGCGCCGACTACGGCACCCGCTGCTCCAGCGTACTGCTGCTCGACACCCGCGGCGTTCTGCACTGGCGTGAACGGCGGTTCGCCTCGGCGGGCCGCATCGACGGTGAGTCGACCATTCAGCTCAAGTTCGACAATGCGCCATGTCCGGCCGACGCATAACCCTTCCTTACGGCAGCTGGTCCTCACCGGTGACACCGGCGCTGGTGGGGCGTGCCGGTCTGCGCCTTTCTGAGCCACGCGTCCAGGGCCAGCGCACCCTCTGGCTGGAGGGACGCCCCGGTGAGCAGGGTCGCAGTGTGGTTGTCGCAGCCGAGCCCGACGGTCGCACGCGCGACCTGGTGCCAGCGGGCTACAGCGTGCGCAGCGCCGTCAACGAATATGGTGGGGGCGCATGGGCGGTGGACGCAGCCCAGCTGTGGTTCGTCAATGCCGGCGATCACGGCATTTACTGTGTCGATGAGTCCGGCCTTCGGCTGGTGTGTGCCGGCGGCCGGGACGATTACGCCGACCTAGTGATCGATATCGGCCGCCGACGCCTGCTGTGCGTCAGGGAACGACGCAGCGACTCACAGATCAGCCAGCAACTGGTGGCGATCGACATGGACCGTGGCGGCGTCACGGTACTGGCCGAGGGTGAGGACTTCTATGCCGCCCCCTGCCCAAGCCCGGATGGCCGAACGCTCGCCTGGCTGAGCTGGCGCAGTCCCGACATGCCATGGGACAGCACGCGCCTGTGGCTGGCTCAACTCGACGCCGATGGGCTTGCACAAGACCCCGTTGTTGTGGCCGGCGGTCCAGGGGAGTCCGTATGCCAACCGCGTTGGGGGCCGGACGCGAACCTGTATTTCATCAGCGACCGTCGCGACTGGTGGAATCTGTATCGGCTGAGTGGCAAGGACGTGGTACCAGTGTACTGTCCCGATGGCGACATCGGCCTGCCGCAGTGGGTCTTCAGAACCTCCACCTACGGTTTCGCCGATCGCGCCAGCGTCCTGTGTGCGGTGACGCACAAAGGATTCGGCCGTGTTGAGCGAGTATTCCTTGCCACAGGCCGAAGCGAGGTCATCGAAGGCGACTGGGTAACGATCGAGCATCTCTCGGCGCGCCCGGGAGAAGGCGCGGTGTGGCTTGCGGCTTCGGCGACGCGTGGCGACACCGTGCTGCGCTGGCGCGATGGTGGTACGCGGGCACTGCGACAGGCGGGCCTTGCGGGCATTCCGCTGGAGGAGGTATCCCAGGCACAGGCGCTGCGCTTTCCAACAGCGGACGGCGAACATGCCTATGGACTCTACTATCCACCGACCAATCCGCAGGGCCAGGCCGCAGCCAGCGAGCGCCCCCCGCTGCTCGTGCGCTGCCACGGCGGTCCCACCGGCGCGGCAGCGCCTGGATTCGATGCACGAGTGCAGTTCTGGACCAGCCGCGGCTTCGCCGTGTTCGATGTCAATTATCGCGGCAGCACCGGCTTCGGTCGTGCCTATCGGCAAAAACTTTACGGCGGCTGGGGAGTCACAGATGTACAGGACTGCTGTCTGGGCGCACGCTGGCTGGCCGCGCAAGGCCTGGCCGACCCCTCTCGCCTGGTGATCAGCGGATCCAGCGCGGGCGGCTTCACAGTGCTGTGCGCGCTGACTTTTCACGACACTTTCGCCGCTGGCGCAAGCTACTACGGAGTTGCCGACCTGGAATCCCTGTTCGCCATTACCCATCGGTTCGAGGCAGGCTACGATCGCACCTTGATCGGCGATGATGCGCAGCGGGTTACACGCATGCGCGAGCGCTCGCCGCTGCATCATGCGCAGCGACTGCGGCGTCCAGTGATTTTTTTCCAGGGTCTGCGCGATCGGGTGGTACCACCGGATCAGTCCGAACGTATGGCAGCGGCGCTACGTACTCGCGGGGTCCCGGTGGCGATGCTGTCGTTTGCCGACGAAGGGCATGGCTTTCGCCAGGCGGAGACCATCTCCAGATGCATCGCCGCCGAGTTCAGCTTCTATGCGCAGGTGCTGGGCTTCACGCCGGCCGATGCGTTGCCGCCGCTGCACATCGACAATCTGGCGCACTGATCCGGGGCGCGCGCGAGTCATGCCTGCACACCCTGGATTTGCCGCGTCGTGTCTCGCCGCGTTGCTGGCTCTGCTGCTGAGCGGGCCGATCGAGGCGCGCATCCGCGTGGAACTCAGCGGTGTCGAGGGTGAAATGGCTGACAACGTTCGCGCGCGGCTCGATCTGCTGCGCTATGCGGAACGCGAGGATCTCTCGGATGCTGCCGTTCGCCGGCTTCACGATCGCGCTCCGCGGCAGGCGCGTGAGGCGCTGAAACCTTTTGGCTACTATGATGCGCGCGTCACATCGCACACCCTGACGCGCAACGGCGAGGACTGGCTGGCGACGCTTGCGATCACACCGGGCGAACCGGTACGCCTGACCCACGTGCGCGTGGAGATCACGGG
>CAYLNP010000319.1:0-1087 GCA_964384925.1 uncultured Woeseiaceae bacterium
GCGGGCTTGCGCAGCAGACGATCGAGCGCGCAGTGCAGCACAACATGTTTGAACACGTCGGCGAAATTGCCGGCATGGAAAGCGTGGCGGTAGCTGAGCATGAAAGATCCGCGTGCCGGGACTCGGTCCGCCATTGTGCCCGTTCAACGGGCACTTGCCAGCAGTCGATCCGGCGCGTCATTGTCGCTGCATGATGCAGTCCATATCGCCGGACGGATCCGCAGAACAGCGTGCGCGCACTCTGCTGCTCGGCCTCTGGCACAGCGCACTGGCCGCGGCCGACCCCGCGCAGGCGATCGCCGCGCATCTGCCGTCGCCGCCGGCGGGCCGCACAGCGGTTGTTGCTGTCGGCAAGGCGGCCGCGCGCATGGCCGAACGCGTGACGGCATGCTGGCCGGCGCCGTTGCACGGGCTGGTGGTGATCCCGCCTGGCCTGGAGTGCTCGGTGGGTGCGCTCGAGCGGCATGTGGCGAGTCATCCGGTCCCTGACGAGCGCAGCGTCGCTGCCGCTGGAGCGGCGATGAAGGTGGCCGATGGGCTGGGTCCCGATGATCTGCTGCTGTGTCTGTTGTCCGGGGGCGGATCGTCCCTGCTGACGTTGCCGGCGCCGGGTGTCGATCTTGCCGTGAAGCGGGCCCTCACCGCCGCACTGCTGGCAAGCGGCGCACCGATCGATCAGATCAACTGCGTACGCAAGCACCTGTCAGCGATCAAGGGTGGCCGGCTGGCGCAATCAGCCCACCCTGCGCGGGTCGTCACGCTGGCGGTGTCGGATGTGGTGGGCGACAGCCCGCAGGTGATCGCTTCGGGTCCGACCGTGACCGATGCGACGACGCGCGAACAGGCCGGGGCTATTCTCCATCGCTACCGGATCGATGTGCCGCCTGCCGCGCGCCAGTGGCTGGCCAGTCCCCTCGCCGAGACACCCAAGCCCGGTGATCCGGCCTTCGCCGCCGATGATTACCGCGTCATCCTGCGTCCGGCCGAAGTGCTTGCCGCTGTGGCCCGTGGCGCGCGCGCCGAAGGGATCGACGTCATCGATCTGGGGGATTCGTGGATCGGCGAGGTGCGCGGTGTGGCCGAGGAG
>CAYLNP010000319.1:1097-2631 GCA_964384925.1 uncultured Woeseiaceae bacterium
TGGCGCGGCGGGCGCGAGCCGAGTTGTCCGCAGCACAGCGCACCGGACGCGCGCGCCTGCTGGTGTCGGGCGGCGAGTTGACCGTCCGGCTGTCCGGAGCGGCGAAGGGGGCGCGCGGCGGGCCGAACACGGAGTTCGTACTGGCATTTGCGCTTGCGACCCGTGGTCATCCCGGGCTGTATTGTCTGGCCGCCGATACCGACGGCATCGACGGCACGGGCCCGCATGCCGGGGCGCTCTGGACCCCGGGCCTTTGGACGCAGGCGCAGTCACAGGCCGTGAATCTGGCGCGCCGGCTGGACGAGCACGACAGCCATGGCGCGATGGAGGCGCTGGACGCTGCCCTCGTGTGCGGACCGACGGGCACCAACGTCAATGATTTCCGGGCGATCCTGGTCTGGCCGGAAGTGCGTTGAGGGGCCGCCAATGGCCGGGGTGACCGGCCGGCGGCCGGTGCGTCGGGTGCGCTGCCATCGCTATTGACCGAGTGGTAAATTACCCGTCGCCCGACTTCATCCATGCCGTTTTTCGGAGACTCCGATGCTCAAGTCCCTCCGTGTCCTGCCCGCGCTGCTGGTGTTGCTTCTGTTCGGTTGTGGCATGGCTGCCGCGCCCGAGGCGCCGGAGCTGGCCGCCAGCGAGCCGGATCTCTGCATCGGATTTCAGCAGCAGCTCAGTCGCGTAGACTTGCAGGTGGTCAACCAGGTGCACAGTGAGTGGGAGGGTTTCGTGTTGTCGAAGCCCACGATCGATCCGCTGGTGACCCATCAGATGGCGTTCACCGGTCAGCCGGGCGGCAGCGCCGAAGTGGTGTCGTGCAAGCTCAAGGGTCCGGATCACCTTGCCGAGGTTCACGGTGAGGCCAATGTCATCACCGATCTGACCTGCGCTGACTTCAATCGTCAGATCATCGAGCGGCAGGCGGCCACCCTGCGTGCCGATGGCCGCAGCCTGTCGGTGGATCCCGCCGCGCTGGTCTACGCGGCGGATGACCAGGCAACGCGTGGCACCCAATGGCTCGATCCCATGCCCTATCCGGTCGTGACCCAGGGAAGCGACGGGTCGTTCCAGATACAGGGCAAGGCGATGAGTTCGCCACTGCGCTCGTGGACTCCGGTGCCGCGCAGCTGGAAGGGCATGTTCTACTGCCACCTGATTGCGCCGGAACATGCGCGCGCGCTGCTGTCGGGAGAGCTCACCGCCCCGGCAGGCTGAGGCTTGGCGCACGCCCATGGCAGCGCATACCATGGGTCTCCCGGCGCAATTGTGCCCCATTCAAGTTCTGCGAGAGCGCTCACGATGAGTCTTCCCTCGCCGCTCGTCGAGCGGCCCCTGCAGCGTATCGATGGCGTGGTGCGCAGCTCCAATACCCATCGCAAGCTGCAGGCGCAGCTGCGCGGCCTGGTGGGCAAGGCCATCGCGGACTTCGCGATGATCGAAGACGGCGATCGTGTCATGGTCTGTCTGTCTGGTGGCAAGGATTCCTACACGCTGCTGGATGTGCTGATCAGCCTGCAGCGGGCAGCCCCGGTGC
>CAYLNP010000320.1:0-2604 GCA_964384925.1 uncultured Woeseiaceae bacterium
CGAGGGAAGCCGGGCATGTCGGCATGCTCGAGCAGGTAGCCACCGTGGCGGTGGTACTTGGTATGCGAGATGTCGAGGCCCACTTCGTGCAGGCGTGCCGCCCAGTCGAGCAGTCGTCGGTCACGCTCGTCGTTGAGTGACAGACCCGCTCGCACCTGCTGGAAAAGCCGGTCGGCTGTGGCCGCGACACGCTCCGCCTGCGCGGCATCGACGTGATACCGCGAGGCCATGGCGCGCACGCTGAGTTCGCGCGCATCCTCATGCTGCAGGCGCCCGAGCATGTCGTAGATCAGGCCTTCTCTCAGCGCCCCCTCGGAGGCCTCCATGTGGGTGACGCCGAGCGTGCCCAGCACCTCTACAAGGATCGCCATACCGCCGGCGAATACGGGTGCGCGTTCTGCCGACAGCCCCGGCAGGGCGAGACGATCGGTGCGCCCCGCTGCAATCATCGTCTCGATGATCATCTCGGCGGCCGCCGGGGTGATGCCGGTATCGCAGAACCCTGCCAGCTGGGCGATGTTGGCCGCCGCGCGAATGGTCCCCGAGGAGCCCACCGCACGAGACCAGCCAGCATCCAGGAAAAACGCCTGTACCGGGCGCAGCTCCAGCTTGGCAGCGATGCGTGCGCGCTCGAAGCGCTTGTGCGTGAGCTTGCCATCGGCGAAATGGGTTTGCGTCATCCCCACGCAGCCCATGAGCAGGCTCTCGAGCTTCGACGGAACAAGCCCTGTGCCGAGTATCAGTTCGGTGCTGCCGCCGCCGATGTCCACCACCAGTCGGGTGCCGGCTTCGGCCGGCATGCTGTGGGCCACGCCCAGATAGACCAGCCTGGCTTCCTCGCGGCCGGGGATGACCTCTACGGGATGCCCGAGCGCCTCGCCGCACTGATCGAGAAATGCACCGGCCTTGCGTGCGCGTCGCAGGGTGTTGGTGCCGACCACGCGAACGCGATCGACGCGCACCTCGCGCAGGCGCTGGCCGAATCGGCGCAGGCATTCGAGCGCGGCCTCGCGGCTTGCCGGATCGAGCCGGTTGCGCTCATCCAGCCCCGCGGCCAGGCGCACCATCTCACGCAGCCGGTCGATGACGATGAGCTGACCGTGATGCATCCGGGCCAACAGCATGTGAAAGCTGTTGGATCCCAGATCGACAGCGGCCAGCACGTCGTCTGCCCGATCTTCGGGCGGCACGGCATCCAGCGCCCCCTCGACCTGGGAAGCGCTGTCGCTGTAGGGGTGCACGGAGGCAGGCGCTGCGGTCTAGACCGAGAACGACGACCCGCAGCCGCAGGTGGTGGAGGCGTTGGGATTGCGGATGACGAACTGCGCACCCTCGAGATCTTCCTTGTAGTCGATCTCCGCACCCATCAGGTACTGCACGCTCATCGGATCGACGAGCAGCGTCACACCGCTGTTCTCGATGGCGGTATCGCCGTCCTGGAGCTCTTCATCGAAGGTGAAGCCGTACTGGAAACCCGAGCAGCCGCCGCCTGAGACGAACACCCGCAGCTTCAGCGCGGGATTGTCTTCCTCGCGGATCAGCTCACCCACCTTGCGCGCGGCCGAGTCCGTGAAGATCAGTGCCGGCGGGAAATCATCAGGACTGTAGGTCTGTACGCTCATTTTCCGACCGCTCTGTGTGAATTTCGGTGTACGTGAACAGGTGCCCAAGTATACCGCATTGGCCGATGCTCAATCCTTTTGCCACTGTGCGGTCGCCGGCACCGGGTCGGGCACAGACGCATCCGGCGCCACCTGAGTGCTGGCGGCGGCGCCACCCGCACGGCCTGACCCTGCGGTCGACCTCGCGGTACCGTGATGTTCGAGCAGCGCAGGCTGTTCGCCTTCGTGCACCAGTTTGCCGTTGATCTCCGCGCCGATGGCCATTTCGATGAGGCGATAGTGGACATTGCCCACGACTTTGGCGGTGGCGCCGAGTTCCACGCGCTCTGCGGCGCGAACATCGCCCTGCACGGTACCGTTGAGCACCACGAAGGGCGCGCTGACGCTCCCCTCAACGCGTCCCGCCTCGCTGATGCTCAAGGTCGCTGACGTGGCGCCTGTTGCACGCACGTTACCGATCACCTCGCCATCGACATGGCATCCGCCGGCAAAATCGATGTCACCGTGCACCCGGGTTCCGGGCCCGATCAAGGTCTCGATAGCCACGCCGGTGGCGCGCCTGCTCTTCGTTCCCCACATCAGCCTGTCGCCTCCTCCGGCCATTCCACGCTGTGACTCAGCGGCACCGCGTTGCGGCCGCTGGGCGTCAATTCGACCCGAAGCTGCGAGGGCGCAAAGTCCTCGGGCAGACGGAATTCCCATTCCAGTTCCTGAAAGTAACGAAAAGAGAAACCGAAATCGACCGACCCGGTCTCATCGACGAGCCACTCGGAGAGATCCAGGGTGCGCTCACCGGCGGCGTCCCGACCGCTGAGTGTCAGGGTAATGCTGCCTTCCAGCCGGTTGACCTGGCGCAGCGCCTGGACGATGACCAGCTGCAGCGCGAAGCCGCCGCGGGTGATGCGTCGGAGCTGGGCCCGCTCCAGCCGCAGGCCGGGCACGCGATCTTCCGGAGAGATGATGGTGCGGTAGAACTGCAGCT
>CAYLNP010000321.1:0-2600 GCA_964384925.1 uncultured Woeseiaceae bacterium
GGCGGCCAGCATGTCAACAAGACCAGCTCGGCGGTGCGCATCACGCACAATCCCACCGGTATCGTCGTGCAGTGCCAGAACGACCGCTCGCAGCACAAGAACAAGGCCACGGCGATGTCCCAGCTCAAGGCGAAGCTCTACGAGTACGAAATGCAGAAGCGCCGTGCCAAGGCCGATGCCATCGAGGAGACCAAGGCCGATATCGGCTGGGGCAGTCAGATCCGCTCATACGTGCTGGATCAATCACGCATCAAGGACCTGCGCACCGGCATCGAGACCGGCAACCCGCAGGTCGTGCTTGACGGCGACCTCGACATGTTCCTCGAGGCCAGTCTCAAGCAGGGACTCTAAGCGGCGGTGACACGTGGGTGATCCGGCGATAGTTTAAGGAGGGGGAGCACACGATGACCGAAGTGAGCGCAAGGTGAGCGACGAGGGCAGAACAGGCAGTCAGCTGCTCGAGGAGCGCAGGCGCAAGTTACGTGCGCTGCGCGAGCAGGGCCAGGCGTTCCCGAACGATTTCCGGCGCGACGCGCTGGCAGGTGAACTGCATGCCAGCTATGGCGACCGCAGTGACGAGTCCTTCGAGGCCCAGCCCGTCACCGTGAACGTGGCGGGACGGATGCTCTCCAAACGCGTCATGGGCAAGGCCAGCTTCGCCAAGCTGCAGGACCGCAGCGGGCAGATTCAGATCCATCTGGAACGCGACCGCCTGCCCGAAGGGCAGTATCAGTCCTTCAAGGGTTGGGATCTCGGCGACATCATCGCGGTGACCGGGACCTTGTTTCGCACCCGCACCGGCGAGCTGACGGTGCGCGCCGACCAGGTACGCATGCTGGTCAAGTCGTTGCGCCCGCTGCCCGAGAAGTACCACGGTCTCACCGATACCGAGCAGCGTTACCGCCAGCGCTATGTCGATCTGATCGTCAACGACGAGGCGCGCAGGGTGTTTCGACTGCGCACCGCCATCGTGCAGCACATCCGGCGCTTCCTGGATGCGCTGGATTTCATGGAAGTCGAAACGCCGATGATGCAGCCCATCCCCGGCGGTGCGAATGCACGCCCCTTCGTCACGCACCACAACGCACTGGACATGCAGCTGTATCTGCGCATCGCCCCGGAGCTCTACCTGAAGCGCCTGGTTGTCGGCGGCTTCGAGCGCATCTACGAGATCAACCGCAATTTCCGGAACGAGGGTCTGTCGACACAGCACAACCCGGAGTTCACGATGCTCGAGCTCTATCAGGCCTATGCGGACTATGAAGACGTCATGAGTCTGACCGAGACGCTGATCCGCGAGTGCGCCCGGGCGGTCGGTCCGGGGCTGGCTTTCGAGTACCAGGGAGTGGCCTACGATCTTGCCCCTGACTTCCGGCGGCTGCCGATCGAGGCGTCGCTTGCGCAGTTCAATACCGGCCTGGACAGCGGCCGGCTGCGTGACGTCGAGTACCTGCGGGGTGTCTGCGAGCGCATGCACGTGCCGGTCAAGGCGGAGTACGGCGCCGGCAAGCTGCAGATCGAACTGTTCGAAAAGACCGTCGAGCACCAGCTCGTGGCCCCGACCTTCATGACCGCCTATCCCGCCGAGGTCTCGCCACTGGCGCGCTGCAACGACGCCGATCCCTTTGTCACCGATCGCTTCGAGCTGTTCATCGGTGGCCGCGAGATCGCCAACGGTTTCTCCGAGCTCAACGACGCCCAGGAGCAGGCCGAACGATTCCGCCTGCAGGCGCAGAGCAAGACTTCAGGCGACGAGGAGGCGATGTTCTTCGACGCCGACTACGTGCGCGCGCTGGAGTACGGCATGCCGCCCACGGCAGGACTGGGTGTGGGCATCGACCGGCTGGTGATGTTCCTGGCCGATCAGCCGTCGATCCGTGACGTGCTGCTGTTTCCGCAGATGCGCCCGGACACCTGATCGGGGGATTGGCGCTGCCTGCCAGGCGTGCGTCAGGATGCCAGCAGTTCCGGTACCTCGTAGGCGAGGGGCCGCGGGGACAGTACGACACCCGCCGCGCTCGTCAGCGGCAGATTCGCCTGGCTGAGGTTGACCACGGCCAGCACCAGTCGCGCACTGCGGTCGACCACTTCAGCGGCCGTTACCCCATCGAGCAGCAGCTTCTCGCCGGGCGCGGGCACAGGCTCGCCGCTGCACGCATACAGCGCCATCCGCCGCTTGATGCGTCCGAGGTTCTGCGTACGGGCAATGATTTCCTGGCCGGAATAACAGCCCTTGCGAAAGCTCACGGCGCCGATCAGGTCGAGGTTGAGCATCTGCGGAACGAAACTGCCCTGGGTCTCGGGCAAGACGACGGGCAGGCCGCATTGTGGTCGCGTGAGCACGGCGGCCTCCGGCAACGCCAGCGCCTCCACTGCGGCGGCCGGGCCGACGACTTCGACCGCGCCCGCAGCGCCGGACAGCCGGATCCACCAGCACTGATCGGCGAGCGCCGCCGCTCCGGGGCTCTCGGCGATGCCGATACCGCGCGTTCGGGCCTGCTCGTCGGTGGTCAGTACACTGCGCCATCCGGCGCCTGCATCGTGGACTCGCGCGCGTGCGCGCAGCACGTACATGCCCAGCCTGCGGCTCACATCGGCTG
>CAYLNP010000322.1:0-2595 GCA_964384925.1 uncultured Woeseiaceae bacterium
GGCTGACGTCGCTGCGCGCCTCCTCGCCCTGCAGGCGCTGACGGGCTCCGCCGATTGTGAAGCCCTCCTCATAGAGCAGACTGCGGATCTGGCGGATCACCATGACGTCCTGGCGCTGATAATAGCGCCGATTGCCGCGCCGCTTGACGGGCTTGAGCTGTGGAAATTCCTGCTCCCAGTACCGCAGCACGTGCGGCTTCACGCCGCAAAGGTCGCTGACCTCACCAATCGTGAAGTAGCGCTTACCGGGAATCGGCGGCAGGTCGTCGTTATTCCCGGCTTCCAGCATATGCCTCTACTCGCGCCTTGAGTTTCTGCCCGGGACGGAAGGTCACCACCCGTCGGGCCGTGATCGGTATCTCTTCACCGGTCTTGGGGTTGCGGCCTGGCCGCTGATTCTTGTCGCGCAGATCGAAATTGCCGAAGCCCGAGAGCTTGATCTGCTCGCCATTGGCAAGTGCGTTGCGCATGTCTTCGAAAAAGGTGTCGACAAGTTCGCGTGCCTCGCGCTTGTTGAGCCCCAGTTCATTGAACAGCGATTCGGCCATCTCGGCCTTGGTGAGTGCCATGTTCTCTAGTCTCTTATTCTGGCGCCCAGTTCGGAGCCGAGCCGCGCGACGATCGAGGCCACTGTCTGTTCCACATCAGCCTCGGCTAGCGTGCGTGAAGCCGCCTGCAAAATCAAGCTTAAGGCTATGCTTTTGCTACCGGAATCGATATTGGATCCACGGTAGATGTCAAAGATGTCGACGCTTCGCAACAACTCGCCCCCGGCCGCGCGTGTTGTGGTCAGCAGAGCATCCGCCGTGACGCCTTCGTCGACGAGGACTGCGAGATCGCGCCGCACCACCGGAAACTTCGAGACACGCTCATAGGCGGGCACGGCTGCGGCCAGCGCCACGGCCAGATCCAGGAGGAACAGGCCGGTATCGGGCGGCAGCTCCAGTGCGCTTGCCAGTTGCGGATGCACGATGCCGACCCAGCCTGCGGTGTCGGGCTCGGCGGTGCCGGCATGCGTTTTGTCGCCATCACGCAGGACCCGCGCGCACTGGCCGGGATGCAGAGCTGGATGCGTAGCGGCAACAAAGCGGAATCGCTGAGACTGTCCACCGAGGGCCAGCAACGCCTCGACATCTGACTTTATGTCAAAAAAATCGCCGCGCCGCTCCGGACTGCCCCACTGCTCGGGCCACACCGACCCCACCGCCAGTCCCGCGATCACCGCCCGCTCGACCACGCCTGAGTCGCGCTCGGCGGCCTCGAACTGGTTGCCGAGCTCGAACAGACGCACGCGGGCCTGCTGACGACTCAGGTTTTCACGGGCGGCCTCCGCAAGGCCAGGCCAGGGCGAGTTGCGCATCACGCCCATCTGTGAGGCGATCGGATTCGACAACCGGATCGCCTTGGCCTGCGGATGAAACAGTGCCTGGACCTGCTCGTCGACGAAACTGTAGGTCACCGCCTCCTGGTAGCCACGGTCGACCATCAGCAGGCGGGCGCGCTCGTCGACCGTGCGCGTTTCGCTGACGGCCGGGATCACGGCAGAAGCACGCTCGGCGATACGCGGTATGCGGTTGTAGCCGTATATGCGGGCGATTTCCTCGATCAGATCGACTTCGATCTGAATGTCGAAGCGCTGTGAGGGAGGACGCACCTGCCAGCCCTGTGTCGTGCTCGCCGCTTCCATACCCAGGCGCGAGAAAACTCCCTCGACCTCGGCGGCGGCAATCCCGATGCCCAGCAGCTTCTCCAGGCGTGCTGCCCGCAGCGTCACTGGCGAGCGAACGGGCAGATGCGCCGGGGAGTCGACAACACTGACGGGACCCGGAGTGCCACCCGCGATCTGCAGCAGCAACTCGGTGGCACGTTCGATAGCCCGCAGCGGACCTTCGGGGTCCACGCCGCGCTCGAAGCGCAGCGATGCATCGGTGTGCAGACCCAGACGACGTGCGCGCCCCGCGATCGCTGCGGGCGAAAACCATGCCGCCTCCAGCAGCACGTCGCAAGTCTCCTGGCTCACCGCCGTGCGCTGCCCACCCATGATACCGGCAAGCCCGATGGGGCCGCCGTCATCGGCGATTACCAGCATGTCGGGCTCGAGTGTGATCTCGCGACCATCAAGCAGCGTCAAGGTCTCAGCACCTTCTGCCAGGCGCACGCGAATCGCGCCACTGAGTCGTGACAGGTCATAGCCGTGCAACGGCTGGCCGAGCTCGAGCATCACGTAGTTGGTCACATCCACCACCGGATGGATGGCGCGAAGGCCCGCACGCCGGAGTCGCTCGCTCAGCCATACCGGCGACCGCGCAGAAGCATCTATCCCGCGCACGACACGTGCGGCAAACCGCGCGCACGACTGCGGGGCTGCCAGCGTCACCGCGAAACGCTCTTCGCTTGCCGCAGGGACCGGCGTTAGTGCGGGGCCGCCAAGAGCTGCATCGTTGAGCGCGGCAAGTTCACGCGCGATACCCAGCACGCTGAAACAGTCGCCCCGATTGGGGGTCAGGTCGACATCGATCAGGGTGTCATCCAGCGCAAGCCATTGCCCGAGATCAGCACCAATGGGCGCCTGAGCCGGCAGCTCGAGAATTCCCG
>CAYLNP010000323.1:0-2589 GCA_964384925.1 uncultured Woeseiaceae bacterium
ATCCGCGTGGACAGCCACGTCTACAGCGGCTACAGCGTGCCGCCCTATTACGACTCGATGATCGGCAAGGTGCTGGCCAGCGGCGAGGATCGAAGCTCGGCGATCGCCCGCATGAGCATCGCGCTGTCAGAGATGGTGATCGAGGGTATCCGCACGAATATCCCCTTGCACCAGGAGATCCTCTCCCACTCGGCATTCCGCGCCGGCGGCACTGACATCCATTACCTGGAAAAGCGCCTCGGTCTGTGAGCGCGCGCGGCGTGTGGCGATGAACTGGCGCCAGCTCGCCGTCGAGCCTGATGCCGAAGCGCTTGTGGCCGTGGAAGACTGGCTCAACGACGCCGGCGCGCTGGCCCTGACCCTGCAGGACGCCGGTGACGAACCGCTGCTGGAGCCACCGCCAGGCAGCAGCCCGCTCTGGCGACGCACGAAGATCCTTGCGCTGTTCAGTCACGATACGGATTTGACCGGCCTGGCGGCGCGCCTGGGCGCGGACTTCGAAGGCCAGCTCCACAGCATAGAGGCCAATACGCTGGCCGACCGCGCATGGGCGCTGGAGTGGCGCAAGGATTTCGGACCCATGTGTTTCGGCTCGCGTCTGTGGGTCACGCCGCCGGACAGCGTCGATGCGCTGCCTGAAGGCGCGATCGCGGTGGTGCTGGAACCCGGTCTGGCATTCGGCACCGGCACTCACCCGACTACATCACTGTGCCTGCGATGGCTGGATGCGCGAGCACTGCAATCACAGCACGTGCTCGACTATGGCTGCGGCTCGGGCATTCTTGCGATTGCCGCGGCGCGACTCGGGGCTGCCGGGGTCACCGCCACGGACATCGATCCCCAGGCACTGCTGGCCACGCGCGACAACGCCCTGACCAACCAGGTCGGAGAGATTCAGACGGTGACGCCCGATCGCCTTGTGCCGGGTGCCTATGATGTCGTGCTTGCAAACATCATTGCCGGTACCCTCATCGAACTCGCTGACGAGCTGATCGGTCTGTGCCGCCCCAACGGCGCACTTGTGCTCTCCGGGCTTCTGCCCCGCCAGGTCGAGGGCGTGTGCGATCGCTATCGCGGGCAGGTCGAGTTCCTGCCGGTGGTCCAGCAGGGGGAGTGGTGCCTGCTCCACGGCACACGACGACACGACGCGGTAGACTGACGACGGCGGCGCGGGGCGCGCCGGTTTGCGGGTCGGGGAGACCATGTTCACACGCTGTCCAGAGTGCCATACGGCCTTTCGCGTCACGGCGGGCCAGCTGCAGCAGGCAGCCGGCCGGGTGCGGTGTGGCCACTGCGCTGCCGCGTTCAACGCACTGCGACATCTCAGTGAGGCGCACCCCTCGGGCGAGTTTCCGGCCCTCGCGTCTCACGACATCGACGCCAGTGGATCTGCCAACCGGGCGAGCACAGAGCCGTCAGCCATCGAGGTGGCGGAAGACGAGCAGGACTCTCAGGAAATCATTCTCGAAACAGGCAGCCATGACCTGGACGAATTCCAGGACCTCACAGGCGACGACACGCCGACGCGAGATGACCTGGCTGCGCTGACCGATCACGCCCGTGCCGACCCGGCCACCGCGGGCGATGACGACGACTACGTCCCTGAGATCGAGGACACGGGCGTCGAGTGGGTGGTGCTCGATGACGAGACCGGTTCCCACTGGGCGCAGGGTCGACGGGCCAGTGATGCGAGCTCGGCGCTCGCTGAGAAATCGGACGCCCGGGTCGCCGAGGATCTCGAGGATACGCTGAGTCGCGAGGCCTCGGCGCTGCTCGGTGATGACCCGTCGCTGACCAGCGGCAGCTTCTGGACGCAGCCATCGACGCCTGAAGCACCGGACCCACTCAGCGACACGGCATCACACTTCTGGCAGCCCCCGGCAGAGCCCAACGACTGGCTCACCGACGATGATGCGTCGGCGAATGACCCTGAAAATGACGGCGACGGCATCCCGATGCTGCTGCTCTCCGATCCCGCTGTCCAGCACACGCCTGAGGCAGAGAAAGCGCCTGAGACTGGCGCCGAGCTGAGCCCCACGACGGCACCCGCCCCTGAGGATGCGTTCCACTTCACCGAGGATTTCTACATCTCTGACGACGCAGGCCCGGTTGAAGAGGTGGTGTTGTCTGCGGAGCACTTCCTGCCAGAGGAACTCGATCGGTTCGAGAAGCTTGATCTGCTGGACGCACCTGAACTATCCGACGGGATCGAACTATCCGACGAGCTCGAACTGCCCGAAGAGTTCGACCTGCCTGAAGATGTCGATCTGTCCGCAGATGTCGACGTGTCAGAAGGGCTCGACGTGTCCAAAGCCCTCGACCGGCCTGATGAACCTGATCGGCAAGAGGCGCTTGACCCTCCCGGCGAGATCAGGCTCTTCGAAGCCGTCGACCTTACGGCTGCCACGACACCTGCGATCACTGCGGTGCCGACGCCGCTGCCGAAAGCAAGCCCACCCCCGAGTACTCCGAGCACGCCTGCCGTTCCGAGCACACCTGCAGCTCGTGCGAAGCATCGTCAACCGCCGTCGCGACCGCCGTCGATCGACTCACTGGAACGCGGTGAGAAATCGGTCACTTCGAGGCGCG
>CAYLNP010000324.1:0-2588 GCA_964384925.1 uncultured Woeseiaceae bacterium
GCTGCGGCCGCCTGCCCGGGCTGCGAGTAGAAGCTCAGCCAGTGGTTTGCGTAGTGCGCCTCGGGTCCACCATGCACCTGCAGGATCAGTGGATAGCGTGTGCCAGGCTGCTCGTCGAGCGGACGGATGAGGACGCCCTCGATCTCCAGGCCGTCGCGCGCGGCGTAGCGCACGACTTCCTGCTCGGCAAGGCGCACATCCGCCAGCCACGGATTGTGCTCGGTCAACCGCTCGGCGCTGCGCGCATTGCCGCTGAGTCGGAACACCTCGCGCGGATGCGCAGGCGTGCTTGCCAGCAGCGCGATGTTGCGACCGTCGGCCGAGACGCTCAGCCCGTCCCACACCTCGGGGCCTGCGGCCAGCACGGTGCGATCGGCGCTGCCGTCGCGACGGATTTCGCCCAGCCGCGAACCCACCCCCTCATGACTGATGTAGAGCACACGCCGGGCATCGCGCCAGCCCACCTGCCAGACATGCCCCTCCAGGTCCGGCAACAGCGCGACAAATTCCTGCGTATCTCTCGCCACCACCGCGAGCCGGCCCTCGCGTGGATCGCTGGCGTCCTCGCCCATGATCATCGCGAGATGACCGCCATCCGGCGCCCAGGCCATGTCGCCGAGCTTTCCGGGGGTGTCCACCGTCGCGGTGATCGTGCCGGTATCGGGGTCGACGAAACTGATGCGCGGCTGCATGAGCACCTCGTCGATGAGTTCGCGCGGCGCGAGCTTCACCGCCAGACGCGAACCGTCCGGACTCCACGCCAGCTGCTGGGCGGAGCCCTCCAGGTCGAGGGTGCGCAGCTCGGAGTCATCGTCGTCGAGGTCGATCATGCGCACTTTGAACGCGCGCCAGTCTTCCTCGTAGATGCGCTGGTTGAAGCCCTTTTCCTTGAGTGTTTTGGTGTCTTCGTCTTCCGCATCCTGCGCGATGAAGGCCAGTGTGCGTCCGTCGGGCGCCAGGCCGTAGCCGCGGATGGCGGTGTCGAATCCGAACCAGCGCACCGCTTCGCCGCCGTCTGCGGCGATCCGATACAGGGCGGCGTGCTCATCCTCGCCACGCTTGGCCAGAAAAGTCACGTGCCGGCTGTCGGGTGTCCAGCCCAGTGCCGCGACGTTGACCTGGCCGGTGACAAACCCGCGGTGCGCGCCCTGGGCATCGACGATGTGCAGCTCCGACCAGGACTCGCCGTCGGGCTCGTCGAAAAGCTTGCGCGGCACGGCGAGGGTGTAGGCGATGCGCTGACCATCGGGGCTGATGACCGCGCCGCTCACCGCCTGCAGGCGCGCGATGTGCTCCAGTGTAAGGCCCTCCGCGTACGCCAGAGTGGTGGAAAGCAGCAACGGCAGGACGGCCGCCAGCAGCCGGATGACATGACAGCTGTATCTCATGATCGGGGTTCCAGATCTTGACCGGTATGCCGGTATCCTAACGAATCCGGCCCGGTGCCTTCACCATTGCCGGCCCTTCAGGGGTCGTCCTGCATGCCGCGCGTGCGGCCGAAGCGCGCCACCAGATCATGTCGCCGCAGTGCAGCACGCAGCTGGTGGTAGCTCAGGCCCAGCAGATCGGCTGCAGCTCGCTGGCTGTACGCCGCCTGCGCCATGGCATGTGAAATCAACGCGATCTCGGTCTCTGCGAGCACATCCTTCAGGTCCACGGGCAGCCTCGTCTGTGGGGCTGACGGCGGCAGCGGCGCAGCGGACATCGCCTGCGGGGGTTGTGTATGCGAGGGCTCAGCTGTCACGCCGCCGGGTTCGACGGGCACCTCTGCCCCATGCCCATCCCCGTGGGGCGCGAATGGATCGAACCAGATGCGCTGCACCGCTGCCTCCAGATCCGGGGCGCGGTAGACCGATCGCTCCACCGAATTCTTGAGTTCGCGTACATTGCCCGGGTAGTCGTGTGCCAGCAGCGCGGACTCGGCCTCGTGCGTGAAGCCCGGGAACACATCGCGATGCAGCTCCGAGGTCATGTTGATCGCAAAGTGATGCGCCAGGGGCAGGATGTCTTCGCGGCGCCGGCGCAGGGGTGGCACCTGCACGACATCGAAGGCCAGACGATCGAGCAGGTCGTGGCGGAAGCGGCCTTCGCGTGCGGCGCGCAGCAGGTCTGCGTTGGTCGAGCCGACCACGCGCACATTGGTGCGCCGTGTTTCGTTGCCGCCGACGCGCTGGAATTCGCCATACTCGATCACGCGCAGGATCTGCTCCTGCATGCGCAGCGGGATGGTGCCCAGTTCATCCAGCACCAGCGTGCCGCCATCGGCCTGTTCGAAGCGCCCGATACGCCGGCCCGTGGCGCCGGTGAAGCTGCCGGCTTCGTGGCCGAAGAGCTCGCTTTCCAACAGTGTTTCGGTCAGCGCCGCGCAGTTGAGCTTGATCAGCGGTTGTTCCCAGCGCGGAGAGAGGTAGTGCAGGCGCGCGGCGATATGCTCCTTGCCCGTGCCGCGCTCGCCGATGACCAGCACGGGGCGGGCCAGCGGCGCCGCCCGCGAGACATGCTCGAGCATGGCCAGGAAGCTGGGCGCCTCGCCGATCAGTGGTGGCAGGTCGTTTCCGGATCCACGCATGGGGCTATCTTAGCTAAAT
>CAYLNP010000325.1:0-2574 GCA_964384925.1 uncultured Woeseiaceae bacterium
CGACGATACCGCTTCGCGGATCAGGCGCGGGGAATGAAAAATGGTGGAGCGGAGGTCCATTTTTATGCGTGCCTTATGCAGTCTCGTCGATGCGCATGGAATCGCAGTTTAATCTACGAAAATAGGGTTTTTCTCTCAACTCTTGCAACATTTTGTCTCACGGCATAGTCTGTCTTTGCATATTTTTTGTTGGGCCGATTGGTGGCCCAAAAAACATGGTGGACAGGATGCCGAAGACTGCCCCCGAGATGACCGCCCTTCAGGTGAAGACATTGTCAAAGCCCGGCACCTACCCTGTAGGCAGCGTGCCGGGACTGCTCATCCGAGTAAAGCCTTCAGGGGCGAAGAATTGGGTGCTGCGTGCCACGGTTGGAAAGAAGCGCCGGGACATAGGCCTTGGCGGATACCCCGCCGTGACCCTCGCTGATGCACGCGCACGGGCACGCGCTGACCGAGACAGAATCAGGGAAGGCCTAGACCCCGTGCTGGAGCGACGTGCCGCTAGAAGCACGCTGGAGGCTGCACAGGCGAAGCAGTTGAGTTTCGAGGACGCGGCCCGGCGCTGGCACAAGGAAAAGGCGAAAGAGTTTCGCAATGCCAAGCATGCCGAGGACTGGATTCGGTCGCTTGAGATGTACGCCTTCCCGAAGCTTGGTCGCATGCTGCTGCCCGAGATTGAGCTTGCCCATGTCGTGCAGGTGCTGGAGCCGATCTGGACCACGAAGACAGAGACCGCCTCGCGCCTGCGCCAGCGTCTCGAATCCGTGTTGGGCTGGGCGACTGTTCACGGATACCGCACAGGCGAGAATCCCGCACGCTGGCAAGGCTACCTCGACAAGGTTTTGCCCGCGCCCGCCAAGGTGAAGAAATCCGCCCACTACAAGGCGATTCCTTGGGAGGAAGTCGGCTCCTTCATGGCGGAGCTTCGCAAGCGAGACGGCATGGCTGCGCGTGCCCTCGAATTCCAAGCCCTCACAGCCGCCCGCACAGGCGCTGTGCGTGGTGCAACCTGGGACGAAATCTACATGGAGGCCCGGACGTGGACAGTCCCGGTAGAGCGCCCTGCAGGGCGTCCAGGCACGAAGCTCAAGCGCAAGCACGTTGTTCACCTCTCCGCCCCTGCCCTCGCCCTCCTGGAGTCCCTGCCACGCACCCGAGGGGTGCCGTTCCTGTTCACCAATCGCAAGGGCGGCCCACTGACTGACATGGCGTTGCTGGCTGTCATGCGCCGCATGCGCGATGACGGTGCTGTACCGCATGGTCTGCGCAGTTGCTTCAAGGATTGGACACGCTCCCGCAGCAGCTTCGCCGACGAAGTTAGCGAGATGTGTTTGGCGCACGTGTCCAGCGACGCGACCCGGGCAGCCTATGCTCGCGATATGCTCCTGCCGCAGAGAGCGAAGCTCCTAGAAGCCTGGGCGGAATTCCTCTCACGTTCGCACCAGTCGGGCGCCGTCGTGAACCTCGAGGCCCGGAAACATGCTTAGGAAGATTGTCGACATGGACGATGCCCGGAAACGACTTCGGTTGCCGGATATGGAGCCGCGCCCACGCTGCTCACCAACAGCTGCTTGGTCGACGGCTTGATGGGCTCCACGGGCAGTCATTCCCCAGAACCGGCGCCGTGTCGTTTTAGTGCATCCATCAACATATTCACAGAGTTATCCTTGAAAGCAGACTCCGGACGGTCGTAGATACTGAGCGTCCGGGTATCTTGGTGACCGGACTGGCGCTGAATCTGCCAGTCTTGAGCCCCGAGCTGACGCGAGATGGTGATGAACCCCGCGCGCAGCGAGTGCACCGAATACCGCCGGTTGATCAGCCCCGCCAGTTTCGCCCGGTGGCTCAGCACCCGGTTGGCGGTCGGGTGGGATAGCCGGCCTGGGTGGCGCGCGGCCGTCGGCGGCGTGGCGAGCTTGCCGCTCTTGGTCACGCCGCGAAACAACCACCCCTCCGTGATCTCGGACGACGACAGCCACTCGCGTACCGCGGCAATCGGGCAAAGATCCGGGGGGCCGGCCAGCAGCGCCTTGTAGTGCTCACGCTCATCGAACACGTCGTTCTTGGTCGAGCCCATGCGGATCAGCAAGCCTTCGTCGGACTCGCGCAGACTCGCAACACGAAGGCCTGACAGTTCACCCTGGCGGAAGGCGCCGAAAAATCCCACCAGCAGGAAGGCGCGATCGCGCTTCTCGCGCAGCGCGTTGTCGTCCAGCCCCGGACTGGTCATGGCCGCCAGGTCGGCCAGGGTCATCGCCGGCCCACGGTTCGGCGCCCAGCCGTCATACTCGCGCGCTTTCCGGCGGATCCCACGAAGCGTGCCCATGACCGTCATGTTTTTCGTCGGATCCGGGTAGCCCAGGGCTAGATGAGCAAAGCGCAGGGCCGAGGCGTAGGTGGTCAGCGTGCTCGGCGCCAAGCCGTCGATGTCTGCTCGATGGCTCAGATAATTCGCCACCACCGTCGGACTGGTTGGCAGCGGCTGGTCGAGGCCCGACTAGGAGCGGAAATCCAGCAGGGTCCGCCGATACGTGACACGGGTGTTCTCCGGGAACGAGCGGGCGAGGAACTCGC
>CAYLNP010000326.1:0-1498 GCA_964384925.1 uncultured Woeseiaceae bacterium
GCCTGGACCTGGGAGCACCAGGCACTGCTGAGGGCGCGCGCCGTGGCAGGTGACCAGCGCGTGTGCGAGGGGTTCGAGTCGCTGCGCCAGCGTGTGTTGATCCACTGCGTGCGGCGGGAGGGTCTGCGCGAGGAAGTCCTCCACATGCGCGAGCGCATGCGCCAGGAGCTCTCGCGGGGGGGTGCGGGCAGCTTCGACATCAAGCAGGAGGCCGGCGGACTGGCGGACATCGAGTTTCTGGTGCAGTACCTGGTTCTGGCGCACGCCGCCGAGGATGCGGCGCTGCTGCGATGGTCCGATAACATTCGCCAGCTCGACGCGCTGGCCGCGGCCGGCGTGCTGGCGTCGGCCACCGCCGAATACGGCGCCGAGGTCTACCGGCGCTATCGCAGCCGTCTGCATGGGCTGGCCCTGGCCGGCCAGCCGGGCATCGTGCCGGAAGGGGAATTCGCCGAGCAGCGCGCCTGGGTGCGTGCACAGTGGGCCGAAGTGTTCGGTAAGGCTGGCGAGGCGGGTTGATTGCTATACTTCGCAGCCTGAATGCCGGAAGAACGCCAGAGGACCTTTCAATCGTGCGCAGACGGGCAGGCCATCCGCAGGATCTGGAACTCATCGTGCCGAATGCGGAAAACCATTATGAGGTCGATGCGCGTGCCCTGCCGCTGTCATGCCCCATGCCGGGCATGTATCTGTGGAACTCCCACCCGAAGGTCTACCTCCCCATAGAAGCTACCGGCCAGGCGAAGTGCGGCTACTGCGGTGCGGTGTACACGCTGTCGCGCAAGCACCCGGCGGGTGAGCTTGCCTGAGGCGCGGCCACCCCATAGGCCGGCAGTAGCGGGGATGCACAACGTGCAAGAGGCATACCGGGACATCGACGGAGGCGCCATTCTTCAGGACGCCTCGCTGGCCCATGCTGCCAGCAGCGACTGGTTCGACCCCGACTGGTGGCGGGCACAGGGGCGACTCACCGGGGAGGCGCGAGGGCGTGGTCGCGTGCTGTTCATGCGCGCGCCGGCCGGCTGCGGCGATGGCGAATGGGTGCTGCGTCGCTTCGAGCGCGGCGGCCTGGTCCGCACTCTGGTGCGCCACCATTACCTGTGGCTGGGTCAGCGCCGCAACCGCGCATTCGCCGAGTGGCGGCTGCTGGCCCGCCTGCATGACGCGGGTCTGCCGGTGCCCCGGCCGGTCGCGGCGCGGTATCGACGCTCAGGCCCGGGCTTCTACGTCGCCGAGCTGATCACCCACCGGCTGCCCGAGAACCGCACGCTGCGCGAGCTCTACATCGATGACGAGGTACCCCCGGACGTCTGGTCGCGCGTCGGTGAGGTGATCCGCCGCGTGCATGATGCCGGTGCGTTTCATCCGGACCTCAATGCGGGCAACGTGCTGGTCACGCCCGCCCACGAGATCTACATCGTGGACTTCGACCAGGCGCGGCTGCGCCCGCGCCATGATGGCATCCCGCTCCAGGCGCGGCAGGCGGTGGGACAGCGGG
>CAYLNP010000326.1:1508-2561 GCA_964384925.1 uncultured Woeseiaceae bacterium
TGCGCCCGCCCGGCCGATGGCGCTGGCGCAATCTCGCGCGCCTGAAGCGCTCGCTGCAGAAGACCGCGGTCGAAAGTGGTCGCGAGGCGCTTTTGCCGTCGCACTGGCGCGCGCTGCTGTCGGGCTACGGCGAGCAGCGCTGATACACGGCGCCTCGCGCCATGCCTATAGCCCGGCGTAGACGTCCGCCCGGTCGTCTGGCAGCCGCTTGAAGCGGCGGTGAATCCACAGATACTGCTCGGGCGCCGTACGGATCTGGGATTCGAACAGCCGGTTCAGGCGTTCGCTGTCGGCAACAGGATCATCGGTCGGGAAATCGCTCAGCGGCGCGCCCACGACGGTGCGGTAGCCCTGCGCGCCCGGCAGACGGATGGACAGGTAGGGCAGCACAGGTGCACGGGCGAGTCTGGCCATGCGACTGGTGCCGGTATTGGTCCACGCGGGGATACCGAAGAAGTTCACCAGTGCGGCGTGCTTGTGCCAGTAGCTCTGGTCAGGGGCGTACCACACGACCCTGTTGTCGCGCAGGCTGCGCAGCATGCCGCGGGCATCATCCTTGGGAATCGTCCATCGGGCGGAGCGTTCCCGCCCGCGCCGGAGCACCTCGTCGATGAACGGATTGCGGTTGCGGCGATACATGCAGTCCAGTTCGACATGCTTTGCGAGCACGCGCCCGGAAATCTCCAGCGTCGTGAAGTGGGCGCTGACGAGGATGATGCCCTTGCCCTGCGCGAGCGCCTCGTGGGCGTGCTCGATGCCCTCGATGCGCATGAGCCTGGCGATCCGCCGGTCGCTCCCCCACCACGACAGCGTCATCTCGCAGAACGCGATACCCAGTGAGCGGAAGTGCGCCTGCGTCAGCGCCGCGATGGCCTGAGCGTTGCGGTCGGGGAAGCACAGGGCAAGGTTGCGAGCGGCGACCTCGCGGCGTTCGCGCATCAGCCGGAACGCAAGCCAGCCCAGCGCGCCGCCCAGTGCGAGGTGGGCGCGGTAGGGCAGAAACGCAATCAGCCGCATGACGCCCAGCCCCAGCCAGTAGGGCCACCAGCGCGG
>CAYLNP010000327.1:0-2554 GCA_964384925.1 uncultured Woeseiaceae bacterium
GCGGCACTCGAGAAGAGTCTGGGAGTGCGATTGTTCGAGCGCGGGCAGTTCGGGGCCATTCCAACCGAGTTCGGCCGGGTGTTGACCCGTCATGCGATGGTCATGCAGGCCGAGGCCCGCAATGCGCGCACCGAGATCGAGGGGCTGCGCAAGGACCATCGGGGCGAGATCACTTTCGCGCTGGGCTCTTCGTTCTCCGAGTTCATTGCGCCACCGGCGATTCGTCGTTTCACGCAGGCCTACCCGCAGGTGGTGCTGAAGATCGCGAACGTTCATCCGGCCAACATGCTCCAGCTGCTCGCGGAAGGGGAACTGGATTTCGTCGCCATGGGCGACCTGGGTCAGGCCGACACGGTCAACGTAGAGCGCCAGCCGCTGTTTCAGATGAGCAACAACCTGATCATGGCGGCTGACCATCCGCTGGCGCAGGTCGATCAGCTCAGCCTGGATGCACTGGTCGAGCACACCTTCGTAGGTGTCTGGCGCCATGATCTGACCGAGCGCACGCTGCGCTCGGCGTTCGAGCAACGCGGCCTGGCCCTGCCGCGTACGCTCGAGTGCGACAACCTGCTGGTGACGCGCGGCATGCTGCTCGATGAACAGCATCTGGTGGTGGCAAACCGCCTGTTTTTCGAGCGTGAACTGAAGGATGGCAGTGTGGTCGAGCGCGTCGTGCCGGGCCTGAGCTACACGGTGACCTACGTACTGTTCTATCGCCGCGGCACGATCATCGGCCGGGCAACGCTTGCATTGATGCGCGAGCTGCAGCAGGTCGCCACCGAGCGATTCGGTGACTCGATGCTGCAGATCTGCCCGTAAGGACTGACAGATGCACACGATAGCCCATGAGAAATCCAATGCCGTCGGCGGCGTTCACGAGGCCTGCTTCGGGGTGCCGGACATCGACGCGGCCCTCGGCTACTGGCAGGCATTCGGCTTCCGCGCCGGCAAGCATCAGCAGTTCTCTGCCTCGCAGGCGAAAACACTGTACGGGGTGGATTCGGCGCTGTCATCGGTGCGGCTCAGTCACCTGGACAGCGACCATGGTCTGGTGCGGCTGATGCGCTGGGATCGGCCGCTGAGCACAGGCATCGGCGTGGCGCCGCTGCGCGCGCACGGCAGCCGCTGGGTCGGCCAGTTCACGCGCAACATGCTGGACATTTCCAACCACGCACGCGTCGCGCTCCGGCAGGGTGCCGCGCTGATGGAAATCGCCCCCAGCTTCATCGACCTGTCGGCCTACAACCCGGCGCTGTTCGCCGGCAAGTCGCCGACGCCGTTTGCCGATCCGGTCATCGCGGTACGCGAATACACGCTGATCCAGCCGCTGTGGCGGCAGGCCTTCCTGCAGCGCTTCAACTACGACAGCGCGATGCTCGGGCGTATCGATGATGATGCCATGCTGCCGGCATCGCAGGTCGTCAATGCCAGCTTCATGATCGCCAGCGACGATCCGGGTGTGTTCGACTTCTACCGCGACGTGCTCGGCCTCAAGGCAGTCGGGGTGCAGGAAGTGCCCTGGGAGCAGGCGATGGCCAGCCGTGCGGTGTTCGACCTTCGCCAGGGCGAATGTCACTGGTGCCATACCTTCGAAGAGCCTCGCTCCGAGGCGGGTAACGATACCCGACGATCCGGCAGGCTCTACCTGTTCCGCTTTCCAGCCAGCGCCGCATTGCCGGACCGACAGGCGCTCTCTCAACCGGGTCATCTCGGTTGCACGCTCTACACATGGCGTGTGCGTGATGTCACGGCGATGCGCACGGCCTGCGTTGCCGCCGGCTGCGACTGCGGTGACGTGTCTGCCGATGAATTCGGCGTCGAGGCGTTTCGCTGCGTGGCCCCCGACGGCATGGCCTGGGTGTTTCAGCAGGCCAGCAGCACGGAAATCGCACAGATGGGTGCGTGATCACACCAGGAAGCCTTGAGCCCGGTGGGCGCAGGGCGCAAATCATGAATCGACAGTGCAAGGAGCGGACATGAGCACACAGATGCGCGCGGCGGTTGTTGCCGCAGCCGGCGGACCGGAAGTGATCGAGATCAGGCACGTGGCGATCCCCGAGCCGGGTCCGGGACAACTGCGCATTCGCGTTGCCTATGCTTCGCTGAATCCGCTGGATACTCATGCGCGCGCGTTTCGCGTCAAGTGGGGACACCCCGGCTTTCCGTTCGTGCCGGGCTACGAGTATGCCGGCCGCGTCGATGCGGTGGGGGAGGGCGTGGATGCGGCCCTGATCGGCACCCGTGTGGCCTCGCACTCCGAGTGGGGAGGCAATGGTGAGTACGCGATCGCTACAGCGGCACGCGTGACGCCTGTGCCCGAGGGTTACTGCTGGCAGACGGCGGCGAGCTTCTCGACGTGTGTACCTACCGCCTGGCACCTCGTGCATTCGGCCGGTCAGCTCACGGCCGGCATGACACTGCTGGTGCACTCGGCTGCCGGTGCTGTCGGCTCGATGGTCACGCAGATCGCCAAAGAGGCCGGCGTGACGGTCATCGGCCTGGCCGGCGGTCAGAAGAAGCTCGACTACGCCCGGCAGTTCGGTGCCGACCACCT
>CAYLNP010000328.1:0-2546 GCA_964384925.1 uncultured Woeseiaceae bacterium
CCGGCCCGCTGCCCGGCAGCGCGGTCCAGATCAGCCACAGCGTCGTTGCGATCAGCGCGTAGAAGGCGACGAGGGTCACGTTGTGCCAGCGTGCCTCCAGCCCGGTCATGCTGTCAGGCGCCGGGCGATGTCAGCCACACGTGCGCCAAGCGCCTGGGCCATCCGGGTCTCCTCGGCGCTCAGCCCGTGCTGGCCCTGCGGACCGAAGTGGCTGGCGCCGTACGGTGTGCCACCGCTGCGGGTGGTCGAAAGATCGGCCTGTGTATACGGCAGGCCGCACCACAGCATCCCATGGTGCAGCAGCGGAAGCGCCATCGACATCAGCGTGGTTTCCTGGCCGCCGTGCAGGCTGGAGGTCGAGGTGAAGACACCGAACGGCTTGCCCGCCAGCGCACCCTGCAGCCACAGCCCGCTGGTACCGTCCAGAAAATACTTGAGCGCCGCAGCCATGTTGCCGAAGCGTGTCGCGCTGCCGAACAACAGGCCATCGCATTCAGCCAGCTCCTCCAGGGTGGCGTAGGGCGGACCGTCGTCCGGAATCTCCGCCTCGCTTGCTTCGCAGACGCTCGACACTTCCGGTACGGTGCGCAGCAATGCTTCACAGCCCTCCTGCGAGGCGACCCCGCGTGCGATCTGCCGTGCCAGCTCCCGGGTGCTGCCGTGGCGTGAGTAATAGAGCACAAGAATGCGCGTGGTCATTGTTTCCTGCTCCGCGGTAGATCCATGATTTTGCGAGTGTTGTTTGGCCGCGAGTTACAGGCAGAAGCCGCTTGACGCGTGCTTTGGGCGCCTGTTACCGTCGTAACAATTGTAGCTGTTCGGAGACACATGCGTTGTCGAGCATGACGACCCGGGAACCGACCGCACGGCATGGAGGTGCAGGGCTGGTGCTTGTCATGGCGTGCCTGGCGTTTGCCGGTTGCAGCGCCGCGCCAGTGCAGGAGATGAGCGATGCCCGCCAGGCCATTATGGCCGCCGAGCAGACTGGCGCGGCCGACCACGCCCCCGAGCAACTCAACCAGGCGCGTAATCTGATGGCCCGTGCGCAGCAGAACCTTACGCTGAGAAGCTTCGACACCGCGCGTGACGAAGCCCTCGAGGCCAAGGCGCGTGCCAAGGAGGCGCTGTACCTTGCCGAAGCCGCGCGTCGCGCCAGCCAGGACTGACGCGTCGTATCCCGCTCGCTGATGCCCGCCACACGGGCCATGCGCTGTTTCGTGAGCGGACGCGTGCAGGGCGTGGGCTTTCGCGCGGCCACTGTCCGCAAGGGTCGGGAACTGGGGCTTGCCGGCGTGGCGCGCAATCTGCCCGATGGCAGGGTCGAAGTCACGGCCTGCGGCGATGCATCCGCCATCGCGACGCTTGCGGGGTGGTTGTGGCACGGACCACCTCTGGCCGATGTCCAGGCAGTGGCAATCGAAGACCTTGAAGATGCGCAGGCTGCCGCGCCCGGTGCGGAATTCACCACGGCCTAGCAGGCCTCGCGCTGCCTGTCAGCCCTGAAACCAGCGCGTTCGCAGCCGATCCAGCACGAGGTCGGCATACCAGCGTTGGCCGCGGCTGCCGTTGTAGCGGGCCAGCCCCTTGATGAGATCACCTTTCTCCACATCCAGGTAGTAGCGCAGGATCGTACAACCCATGCGCAGGTTGGTACGGATGTGGAACATGTTGTCGTCCGGGCGGCCGATCTCGTCGAGCCAGAACGGCATCACCTGCATAAGCCCGCGCGCGCCCGCGTGTGAGATCGCGAAACGATCGAAGTTGCTCTCCACGTCGATGACTGCCAGCACCAGCTCCGGCGCCAGATCCGCACGACGGGCTTCGTAGTGAACATGTCTCAGGATCAGCAGGCGCTCCTGCGCATCGGGCACCTGGCGCGCCAGACGTCGCGACATATCGCTGAGCCAGACCTCGGCCTCGAAGCGATCGCCGAAGCTGTCGCTGCTGGCGGCCGCCTCCACCAGCAGCGCGCGCAATGCCGGATCAGGTGCCTGGTCGCGTTGCGCCGCCGCCGGACCGGCGAGGGTCAGTGCGACGAACAGCACGCTGAAGGCCCCGCCACACCGGCTGCCCATGAAGCTAGTCGGCGCTGTCCGCATGCCCGGTACTCGCGCGCATCACCTGCGCCTCGATGTCGGCCAGCGCTACCCTGCGTGCCGCCGGCTCGTCGCGCATCTGGTGCTCCACCTCGCCATCGGCAAGCGCGCGGTCGCCAATGACGACGCGCTGCGGTATGCCGATGAGCTCGGCATCGGCGAACTTCACGCCCGGCCGGGCAGGCCGGTCATCCAGCAATACCGCAAGGCCGCGGGCGTGCAACGCGGCGTACATCCGCTCTGCAGTCTCGCGGACGGGGTCGGACTTCTCGTAGTTGATCGGTATCAGCACGACGTCGAAGGGTGCCATGGGCGCGGGCCAGATAATGCCGCGTGCGTCATGGTTCTGCTCGATGGCTGCAGCGACGATACGAGATACACCGATACCGTAACAACCCATGGTCATCGGCACTTCGTTGCCCGCCTCGTCGAGCACCACGGCCCCCATGG
>CAYLNP010000329.1:0-2540 GCA_964384925.1 uncultured Woeseiaceae bacterium
CCTTACAATAACCACTTAAGCACAGTAGGGCACAAAGCCGGAATCATCCAAAGCAACTCACCTAATGTGATCTGTGTAGTTAAAGGAAAAGAAATTATTAAATCTGTCAAACATAAACTAATCTGTATTTTTGCTGGCTTTTTTAGTATGGCTACTCCCGCTCCCGACCTGCGCCTCGCCAATTCCAACCGCCATATCCTGCGGCTGGCCATGCCTATTTCCCTGGCGATGCTGGTGCATCAGATCAACTTCATCACCAACAATATTTTTCTTGGTACGTTGGGAGAACAGGAACTGGCCAGTGCGGGAATCACCGGTGTATTCTACCTCATCTTTGCCGTCATCGGCAACGGCTTGAACAACGGATTGCAGGCGCTGATTGCACGAAGGGCCGGACAGAATAAACCAGAAGAGATCGGAAAACTTTTTTATCATGGTGCCTGGGTGGCCGTGGCCATCGCAGGAGCCGGCATTCTCATCACATATCTATTCGCTCCGATTATTCTTCGAGCTGCCATTCACAATCAAGTCATTGCAGAGCAGGTGATAGGGTTTCTCCTCATCCGCATCTGGGGCCTTCCATTCCTTTACCTCTACGCCATGCGCAATGCCCTGCTGGTGGGCACCAACCAATCCAAATTTCTCGTATGGGGTACGTTGGCCGAGGCAACGGTAAATATTGTGCTGGACTATGCGCTGATCTACGGGCATTTTGGTTTGCCGGCCATGGGCTTCAACGGAGCAGCTTATGCCTCCATCATTGCCGAGATTGCCGGATTGCTCGTATTGTATGTGATCATCCACAGGCAGCGGATGCATGAACAGTTTTCCTTTTTCAAGCAAAAATCCTTCGACCCTCTTGCCTTTCGGCTGATCCTGGTTCAGTCTTCTCCACTGATTGCGCAATACGCCATCAGCATCGCTACCTGGGAATTTTTTTACATTCTCATCGAGCATCATGGGGAGCGGGCATTGGCCATATCCAATACCATGCGCAATATTTTTGGCATATTCGGGATTTTCTCCTGGGCCTTTGCAGCTACGAGCAATACCATGGTGAGCAACCTGATCGGTCAGGGACGCAATGAAGAGGTGATACCCCTTATCAAAAAAATTGTAAAGATCAGTTTTAGCATTTCCTTCTTCATCTTTCTGGTGCTCAACACGAAGCCTGAATGGTTTCTCTGGTTTTACGGCCAGGATGCGGAATTTATTGCCGAGGCTATACCGGTGGTACGGGTAGTGTCTGTGGCATTGCTCCTCATGTCGATGGGCACGATATGGCTGAACGCCATTACCGGAACAGGCAATACAAAAGTAAATCTGATGGTAGAGACGGTTACCATCATTTTGTATTCCATCTATGCTTACGTGGTTCTGGAAGTTTTTAAAATGGATATCACCTGGGGCTGGGCCAGTGAGTGGGTTTATTGGTCGAGCATGTTTCTGATGTCTTACCTGTACATCAAATCAGGTAAGTGGAAGGGAAAGGAAATTTAGAAACACTTATTGTCCTACAGGTCTCAATTGAAATAATTTTAGTGCTTTGATGCTTAGCAGTTAATCAACTAAACTTCTTTTGCCGCAAGGGCGCAAAGCGGCAAGCCATTTAATTATTCCCTTGCGTCTCAGCGCCTCATCGGTAAATGATAAGGGTGGAAAGGGAAAGAGATTTAGTTCTGATAATTTGAATCAATTCCGCTTCCATTTGATGTTGCAACCGAGGCTGGGTTTTTGATCAACAGAAATAGGTCGGCTTTCCAGCAAAGCATTCATCGCTTCTCTGAGATCTTCTCCGGTAACGGGTATCTCGTTACCAGGTCTTGAGTTATCCAGTTGACCACGATAGACCAATTTTAAATCTGAATCATAAAGGAAAAAGTCAGGAGTACATGCGGCATCATATGCACGGGCGACTTGTTGCGATTCATCATAGAAGTAGGGAAACCTATAACCCAGTGAGAGGGCAACCTCAGTCATCTTTTCAGGACTGTCTTCGGGATAGTTCTCAACGTCATTGGAATTGATTGCTGCCATAGCTATTCCTTTTGGAGGGTATTCCTCTCCCAATCGAACCAACTCCTGGTTGATATGTTTTACAAAAGGACAATGATTGCAAATAAACATGACAAGGGTTCCCTTTTGTCCTTTGATATCCTGCAACGACAACATCTTACCTGAGATGGTATCGGGCAAACTAAAGTCAGGTGCTTTGGTGCCCAGGGGAATCATGGTAGAGGGTGTGCGGGCCATAAATGCTGCATTCAATTTTCCCTAAAGATAAGACGTAAAGTTTTAGTCGAAAATGCATATTTATACGTATTAATATATTATTTTAGTACGTATGGAAACCAAGCTCACACTCAAACTATCCAAAAAAACCATCGAAAAAGGAAAGCGTTATGCAAAGAAACGAAAGACGAGCATCTCAAGAATTGTCGAGAACTATCTTGAGCACCTTGCCACCTCCGATTCCGTTGAGGAAATTACGCCCTTAGTAAAAAGTCTCTCCGGCATCATCACTGAAGGCAAAGACAAAC
>CAYLNP010000330.1:0-2497 GCA_964384925.1 uncultured Woeseiaceae bacterium
GCGGCATCCGCCATCGTCGTGGCCTGCCGGTTCGTGGCCAGCGCACGCGCACCAATGCGCGTACCCGCAAGGGCCCGCGCCGTGCAGTTCGCAAGTAACCGTTGAATAACGCTCTCTAAGAGCAGGCTTTAGGTAAGCAGACGATGGCTCAGCCAGCAACCCGTACCAAGAAACGTGTCAAGAAGCAGGTGCTCGATGCCATCGCGCATATTCAGGCCTCCTTCAACAACACGATCATCACCATCACCGACCGCCAGGGCAACACCCTGAGCTGGGCGACCTCGGGCGGCTGCGGCTTCCGCGGATCGCGCAAGAGCACGCCGTTCGCAGCCCAGGTGGCGGCGGAAAAGGCGGGCACCGCGGCGCTGGATTACGGTGTCAAGAATATCGAGGTGCGAGTCAAGGGCCCCGGTCCGGGTCGCGAGTCCGCAGTGCGCGCACTGAACGGGGTGGGATTCAAGGTCATCGAGATCGAAGACGTGACCCCGATTCCTCACAACGGCTGCCGCCCCCCCAAGAAGCGCAGGGTTTGACGTTATGGCAAGGTATATCGGTCCCACATGCAAACTGGCCCGCCGCGAAGGCACGGACCTGTTTCTCAAGAGCGGCGTGCGTCCGCTGGAATCCAAGTGCAAGCTGGAAGTGCCCCCGGGTGGCGTTGGCCAGCGTCGTGCGCGCGTCTCCGACTACGGCACGCAGCTGCGCGAAAAGCAGAAGCTGCGCCGCATGTATGGTGTGCTCGAGCGCCAGTTCCGCCTGTACTACAAGCGTGCGGCCCAGAAGAAGGGCTCCACGGGTCAGAACCTGCTGCAGATCCTCGAAGGCCGTCTCGACAACATCGTCTATCGCATGGGCTTTGCGTCCACGCGTGCCGAAGCCCGCCAGCTGGTCTCTCACAAGGCCATCTCGGTCAACGGCGTGGTCGTGAACATCGCCTCCTACCAGGTCTCCGCCGGCGACACCATCACGGTGCGCGAGAAGGCGCAGAAGCAGATGCGCATCAAGGCTTCCATGGAAATCGCCGCCCAGGTCGGCTTGCCCGAATGGGTGCAGGTGGACCAGGAGAAGATGCAGGGCGTGGTCAAGGCGCTGCCGGAACGTGACGAAATCCTGCCCGACATCAACGAAAACCTCGTGGTCGAGCTCTACTCCAAGTAATCAGGCGAAGGTGACTTCCATGTACCAGTCCGTCTCGGAATTCCTCAAGCCTCGCGTGGTGAAGGTGCAGCCCCAGGGCGAGCGCCGCGCACGCATCGTCATCGAGCCGTTCGAGCGTGGCTTCGGCCATACGCTTGGCAATGCGCTGCGGCGCATTCTGCTCTCGTCGATGCCCGGTGCCGCCATTGTCGAGGCCGATATCGAGGGCGTGCTCCACGAGTACACCAGCATCGAGGGCGTGCAGGAAGACGTCGTCGACATCCTGCTGAACCTCAAGCAGGTGTCGCTGCGCATGCACGGTCGTGAAGAGGCCGAACTCACGCTGTCGAAGAAGGGCCCCGGCCCCATCAGCGCCGGCGACATCCAGACCGACCACGACATCGAGGTCGTCAACCCCGACCTGGTCATCGCCAACCTGACCCAGGCCGGCGAGCTGAAGATGGTGCTGAAGGTCGTGCGCGGCCGCGGCTACCGTCCGGCCTCGCAGCAGTCGATCTTCGACGAGCAGACCCGGCCGATCGGCCGTCTGCAGCTCGACGCCTCGTTCAGCCCGATCCGTCGCGTCAGCTATACGGTCGAGTCCGCCCGCGTCGAGCAGCGTACCGACCTGGACAAGCTGATCATCGACATCGAGACCAACGGCACGATCGACCCTGAAGAGGCGATCCGTCGCGCCGGCGGGATCCTCAAGGATCAACTGTCCGTGTTCGTCGACCTGCAGGGCCAGGACGAGGGCGCGGCCACCGGCATGGACACGCAGATCGACCCGATGCTGCTGCGTCCGGTCGACGAACTGGAGCTGACCGTGCGTTCGGCCAACTGCCTGAAGGCCGAAAACATCAACTACATCGGCGACCTGGTGCAGCGCACCGAGGTCGAACTGCTGCGCACGCCTAACCTCGGCAAAAAGTCGCTGACAGAGATCAAGGAAGTGCTCGAGAGCCATGGTCTGGCCCTGGGCATGCGCCTGGAGAACTGGCCGCCGGCGAGCCTGCGCAACACCGACACCCTGTCGGCCTGAGACTGCTGAAGGATTTGAGTCATGCATCACCGTAAGGCGGGCCGCGCGCTCGGTCGGACCAGCTCACACCGCAGGGCCATGTACCGCAACATGGCGGCCTCGCTGGTCCAGCACGAGACCATTCGCACCACGTTGCCAAAGGCCAAGGAACTGCGCCGCGTCATCGAGCCGCTGATCACGCTGGCCAAGGAAGACGGCGTCTCGCGTCGGCGCCAGGCCTTCGATCGCCTGCGCAACCGCGACGCCGTGGGCAAGCTGTTCAACGAGCTGGGGCCGCGCTACAAGGATCGCCCGGGCGGCTACCTGCGCATCCTCAAG
>CAYLNP010000331.1:0-1165 GCA_964384925.1 uncultured Woeseiaceae bacterium
TGCTGCCGCGGGTCATGAAGTGGCAGTCCCAGCAGGGCGAGTATCTGTGGGTCTATCTTTCCGGCAAGGCCAACGTGTTTTGCCGAAGCAATCCCGATGCACTCGTCATGGACCAGGTCATGGCCGAGCTCACGCGCATCCGTCCGGCCACGCAGGGGCGTGTCGAACGTGGCCAGGTCATGTGCTGGAGCAAGCGGCCCTGGTCGGCAGGGACCTTCGCCTACCGCGGTCCTGGCGATGTGCGTCGTTTCGGCGATGTGGTCAATCAGCCGCACGGCAGGGTGCATTTCGCAGGCGAGCATACCGCGAACCTGTCCATGGGTCTGGAGGGTGCCATGGAGTCCGGCGAGCGCGCCGCCTTCGAGGTGCTGGAGCGGCTCGGCTGAGCGCCCATCATGTTGTTATGTATTTAAGACGTGTGCTAGCCTTCCAGCCGTGCGTGGGTATTGCCCATCGGAGGTGTTGCCCGTCGCAAAACCCGGCCGCTCTGGAGTGCCATCATGCTGAAGAATCTCTGGTATGTCGCAGTGCATGCTGCCGACGTTCCCGCCGACCGTCCGCGCCACGCCCGCGTGCTGGGTCAGGACCTGGTGATCTTCCGCAGCGGCGAAGGCTTTGCCTGCCTGCACAATGTCTGCGTCCACCGTGGCGGCAACCTGGCGCGCGGTGAACTGCATGATGGCGCGGTCATGTGCCCTTACCACGGCTGGGAATTCAATCGCGAGGGTCGCTGCACGAAGATTCCTTCGCTGGCGCCGGATGCGCGGATACCCAGGCGCGCCCGCGTAGACGCTTATCCCACCGAGGAGCGCTACGGGCTGGTCTGGGTGTTTCTCGGCGACCTGCCCGAATATCAGCGCCCGCCGGTGCCGGATGTCTTTCCGGAATACTACGACACCGAAAACTGGCGCTGTGTGTCCGGCACATTCCACTACCGGGCCAACTGGCAGCGCGTCACCGAGAACGGCCTGGACTCGGCGCATACGCACTTCGTACACCCGGCGTTCGGCAACCGTGAAGACCCGCGCGTCGAAGATGCCGATATCGAACATCTGCCCTGGGGGGCGCGAACCGGGCATTTCTATCAGGCCAAGGAAAAGAAGGGCGGGCTCGCCGAGGTGCTCGATCGCGATCGTGGCGGACGCAAGGGCGCCCAGACGGATCT
>CAYLNP010000331.1:1175-2497 GCA_964384925.1 uncultured Woeseiaceae bacterium
AATTCCACATGTGTGGCCTGACGGTCAAGCTCAAGCAGATCATGTCGCCAGTGGTCAGCCAGATCATCTTCTCCTGCAAGACGCCGGTCGACGAGGAGAACACGCTGACATTCTTCGTTCAGGCGCGCAATTACATGATGAGTCCGGACCAGGATGAGGATCGCCGCAAGGGACTGCTTGAGGTGTTCCAGCAGGATGCCGATATCGTCGAACACATTGCGCCGCCGAAGGTGCCGGCGGGCCTTGCCGATGAGCTTTCCGTGGCGACCGACAAGATGCCGATGGCCTTCCGCATCTTCTGCAAGCGGCTGGCGAACAAGGGCTGGGAGCTCGACCCCTGGGCGATTCCGGAAGTGGTGCAGGGCAAGGAGCTTCGCGTCATACCCTGCCCGGCGCGTCGCGAGGATCCTTCCGGCTGGACCTTCAAGCCCATGCCCACGACACTGCCGGAGAATGATGACGACGAACTCGACGTCGAGGCGGCCTCGCAGGCTGCGATGGCGAGCTGAGGCCGCGGCGCTTTCGAGCATTTGCTGATTGAATCGCGGCGCATGACGCCATGCTGAAGAACCTCTGGTATGTGGCCTGTATGGCCGACGAGCTCGGCGAACAGCCACTTGGCGTGCGCATGCTGGGTCACGATTTCGTGCTGTTTCGCAGCGCAACCGGCGAAATCTCATGTCTGGCGGATACCTGCGTACACCGTGGCGCACCGCTGTCACTGGGGCGGTGCGTGGCCGCCGGTGTGCAGTGTCCTTATCACGGTTGGGTGTACGGGCCCGACGGGCGCTGCGTACAGATTCCATCGCTTGGCGAGGGTGCGCGCATCCCGGAACGCGCGCGTGTGGATGCCTATCCGGTGGCCGAGCGATTCGGTCTCGTGTGGGTGTTTCTGGGCGATCTTGACGAGCATGCGCGACCTGCGATTCCGGACTTTCTGCCGGAGTACCTGCAGGCCGATGATTGGCGCTTGGTACACGGCCGTTTCGACTACGCCGCGAACTGGGAACGCGTGTTCGAAAATCATATCGACTCGGCGCACACGCACTTCATTCACCCGGACTTCGGGAATCCTGAAGACCCGAGGGTGCCCGCTGCGACGCTCCAGGTGGCCGCACTGGGCGCATGGGCCGAGCACAGCTACAAGCCGCGACCCAAGCGCGGTCCACTCGGTGATCTGCTCGACGAGCATCGTCCGCCGGTGCAGACGCGGCTGGCCTTCGATCTGGGCGGCATGTCTGTGCGCCTCGCCATCCGAATGACCCAGACCATGCGCCAGGTGGTCTTCCAGGCGTTCACCCCGGTCGACGATCGTCACTGTG
>CAYLNP010000332.1:0-2496 GCA_964384925.1 uncultured Woeseiaceae bacterium
CGATCTGGCGCACCTTGGCGTCGGCCTGCGCGGCTGCGTCTTCGCTGATACCCTGTTTCAAAATCCTGATCATGAGTCTGTGTCCTTTACGAAGTCCCCCGCGAAGCCGCACCCAGGACCGGGCGCGGCTGCGCGAGGCGGCGTGCCGGGCGATACTAGGACACATTGCATTCGAATGTAAAAGCTAGCGGAGGGCGGTTGAGGTGACATCCGATCGATCATTGGCCGGGCGTGTCGCGTTGGTGACGGGCGCCGGCAGGGGTATCGGGGCCGCCTGCGTCCTGGCCCTTGCTGACGCTGGTGCACAGGTGATCGCGGTGGCGCGAACCACGGCGGACCTGACGGCGCTTGCGCGCCTGCGGCCCGGACGAGTCGACGCCTGGGAGGGCGATGTCACCGGCGCTGAGTTGCCAGCGCGCATCGAAGCGCTCGGACAACTCGACGTACTGGTCAACAACGCCGGCACCAACAGGCCCCAGCCGGTGGCGGAGGTTACCGACGAGGCGCTCGCCGACGTGCTCGATCTCAATGTCCGCGCGGCCTTCGTGATCGCACGCAGCGCGGTGCGCGCAATGCTTCGGGCCGGGCGTGGCGGCAGCCTGGTCTTCATGTCTTCACAGATGGGCCATGTCGGTGCGCCCAATCGCAGTGTCTACTGCGCGACCAAGCACGCGGTCGAAGGCATGGCCAAGGCGATGGCCGTAGAACTTGCACCCCGCGGTATCCGCGTGAACACCGTGGCGCCGACCTTCGTGGAAACGCCGATGACCCGCCCGATGCTGCAGGACCCGGCGTTCCGCGACAGCGTGCTGGGCAGCATCCCCATGGGCCGGCTCGCGACGCCTGAGGAGATCGCCGCCACCGTGGTGTTTCTGGCGTCCGCCGACGCCGCAATGGTGACGGGTACCTCGCTGCGAGTCGACGGCGGCTGGACTGCGCGCTGAGCCCTGTATGGGATCGCCCTGCCGTGCTCGGGGGATTGCCCTCAGCCAGGGGCCCCCGGCAACCCCAGCATCGCCGTCGCGATAGACAGGTAGATCACCACACCGCCGGCATCCGCGATCGTTGCCACCAGCGGTGCACTGGCCGTCGCGGGGTCCACCTTGACCCGCTGCAGCAGAAACGGCAGCGACATACCGATGAGGCTGCCGAAGATCACGACGATGAGCATGGTCAGCGCCACCACCATGGCGACATCGGGCCCGCCCCTGAAGATCCCGATCCCGGAGACGGCAAGCGCCATCGTGCCGCCCAGCGCGAGGGCCACGAGCAGTTCCTTGCCCAGCATCACCCCCCAGTCCTTCATCTCGACATCGCCAATCGCCAGCGCGCGCACCATGAGCGTCGCCGCCTGGGAGCCCGCGTTACCGGCACTGCCGATCAGCATCGGCAGGAAGAACACCAGGGCGACGTAGGCGGCGATGGTGTCTTCGAAATAGGCAATCCCGCCGCTGGAAAACAGCGCGCCGAACACCAGCAGCACCAACCAGACGATGCGCTTGCGATACATCATGAAGAACGGTGCGTCGCGCACACTGGCGTCCAGATCACCGACGGCGCCAACTCGATGGATGTCCTCGGTGGCCTCCTCCTCGGCGATGTCCATGGCATCGTCGTAGGTGATGATGCCGAGCAGGCGGTTTTCGGCATCCACGACCGGCACCGCGAGCACGTCGTACTTCGCAATGTGACGGGCAACCTCCTCCTGGTCGTCGTCGACGTGCACGGCCAGTGCATTGGCCTCAATCAGCTCGGAAACCTTCCGATCCGGGCGCGCAAAGATCAGGTTCTGCAGGCGCAGGGCCCCGAGCAGTTGCTTGCGGTCATCGAGTACATAGGCGCGATAGATGGTCTCGCTGTCGGGTGCCTGCGAGCGCAGGGACTCGATGGCGTCGCGCACGGTCATCTGCGAATCCAGCGACACGAAGTCGGTGGTCATGATCGCGCCGGCCGTCTCTTCCTCGTAGGCTGCCAGCCTGCGAATATCTTCGCGTTCCTCGCGCTTCAGCCGCTTGAGCAGCGCCTGCTGGGTGATCTCCGGCAGCTCCGCGAACAGGTCGGCACGCTCGTCGGCATTCATTTCTGTGAACAGCTGGGCGAGGTGTTCCTCCGGAAGGTGCTCGGTCAGTTCGAGCTGGTCATCGGCTTCGAAGTAGCCGAAGAGTTCCGCCTGGCGGGGAATCGGCAGCAGGGCGAGCACCCGCAGGGCCTGGTCGACCGGCCATTCGGCGAGATGGGCGGCGAGGTCTGCAGGGTGCTCGGTACCGAGAAAAGCCTGGATTTCCGGCAGGTCGCCGGCCGGGAGTTCATCCTTGACCGCGGCTGCGAGGTGTAGGTAATCCATGGGCAGATGCTCCGTATGCTGGGCAGGCCCGCTCAAGCGGACTGGGCGGCCCCCTGCGCCTGTGCCGAGTCGGCTAGAGTAATGCACCGCGATGACAAATTCGTGGGCAATCGGGCCGGAGGTGCGCTGCCTGCTTGCCTCTTTGCGGTCTT
>CAYLNP010000333.1:0-2485 GCA_964384925.1 uncultured Woeseiaceae bacterium
TGGTGGCAGTCGCGCGCGACGCGTCCAGCCCCTGGCACTGATCGCCACCCAGCCTGGCCGGTACCCGCCGCTGGAGATCAGCGTGCCGTGGTTCAACGTCGACACCGAACGCTGGGAGATCGCCCGTGCAGAGTTGCCGGGTTTCGAGGTCCGCGAATTCGAGTCGGCACCGGCGGGCGCGGTGGTCGCCGACAACCTGGGCGGCGATGCACCCTTCGTCAGGGGCACGCCCGAGCCGCTCTGGCCCTGGCGGCTGGCCACCGTCGCCTTGGCCGCGGCGTGGCTGCTGACCCTGCTGTTGTGGTGGCAGCAGGGCGGCCTTGAGCGACGCGGCGACCGCTTCGCGCGTCGGCGCGCCGGCGCACCGGCGATGAGCCAGCCGAGCGGATCGATGCGCGCTGCACTGCGAGCCTTGAAACTGGCATGCCGTCGCAACGATGCGCCGGCCGCGCGGGATGCCCTGCTGGAGTGGGCCCGATACGAGTGGCCCGAGCATCCGCCGCGCAGCGTGGGCGCGCTGGCCGAGCGCCTGCCCGTGCATCTGGCCGAGCCGATCGGCGCGCTTTCGGCCGTGCTGTACTCGCCTGCAGGGACGCGCTGGTCGGGAGCGGACCTGGCCGCCAGCATCGATGATTTCCAGCGGCTGCCAGCACGTCGGACGCTAACGGATCAGGACCCCGTGGCGGATCTGTGGCCTCGCTGAGAATCTGGGATGCCCGTCGCGGCGTATACACCTGCGATCGGGAAGGATAGCGGGTTGGGTGGCGAGATCGCCGTATTCGACCCTGCGCAGGCTTCACGCAATCCTGCGCGCAGACAACCCGCGTTCCATCCTATAATGTTTTGTCAAACAAGCAGAAGCTGGCGCGCCCAGATGCCGTCGGGAGCAGGTCCGAGATGAAAACACTCAGGGGCAGCGTCATGCTGCGCGTCGTGCTTGGTGTCGCCCTGCTGGGCCTCGCCGTGGCCTTCAGCCTTTGGCTGAATCGGCCTCAGGACGTCGCGGCCCCTCAGGGCATGGGCATGCGCGCCGGCGGTCCGGTCACGGTGATCACGGAATCGGTCCGGGTGCAGGCAATGACCCGCGAGATCGAGGCGCTGGGCACCGCACAGGCCAGCGAATCGGTGATGGTCACCCCTAGAGTGTCCGGGCGTGTCGCACGCATCCGCTTTGACGAAGGTCAGTTCGTCGAGGCCGGCACCATCATGGTAGAGCTCGAAGCCAACGAGCAGCTGGCAGCGCTGGCCGAGGCGAATGCCAACCTCGTCGAAAGTCGCAACCAGTTCGAGCGGGCCGCGTCGTTGTTCGACCAGCGGGTGGTGTCGCAATCCCAGCTCCAGGAACTCGAATCGCGCATGAAGGCCGATGCTGCCCGGGTCGCGGCGGCCGAGGCGCGACTGGCCGACTATCAGATCCGTGCGCCGTTCGCCGGCCGTGTCGGCCTGCGACGCATCAGCGTCGGCAGCCTGGTGGGGCCCAATGACCCGATCACGACGCTTGACGACACGCGCATCATCAAGCTGGATTTCGCGGTGCCGGAGGCCTTTCTCTCGAGCATCGACATGGGCGCGGCCATCAGTGCCGAGAGCATCGCGTTTCCGGACCAGGCCTTTTCCGGCGTCGTGGAAAGTATCGACAGCCGGGTCGACCCCATCACCCGCTCGGTGACGGTGCGCGCCGCCGTGCCCAATCCGGAAGGTCGGCTTCGTCCGGGCATGTTTCTGAGCGTTCAGCTCGCCCAGCAGGAACGCCAGGCCGCGATCATTCCCGAGGCGGCGCTGGTCCCGGAGCAGAACCGCCAGTTCGTCTTCGTGATCAGCGAAGGCGTCGCACAGCGCCGTGAAGTCATCACCGGTCGTCGCGGGGTCGGGGTGGTCGAGGTCATGCAGGGGCTGGAAGCTGGCGAGGAGATTGTCGTGGAAGGCACCCAGAAGGTGCGCCCGGGCAGCCCTGTGCGTGCCCTCGCGGCGGCCTCCGTCCCAGGTGACGAGGCCATGGCGCCGTGATCCTCTCCGAGCTTTCGATCAAGCGCCCCGTATTCGCGATGGTGCTGAGTCTTCTGCTCGTCATTCTTGGCGTGATGTCTTTCGAGCGACTCGCCGTGCGCGAGTATCCCGATATCGACTCGCCCGTTGTGTCGATCACAACCGGTTATCGCGGCGCCTCGGCCGCCATCATCGAGACCCGGGTGACCCAGGTCATCGAGGACGCGGTGGCGGGCATCGATGGTGTACGCAGCATCAACTCGTCCAGTCGTGACGAGCGCTCCAGTGTCACGATTGAATTCAACATGTCGCGTGATGTCGACGCAGCGGCCAACGACATCCGCGATCGCGTCAGCCGTGTCGTGGGCAGATTGCCAGACGAGGTGGACGCGCCGCAGATCGCCAAGCAGGACAGTGACGCCGATCCAGTCATGTGGCTGAACCTTTCCAGTGATCGCATGAGCGTGCTGGAGCTGACCGAGTATGCTGAGCGTGTCAT
>CAYLNP010000334.1:0-2485 GCA_964384925.1 uncultured Woeseiaceae bacterium
AGGCGGTGGCAGTGGTGCGATCGTGAACCTGGCCTGCCAGCTTGGCCGGCAGAGGGGCTGACTGCAGTGCGCCCGCCAGCGGGGCGGGAGCCAGAACACGTGGCAGCAGGAGCACCAGCGCCGCCAGCAGGGCTGCGGGCAGAACGCCGGCCGACACGGTCGGGACCTGTATCGGGGCTGCCGTGCGGGAAGCCCCTGTCGCGGGAGACTGGTTCGCGGCACGGACACCATCGCTGGTTGTCTGCGATGTCGCCAGCTCGCGATCCTCGAGTCTTCGTGCCAGCAACAACATCGGCGCCATCATCACCAGGAAAAGAATCCAGCCGAACCAGTGGTGCTCCACGGTGATCAGGTAGTGCTGCATGTCGGAGAGATGGCCCACCAGGATCAGCACGTACACCCGTATCCAGTTCGAGACGATGGCGAGCGCTGCGGCGACGGCCACCAGCAGGAAACGGTGCGACCAGCGCTGCAGGTACATCAGCGCGTAGAAGCCACCGAGTGCCAGGCCCACCACCAGGTAGTTCAACCCGCTGCAGCCTGAAGCAATCTCGAAAATGCCGGCGGGCACGTGCACGAAGTTGCCCTCGATGAACGCCGGCATGCCGCTCCAGGCGACCATGCGGGTGACCACCGCCGAGGTCAGGGACTGCATCATCCCGTTGATCGCCCACCATTGCGGCAGCGCGAAATAGATGAACAGCGCTGGCCACAGCAGCCGGGCGCCTGCCTGCCGACCCAGCACCAGTACAACACTGGCCAGAAACAACAGCGGCAGCAGCGTCAGGCGCGCGCTGTTGATGTACATCAACTCCATCAGACCGAGCAGCGCGATGAAAGCCACCAACGGCAGCGCTGCCCACCACTGAGGCCGCAGCGATTGCGGCGGCGCCACCCGCCAGTGCTGCCACGCCATCCACGCTGCCAGTGCCAGCACCAGGTAGCCGTGTTCGAAGTGACCGTAGCGCTCGGTCCAGCCCTCGTGGACAAGCTGCAGCAGCGGGCGCAAGCCGACAGCGGCGGCGCCGATGGTCATCACCAAGGCCAGCGCCAGCAGCGCAAGGGTTCTTCCACTCCATCGCTCATGCGACATCGACATGGCGGCCTGCGAGCGCAACGGATCGGCCGCGCTCATGCGACGCCCGCGCGCCCGGCCTCGGCGGGGCCCGCGATGCTGCCAGCACCGCCACCGGGCATCACCAGGCGCAGGCGCGTGCCCGCGCCGGGCGTGCTGTCGATCTCCACACGTCCACCCACGGCGCGCATGTACTCGCGTACCTGGTAGGCGCCGATGCCCATGCCCGAAGCACCCTTGGTCGTGTCGAAGGGCCGGAACAGGCGCTCGCGAATGAACTCCCCGCTCATGCCGCAGCCGGTGTCGGCAATTTCGATGACGACTTCGTGATCGTGCAGGTGCATGCGCACCTCCACCTGACCATCGGCAGGCGTGGCATCCTGGGCATTGCGCACCGCATGCGTGATCGCCATCGCCAGCTTGTCGCGATCGCCGCGCACCTCGCAGTAGCCGTCGATGTGCAGTGAGGGCACCGGCGTGCGCGCGGCCGCCTCTGCGACCACTTCTTCCAGGATCGGCGTGAGATTGATGCGTGTGGCCTCGGCGGTGCCCACGCCGCGCTGCAGCTGCTCAAGCAGCTTCTTCATGCGCGCGACGCTTTTCTCGATGGTGCGAAACGCATCGTCGACGAAGTCTTCACGGTGACGCAGCCGCGGCGCGTTGTGCACGATCAGCGCCTGCTGGGCCATGAGATTTTTCAAATCGTGCATCAGAAACGCGGTCATCCGATTGAAAGCCTCGAACTGACGCGTCTCGGCAAGCCTGTCGCGGTCGAGTTCCTGGGCGAGAAACACCGCCACCTGGCGGCCGACCGTCTTGAGCAGGTCATGGTCCTCGTAATTCAGCGCACCGCGCGCGACGTTGCGATCCAGCCGCGCCAGCCCCAGCAGACGGGCCTCGTGGCGCAGCGGCACGATTACCGAGTCGGCCGGCAACTCGCCGTCGGCCAGCGCGTGAAACGCGTGCGAATAGCGCTCCGGGTCGGCACGATACTCCGCAGTGTCGATGATCCACTGGGTCTCGGCGAGGAACTCCGTCACGGGATGATCGGCCGGCAGCGCGGTGGAGGCCGGCATACCGACCGTCGCGGCCGACTCGAAGGCGCTGCCGGCAGACCGGCTGACCCAGAGTTCTCCAGTAGGGCTTTCGAGGATCTCGCACAGCGCCTTGAGGCCCCGCTGTGCGACCGTCCCGCCCTGGCTTTCGGAGAGCGTGCCGATCAGGCGCAGCCACTCGTGACGATAGTCGTAGCGGCTGCGAAAGAAGTGCTTGTTCAGAAATACCCGAGCGCGCGCCTTGAACTGCGTGGAAAACAGGATGGCCGCGAGCAGCAGTCCGGCCGCGGCCAGGAAGGCCACCTGCAGCATCGGCCCCCACACGCCACCGAGCAGCCTGATCACCCAGCCGCCC
>CAYLNP010000335.1:0-2479 GCA_964384925.1 uncultured Woeseiaceae bacterium
GCGGCTTCCTGAGCGGCGGCGATGACGGTGCGTTCCTGCGCATCTCCCGCAGCGGTGAGGTCGAGTCAGTGACCTCCTTCAGTGGTCGCTGGGTGGAACACGTGGCCGGTCACGCCAAAGGGCTGATCGCCTGCGCGGTCGGTCGGGACGTGCACCTTTTTCCGCCCGGCAAGCCTGCTGTGGCTCACCAGCATGCAAGCACCGTCGGCGGTGTGGATTTCTCACCCGACGGACAACGCGTGGCGGTGGCCCACTACGGCGGTGTCAGCATCCGCTCGACCCGGCATGCCGGCAACGACCCGCAAGTTCTGAAATGGGCGGGTTCGCACCTGGGCGTTACGTGGAGTCCGAATGGCCGATTCCTGCTCTCGATGATGCAGGAGAACGCCATCCGCGGCTGGCGCCTCGAAGACAAGGCCGACCTGCGAATGGGCGGCTACGAGCGCAAGGTCGGCCACTGGGCGTGGGTGGATCGCGGCCGCTATCTTGCCACCAGCGGTGCCGACTGCGCACCGTGCTGGCCGTTTCTGACACGCAAGGGGCCGATGGGCCAGTCGCCGCTCACACCTGGCCGGCGGGCCGGACGGCTCGTCACGGCCGTGGCCGGTGACCCGACGCGGGCGCTGATCGCGACAGGCTACGATGATGGCATGGTGCTGTTGTGCCAACTCGACGCTCAGGCGCCTGCCATGATCAGGGCTGCCGCCACGGAAGCAATCTCCGCCCTGGCGATCTCGCCGGACGGGCGCCAGCTTGCCGTCGGCGGCGCAGACGGCTTCGCGGGGTGGCTCGCGCTGCCGCAATAGTCCTGCGATGCAGCCTCGCCCAAGGGGCTCGCCTCAGAGCAGCGCCTCGATGTCACGGACAAGGTCCTGCGGATCGGTGCTGGGCGCATAGCGCTTCCAGACCTTGCCGTCTCGGCCAAGCAGGAACTTGGTGAAGTTCCATTTGATGGCTTCGGACCCCAGCAAGCCCGGGGCCTCGCTCTTCAAGTGCGCGAACAGCGGATGGGCGCCAGGCCCGTTGACCTCGACCTTCGCGAACAGCGGGAAGCTCACGTCGAATTTCGCGCTGCAGAATTCGGCGATCTGCGCCTCGTCGCCCGGCTCCTGGCCGCCAAACTGATTGCAGGGAAACCCCAGCACCTCCAGGCCACGCGCATGATAGGTCTCGTGGAGCGTCTGCAGGCCTGCGTACTGCTTGGTGAACCCGCATTCGCTTGCCACGTTGACGACCAGTACGACCTTGTCCTTGAAGCGTGAAAATGCACCGGACTGCCCTTGGATATCCGTGACTTCGATGTCGTAAATGCTCGTGCTCGCCATGTATTTTCTCCTGCTTCGGGCTGGCCCATGCGCTGGCGGGCAACGGTGCCGCTTTGCTACTGTGACGGGCGGCCGGCGATTTCCGGCCGGTGACAGTCTACATTCTTCATTCGCCGCCTGTTTCACCAGAGGTTGCCCGCCTTGAATACGCTCTCGACGCTGAACACCTGGTCCCTGGCAGCCGGTCTGCTGGGCATCGCCCTGTGCCTGCCCGTCGCCGCGAGTGCTCAGGGGCAGGACTCGACCCCCGCGCAGCGCAATGTGCTGATCATGGCGGAGCTGCTGCCAGGCGTCTATGACAACGTCAATCAGCACTATTTCGAGCGCCGCCGTGGTCTCGAGTCCGCCGAACGACATGCGCGCATCCGCACCACGATCACCCGAGTGACAGCCCCCGCGTTCGGCGAGCACGTCTACCTGTGGGTCAACGAGACCGGCAGTGGCGAAGACATCTCGCGCTCGTATCGTCTGGCGACGCTGAGCGCAGATGCGTTGCCCGAGGAGGTGACCATGCGTCACTACCTCAGCACCCGCGGCGAACTCAATGCCGAGAACATCGCCCACCTGACACCCGCAGACATGCGCCGGACCGAAGGCTGTGACTATCATTTTCGCCGGCGGGCGGATCATTTCCATGGCGTCCAGCGCCCGCGCGCCTGCCTGTTCGAATGGGAAGGCGAACAGGTCTACACCGAAAACTTCATCCAGCTGGCGGCATCCAGCCTCTGGTTCATCGACGACAAGTTTGTCATCGGCAGCGATGCGCGCGTCACCGGTGTCACCTCCGGGGAACCCTATTGGCTTGAGCGCGCACGCGAGTTCCATTGCTACGTCGACATTCCCGGCGTGGGCGGCGGCCGCGACATTCCCTTCGAGCGCCACGAGGGCATCGTGCTCAACGATCGGGGTGCGACACACTGGTTCACCAGTCGGGAGTCCACACCCCGTGAGCTGGGTCTGACGCTGCAGTCGGTGACCTGGCATGTGCTCAATGAGCTCGATGGCGCATTCAACCGCAACTCGCTGGTGCTGTACTCACACGAACGACTCGCCGACGGCTCGGTGAAAAACCATGGCTATGCCTTCACCGAGCCTGATGCCGAGCGCATCGGCATGAATCAGGGGTGGATGCTGGCAAACTGCGCGAGCGTTCC
>CAYLNP010000336.1:0-2452 GCA_964384925.1 uncultured Woeseiaceae bacterium
TTGAAGTGGCCGACGTAGACGGCATCGAAGCGCACCAGGGTGGTGAACAGCCGCCAATCGGCTTCGGTGATCTGCTCACCCACCAGATAGCGTTGGCCTGACAGGCGCTTTTCGATGTCGTCGAGCGCGCTGAACAGCCTGTCGAACGCCTTCTGATAGGCGTCCTGCGACGTCGCGAAGCCGCTGCGGTATACGCCGTTGTTGATGCGTTCGTAGACAAAGGCGTTGATCTCGTCGATCTCGCTGCGAAGCGCCTCTGGATAGAAGTCGCGCCGATTGCCGGTGATCTCGTCGAAGGCGGAGTTGAACATCCGGATGATCTCGGATGACTCGTTGCTGACGATGGTGTCGCGCTCGCGATCCCACAGCACCGGCACCGTCACCCGGCCGGTGTAGTCTTTCCGGGCACGCTGATACAGCTCGTAGAGATGATCGGCGTGGTGAATCGCGTCTTCGTTGTATTCGAACCCCCGCGAGAACGACCAACCGTCATCGAGCATTTCTGCATCCACCACCGACAGACCGATGTGCGGTTCAAGATCCTTGAGGCGACGGAAAATGAGCGTGCGATGCGCCCATGGACAGGCATACGAGACATAGAGGTGATACCGACCCGAGGCAGCAGCGAAGCCCCGCCTGTCCGCAGGCGCGCTGGACCCGGGCGCGATCACCCAGTCGCGAAACCCTGAATCCTCGCGGACGAACTCACCGTCGCTGGCCTCGGTGTCATACCAGTCCGTATGCCATTTACCGTTTTTCAGCAGCCCCATGTCGTCCTCCTTGCATGTCTGGCAATGCTCTACTCTACCTCGACAGACACCCACCAGTGCCGCAGATTCGCAGGGTGTCCGCTGTCCGCACCCGTTGGTGCGGCATCGAACAAACGCAGGGGTGTCGGAGTTGTCATCATGGAGATACGCTGGCACATGTTCCCGCAACAGTGGGGCCGCAAGATGCCTTGCGCGCGCCCGCCACCCGCATTACGGAGACAACATGACCTATAAACTGCCCGACCTCGACTACGATCATGACGCGCTGGAACCTCATCTGTCAGCCGAGATTCTCGAGCTGCATCACGGCAAACACCATGCGACCTACGTCAAGGGTGCGAACAAGGCGCTGGCGTCGCTCGAAGCCGCGCGCAGCGAAGATGATTTTGCAGCGATCAATCAGCTGCAGAAAGATCTGGCGTTCAACCTGTCCGGCCATGTGCTGCACGCGCTGTTCTGGAAGAACCTGGGACCCGATGGGGGTGGTGATCCGTCAGGGCCCCTTGCGACACAACTGAAGAAGGACTTCGGGTCGCTGGATGCGTTTCGGTCACAGTTCTCGGCCGCCGCCAAGGGCGTGCAGGGTTCAGGATGGGCCGCGCTGAGTTGGGAGCCGATTGGCGGCCAGCTGCTCGTGGAGCAGATTCAGGATCACCAGGACAACGTCGGACAAAACACCCGGCCCATACTGGTGCTCGACATGTGGGAGCACGCCTTCTATCTGCAGTATCGCAACGTCAAAGCGGACTGGGTCAAGGCCTACTGGAACATCGTCAACTGGGCGGACGTCGCCGAGCGTCTGGCTCGCGCCAGTAAACTGCCGGGCGCCGTGTAGTTACGCAAGTTCAGCGATACTGCACTTCAACCTTCCACTCATCGCGCGGCTGCGTATGCAGATCCCAGTACACCTGCGCGATCGTATCAGGATCGAAGTGCGTACCGGGGTTGATGTGATCGAAGATCGTCACGGTTGCCACGTGGATGTCGTGATAGGCCAGTTCACGTGCAAGACTGAAGCACAGGTTGCGCAGGCCCGCTTTGCCGATGCCCAGTGCTGCGACCTGCACCGGAGGCTCGACGGCTGAGCCACCTCCCGTGAACAGGATGGTGCCACGCTTGCGATGGCGCATGTCCGGTACGACATGGCGTACACAGTGCAGCGCGCCCACGACGTTGACGCGCACGCTGTCGAGCACATCGAGTTCGGTAAGCAGCGTCGGTGCGCTGGTACGACGCAGGAATGCGTTGAAGATCATCACTTCCGCCGGACCGTGATCCTGGCCGATGCGCTGGAAGGCCGCGGCCATCGCCTTGCGATCCGCCACGTCGGCGACGTGGGTCGATGCCTTGATCCCCTCCTTGGCCAGCGTTTGACGCAGCTCGCCAAGACGCTTTTCATTGCGTCCGATCATGGCAATGTGAAAACCCTCGCGACCAAAGCGCCTGCACAGCGCCAGCCCCATGCCCGGCCCCACCCCGGCGATTGCACAGACTTTGTTCTCCACTCAATACCTCGCGACGGCCGAATGCCCCAGGAAGCGGCTATGCTATCATCGCGCCCGCGCGCCCGGCGTGCTGTGACCGGATTCGCAGGCTGTGCAGCGTCGCAGCCCTGCGCCAGAGTCGCGCGCACGTGGAGAATCGCACCATGCCCATCGCACACATCAACGGCCATGACATGT
>CAYLNP010000337.1:0-2444 GCA_964384925.1 uncultured Woeseiaceae bacterium
ACTGCCGCGAGCTGCGCGGAAATATGCGCACCCGCCGAGTCGCCCGCCAGAAACAACCGCTCGGTATCTACATGCAGGCGCTCGGCGTGCTCAACGAGGTAGGCCAGAGCCGCGTTAACCTGGCGGACCGGTGTCGGGTAATTCGCTCCCGGGGCCAGCGAATAGCCGACGGTGACCACTGTGAACCCGCGGTCGGCAAGAATCCTCGCGTAATTGCCAATATGGTGCCGGTGCCCGGAGATGTAAGCGCCACCATGACTCCACACTACGGTCGGCAGGCGTTGCGCGTGATTCAGTGCAGCCGGGAAAAACACGTCCAGGTATGCGTCAGGGTCTCCGGCCATGTACTGCTGATGGCGATGCGCCCAGACGCGCTCCGGCACCCGGTGTTCCAACGCCCCGGCGACGTCTCTTGCGCCGGCATCGAAGGCCAGCCTTATCAGCTGCGCGGAGGGCCAGGGACTGAGATGAAACGCAAGGAAGATGGCCGCCGCGACGGCAAGCAGCGCTGCCGTGCTCCAGGCCAGCCAGCCGTTCAGGTGCCCGCGCTGTGATCTTCTTGCGCTCATGGATCGAGAGCATATCGCCTTTCAGCGGCCGTTATGACACCCGCCCTACAAGTACGTGGTGGAGCGAACAGACCATCCGCCGCTTATCGCTCACTATTGATGTTGGACCACCATGCAGGAGACTGCGTTGGCACCGCCATCACGTGCGCTCGTGCTCAATCGACTGATCGACGATCTGCCCCGCGAGCAGTGCCATCGCTTGCTGGAGCAGTGTACGCCGGTGACGTTGCGCTGTGGCGAGGTACTGTGTGAATCTGGCAAACCACTTGAGCACGTGCACTTTCCGCTGACGGCCTTGATCTCGCTGGTCAAGAACGTCCCTGGCAAGCCGCCGATCGAAATGAGCATGATCGGCCGGGAAGGCATGCTGGGAGCCACGCTCGCACTGGACATCGTCAGCAATCCGGTACAGGCAGTCGTTCACGGTGCCGGCACCGGGCTGCGGATTGCGACCGCCCGTTTTCAGACACAACTACGATCGAGTCCGGCAATTCGCCGCATGCTGGAACTCTACCTGTATGTCCTCGTCGAGCAGCTTGCGCAGACGTCTGTCTGCAATACCTTTCACGCCGTGCCGGCGCGTCTGGCGAAATGGCTGCTGATGAGCGCCGACCGCGCGTCTGGAGAGCAGCTTGAATTTCCGCAGGCTTCGCTGCCAGATATTCTGGGGGTACGGCGAGCCGAGGTGAATGAAGCGGCAGACGAGCTTCAACGACGTGGGTTGGTCGAGTGTACCAGGCGACGAATCAGGATCGCCTCCCGGGCTGGTCTGGAGGACGCTGCGTGCGAATGTTATGCCGCCGGCGTAGATGCCTATCGGCGGCGATTGCCACCGCGCCCGCGGACTGCATCTGCAAGTGCTGCCATGAGCGCAGAAGGGTAGAGGCTTCGGTGCCCCCGCAGCCAGCACAGGCCACATCGCCCCAAGCGCGCTTCGGCGGCGATGAGAACAATCCATCGGCGACCGCCCCGAGCTCGATGCACGCGCCGCGACCAGGGCCAAACGCCCATCGCCCCAGGTCGCGGTCTGCCTATTGTTGCAAGGTATGCCAGGGGCCCGTGTACCGCGTCCATCGACACTTCGTCGACAGACTGATCAACACGGTTGTCCGTGTACGGCGCTTTCGCTGCATCGATCCCGCCTGCCAGTGGGAGGGGCGTCTGGTCAAGGCGCGACGGCCTGACTCCCGACCGGCACCGAGGGACTCGAACCGCTCCATGCGCTGAAATTCACAAATCTTCCGGAAAGTGTGTGATACCGAACGGAGCAGCCCTGATCAGTGGCGTAACAATGTCCCTGCGCCACCAATCACCTCCCCAACCCTGATGGGTGACGCAACTCTAACCCCTGGGCGGAGACGCTCAGGGGTTTTTTTTGTCGTCCGCCCCGTAGGATAGCAGCCGATCCGTCCCCTGCCTGACGACGTGGTAGCACTCGCAGGTCGGCTTTTCCAGCGCGGGTCGATCAAGTACCACGATCAGCCCGCGCCGATATTTGACACCGAGCCGCTGCACTTTTCCCGCCGCCTCCGTCACCCCTTCGCGACGGACGCCCAGCATGTTCAAAATCAGCTTCTGGGTCATCGTCAGGCGCTTGGAAGGCAGACGATCGAGCGAATGCAGCAGCCACCGACACAATTGCTGGTCGATGGAATGGTGGCGATTGCAAACGGCCGACTGCTGGACTGCCGGCGGAGCTGATAGCCTCCCCCTATCGTTGTCATGAATAGAATCACTTGGATCTATTGATCCGCCCTGTTGTATTTTGTCTGCTCGACAAGGCGATTGAAACAGACACAGCTGAATGGAGACCGATATGGACGGTAGGGATGGGGACAGCGCAGGCAAATGCCCGGTGATGCACGGGCCAGTCAC
>CAYLNP010000338.1:0-2383 GCA_964384925.1 uncultured Woeseiaceae bacterium
CGCTTCCTTAGACCTCCCGCAGGCGACGCCGGATCCGCCGCCACCGGGCAACTAAGCGCGCTTGAGGCTAGAGCAGTTCGGCGACCCCGTCGCGTTCTTCGCGAAGCTCCGCGTGGGTGGCGTCCATGCGCTCGCGACTGAAGGCATCGATCTCCAGACCCTGGACGATCTCGTAGCGGCCCTGGCCGCAGCGCACTGGATAGGAGTAGACGACGCCCTCGGGAATGCCGTAGCTGCCGTCGGAGGCCACGGCCATGCTCACCCAGTCGCCCTCGCGGCTGCCGAGCATCCAGTCATGGATGTGGTCGATTGCTGCAGAGGCGGCCGAGGCGGCCGATGACAGGCCGCGTGCCTTGATGATCGCCGCGCCGCGCTGCTGGACAGTAGGAATGAAGTCGTCGCGATACCAGCCCTGCTCGACCAGGTCGCGGGCAGGCTTGCCGGCGACGCTGGCGTGCGCGATATCGGGGTACTGCGTGGCCGAATGGTTGCCCCAGATCGTCATCTGGCGGATGTCACGCGGATGCGCGCCGGTCTTTGCGGCCAGCTGCGCCAGCGCGCGGTTGTGATCCAGGCGGGTCATGGCGGTGAAGTTGCGCGGATCGATGTCGGGGGCGTTCTCACGCGCGATCAGGGCATTGGTATTGGCTGGATTGCCCACCACCAGCACCTTGACGTCCCGGCGGGCACGCGCGTTCAGCGCCTTGCCCTGCACCGAGAAGATCTGCGCGTTGGCCACCAGCAGGTCCTTGCGCTCCATGCCCGGTCCGCGCGGCCGCGCACCTACCAGCAGCGCCGCGTCGGCGTCGGCGAAGGCCACGGCGGGGTCGTCGGAGAGCACCAGCCCTGCCAGCGTGGGGAAGGCGCAGTCATCGAGTTCCATGGCCACGCCGGACAGCGCGCCCATGGCAGGAGGAATTTCAAGCAGTTGCAGGATCACCGGCTGGTCTTCGCCCAGCATCTGCCCGGAGGCGATGCGGAAGGCCAGCTGGTAGCCGATCTGGCCGGCGGCACCGGTGATCGCGACGCGGACGGGTGTCTTCATTTTTCAGGTTCCTCGGACATCTGACGGGCTGCCCCCGCGGCGAGCGTGGCGCGGCGGCGGCGCGGATTGTAGCACCCGAGAAAAAAAATCCTGGTCAGGGCTTGCGTTTCCAGAGATCAGTGTTATAGTTGACTACAACACCAAGCCACACAGCTTCCACAAACGAATTTAAGGATGGGCACTGACATGAGGAACAGGACGATGAACATGGGGATTTTCGGCGGCCGTGCCGCACTGGCCTTGGGAATGGCGCTGGCGCTCGGCGCGATGAGCCTGAGCGCGCCTTCCTGGGCACAGACCCGGGTAGCGCTGGTCGATGCGTCATCGGCAGCCACACTGGACGAGCTGCGCCGCGATACGCTCGCCGCACTGCGGGCCGAGGCGATGGCGGCAGCGAGCGAATCGCTTGAAATGCCGGCGATCGACTGTGCGACGATCGAGGTGGATTTCGCCGGTGTGGCCCCGCTGGTGCCGGTCCGCGACCGCAGGCTGGCCGAGATTGAGTTACGCTTGCCGGCGACCCGCGGGGACCGCCTGGCGGCACACCCGGCCATGGGGACCATGGAGCACATGGATTCGGCGTCCTGAGCGCCGGTCCGGTCCGCTGCGGCACATGACCGCAAGGTGACGGATGGATCCGAACTGGAACGATCAACAGCCCATCTACCGGCAGCTTCGCGACCGCGTCGTCGCGATGCTGCTGGAAGGCGTGCTCAGCGACGGTGATTCGCTGCCCTCCGTGCGCAACGTGGCCGCGGAGTATCGCGTCAACCCGCTGACCGTGCTCAAAGGCTATCAGGAACTCGTCGATGAGGGGCTGGTCGAGAAGCGCCGCGGCCTGGGCATGTTCGTCATGCAGGGCGCTCGCAAGCGCCTGCTGAAAGCCGAGCGCGATCGCTTCCTTGCCGACGAATGGCCGCAGGTCATGGCGACGATCGAACGTCTGGGCCTGGACGCGCAGACGCTGTTCGGCGACGGCGCGCCCGGCGACGATGACACCACGACGGGCGTCAAGGAGAACAGGAAGTGAGCGAACTCGTGCATGCGCGCAACCTCACCAAGGTCTACGGCCGCACCCGTGCGCTCGACGGATTCGATCTGTCCATCGCGCAGGGCCGAATCGTCGGCCTGATCGGACCCAACGGTGCGGGCAAGACCACCGCACTCAAGGCCTTGCTGGGACTGACCTCGTTCGATGGCGAGCTCAGCGTGCTCGGCCTGGATCCGTTTCGCCACCGCAAGCAGCTGATGCGCGACGTGTGCTTCATCGCCGACGTCGCCGTGCTGCCGCGCTGGATCCGCGTGAACCAGGCGCTGGCGTTCGTCGAGACCATGCAT
>CAYLNP010000339.1:0-2358 GCA_964384925.1 uncultured Woeseiaceae bacterium
CCATCGGCACTGCGCCCCGCGGCGCCTTCCGGACGCGGGTCGGGCACACTCACGCCGAATGCGCCCATGACCCCGGACAGCAGCACGACGCCCAGCGCGAACATCGCAAACAGGGTGACAGGATGCGGCAGCAGGTTGCCCAGCCATTCGACGGTATCGAGAAAACGCGTGAACGCGCCGCGGCGCGCTGGGGTCGGCTGCGCCGGATCCTTTTCGGTCATGCATTAGGCTCGCGAATGAGGGTTGCCCGCATTGTGCGCATCCATTGCGCGGCTGGCCAGTCCGGCGCCCGGGCGGCCTCTGGTGCGGCCGCGACTATCTCCATCCTCCGCCCCTGGGTTATTCTGCAGTCTGGGGGGGCTCCGCATGAACTCGATCCAGGACGACTGTGTGACCTGCGCTCGCGGCTGACCCCGTGACGCCGCGTCAAATGCCCATGCCATCCCAACCGAATACGCGACTTGTCACGAATCTCGTGCTCGCCCTGGCTTTCGTGCTGCTGGGGCTTGGCGGATGGCTGGCGGTCGGGATTCAGAGCACGCTCGCAGCACTTTCCGGCAGTCAGGTCGGACCCAGCCTCGAGTCGGCGATTTTCGCCGAGGCCCACGGGCGGCTGCTCTGGCAGGTCGCTCTCGCCGGGCTGGCGTTGCTGGTTCTGCTCGGGCTGTTCGCGTGGCTGCTCGCCGATCGCGCCGCCCGCCGCGTCACCGCCATATCCAATGAACTTCGCGCCACCACCATCACTCGCGACTATCTCGACCAGATCCTGAGCGGCATGAACGAGGCGCTCATTGTCGTCGATCGGGCAGGCCGCATCGTGCGCGTGAATCCGGCCGCCTGCGGGATGACCCAGCGCAGCGAGTCCGAACTGCTGAACCAGTCGCTGGCAATCCTGCTGGGTGAGGCGCGTGCCGAGGAGCTGCTTGGCAACGGTCACGATACTCGGCCACGCAATGCGAAAGTATTGCGTGCTGACGGTGAGCACGTACCGGTGTCGCTGACCTGCTCGGCGGTCGACGTGCCCGAGGCTGATATTTCCGGGCGAGTCATCGTGGCTCAGGACGTCAGCGAGCGACAGCGCGCCGACCAGCGCATCCGCTATCTCGCGCGCATCGACAGTCTCACCAAGGTGCCCAACAGGATGCAGTTCCAGCACCTGCTGCAACGCGGCATCGCGCGCGCCCGCAGACGCGGGCGCTATCTCGCGCTGATGTACATCGATGTCGATCGCTTCAAGGACATCAACGACACCTACGGTCACCTTGCCGGTGACATCAGTCTCGAGCAGTTCAGCGAGCGCCTGCTCAGGTGTCTGCCCGACAGCGCCACCATCGGGCGTCTGGCTGGAGACGAGTTCGCGGTCGTACTCGATGATTTCCAGTCCCGCGACGAGATGATGGCCGTGCTCGAGCAGCAGGCCAAGACTGTGCTCGAAGCCCTCAACGAGCCGCTCCAGGTACTCGGACACGAGCTCTATCTGACTGCCAGCATCGGCCTGGCGCGCTACCCGATCGACGCAGGCGATGTCATCGATCTGATTCGCAACGCCGATGCCGCCCTCTACGTCGCCAAGAAGACCGGCGGCAATCATTTCACCTTCTACAGCCCGGAGATGAACGACAAGGCGGTCGAGCGGCTGATGCTCAAGAGCAAGCTGCGACGGGCGCTGGAGAACGACGAACTCACGCTGCGCTACCAGCCCAAGTACAGCCTGGCCACGGGCAAGGTGGTGGGCGCCGAGGCACTGGTGCGCTGGGACATGCCCGAACGCGGCATGATTCCACCCGGAGACTTCGTACCGCTGGCGGAGGAGACCAACCTGATCCTGGAGCTGGGCAACTGGGTCCTGCACCGCGTGTGCGAGGACTACCGGCGCTGGCAGCGCACGCTCGCCTCGCCGGGCCGGGTGTCGGTGAATCTCTCACTCAAGCAGCTGCGACAGCGCCATTTCCTGCGCCAGGTCGGCGATGTGTTTCGCACCCACGGTGTTTCGCCGACGTGCCTGGAACTCGAGATCACCGAGACCACGCTGATGGAAGACGCCGAGCGCACGATCAAGCTGCTCGACGCGCTGTATGGCATGGGACTGCATCTGGCGATCGACGACTTCGGCACCGGATACTCCTCGCTCAGCGCGCTGCAGCAGTTCCCGATCAGTACGCTCAAGATCGATCGCAGCTTCGTTCAATACGCCGCCTCCGATCGCGATGACGCGACGATCGTCTCGACGATCATCCAGATGGGCCACAACCTTGGCATCGAGGTCGTCGCCGAGGGCGTCGAGACCCAGGCGCAGCTGCAGTTCCTGCGCGAGCAACGCTGCGACTTCGCCCAGGGCATGCTTTTCGGTGAACCCTT
>CAYLNP010000340.1:0-2344 GCA_964384925.1 uncultured Woeseiaceae bacterium
CGGAGAGATCCACGCCGAAGACTTCGCAGCCGCTGCCGGCCACCGGCAGTGCGATGCGCCCGGTGCCTACCCCGAGCTCAAGCACCCGCGCATGCGCACCGGCATGGTCGGCGACGGCACGCCCGATCTGCGGGGAGACCGCCGGCGGGTGGCCGCGCAGTGCGTCATACTGGACCGCGACCCGGCTGTCGAATCGATAGTCCAGGCCTGAAGGCTGCCGCTCCATCGCGCCAGCTCAGTCAGGCACTGGCGGCAGAGCCCACCGGCGGCAGCGACGTGTCGCGCTGACGCTCGACGCTGACCGGTCGACTCGCCGTTGTCGCGAAACCCGTGATGCTGATGCGATAGAGGATTCCGGCGGCTACCAGCAGACCGATCGCCTCGATCGTGAAGATACCGGTGTAGGCGAGCTTCGGGGTGACCAGGCCGCTGCCGATCAGGGCTGTGTGCAATGCGCCGCTGGCCACCGACGAGATGCCCATGCCGAACGCCTGCGCAACACCCCACAGGCCCATGTACATGCCCGTAGCGCCTTCCACGGTCATCTCCATCATCAGCGCGAGCGCGCCGACATTGAAGATACCGGTAAAGAAGCCGAGGATGAACAGCGTGGGTGTCAGCATCTGTACCTGCTGGAACATCGCGACCAGCCCCAGCACCGCAAAGCCGGCAGCGGTGCCCGCACAACCGAACATCGCAAGCTTCTTTCGCGAGGGCTTGAAGGCAAGACTCAGCACAGCCGTGACCAGCATGCCCAGCAGGATGCCGCTGCCCCAGATCGGCTGGAAGCGCGTGGTCTCGGTGATGCTCATCGCAAACACCTCGGCACCGAACACCTCGATGATGTTTTCCTGCAGGAAGATCGAGAATATCGCGATCATGATGAAAGCAAAGAAGCCGCGTGTCTGGGGATTGCGCCCGAGCAGCTTCACGGCTGAGGACAGCGGATTGCCCGGCGGTGCCAGCGAGCGGGCCTTCAGGCGCGCAGTCTCCAGCGCTTCGGGGCTCAGGCGTTTTTCGACACCGATCACGCCGATCAGCGTGCAGCCGATGACCACGAAAGGTGTCAGGTTGTAGAGGTTCTGCATCGCCTCGGGCGTGAACTCGGGGCGCATTGCATTCATCACCACCGCGGCGATGATGGTGCTCAGGATCATGACCACCCAGATGACGGCGACGATCGCGCCGCGCGTTTCCTTTTTCGTGACCTCGGCGATCAGCGAGTGATAGGAATCCGCGATCACCGCCATCGCCAGCCCGAACAGCGTAAACAGCACGATCGCGGCGAGCAGGCCTCCCATCGAACCCGACCCCATGGACAGCGTGACGGTGGGCAACGCAAGAAACAGCAGGCTCGCGAACGCGCTGCCGGCGATCAGGTAAGGCGTGCGGCGATAGCCGAACATCGGCTTGCAATCAGCCAGCCGACCGATGACGACCTGAAAAGGGGCCACGAAATAATGGATGGAGAGCAGCGTGGTGACGACGACGGCGGCGATGCCGAGCTCAAAAATGGCGACCCGATTGAAGTCGATGGTCAGCAGGGCGAACATCCAGCCCACCCCGACTTTCGGCAGTGCGATGCGCAAGGTCCACAGAAACGCCCGGACGGCCTGCCACATAGGTGAGTTCTCCAAGAATCAATGTCAACTTAATATTACACTCCGGGGCGTATTGCAAGCTTGACAATGGGTGTGGATCCAAGGAGTGGTCGCGCCGTCAGGCCCCCGCAGGGAGGGTGGATCAGTCGGCTGAGCCGTCGGTGCGCAATGCGCCGGGAGTCGGGACGCGCGCCTGGTCGTGTTGCCTGAAATCCAGCGGTCTGACGAACCACATGTTGATCGCGCCGACCAGCGCCATCAGGGTCACGATGCCGAACGGCACCAGATACGCACCGGTGTAGTCCTTGAGCATGCCGATGCCGGCAATGCCCAGCACTGCGCCCATGGTGTCGATAAAGATCACGAAGCCCAGAATCTTGCCCAGCTCGCGCTGGCCGAAGCTGGCCACGCAGACCAGCTGGATCATCGTGAATGCACCGCCAAAGCCCAGCCCGTACACCAGCGTGAACAGCGCCAGCTGGGGCACGCTGGTGGTCAGCGCCAGAGAGCCTGCAGGCAGTTCGAACAGCAGCAGGCAGCCTCCCAGCAGCACGAGGCTGGCGATGATCATCACCTGCTGTGGTGGACGATGATCCGCCAGCCAGCCGAACAGGAACTTGCCCAGCACGGAGAACCCGAGCACCAGCGAGTAGAGCAATGTCGCCTGGCGGATCGGCAGACCTGCCTCCTGCTCCAGGAAGATCGTGATCTGACTGTTCACAGAGGAGATCGAAAACCACAGG
>CAYLNP010000341.1:0-2326 GCA_964384925.1 uncultured Woeseiaceae bacterium
CCCCGCTGATCCTTGCTGCGCCACCGGACGAGACCGAAATCCTTGCCGCGCTCGACAGTGAACCGGCCGCCGCAGACATCGCCGCAGCCGCTGAGGGGCTGGCCTCAATCGAGATGAAAGTCTCGCGCGGCGATACGCTCGAGCGCATGTTCCGCCGCCACGACCTGAGCATCGGCGACATGATGGCCGTGCTGGGTAACGATCAGGCGCGCCGTCACCTCTCGATCCTGCGCCCGGGGGATGTGATCGCTGTTCGCCACGACCAGGGTCGTGTCGTCTCTCTGAGCCGCGAACTCGACGAGATTCGCGTGCTCGAAGTCCGCCGCACCGACGACAGCTTTGCCGCGACCGTCGGCGAGCGCGCGGTTGAAACCCGTATCGTCACCGCACACGCGGTCATCGACAGCTCGCTGTTCAATGCCGGGCGCGCTGCGGGCCTGCCCGACAGCGTGACCATGAATGTCGCCGGGCTGTTCCAGTGGGATGTCGACTTTGTGCTGGACATCCGCCAGGGCGATCGATTCTCGGTGGCCTACCAGGAACTCTGGCGCGACGGCGAGCGGCTGCGGCCCGGCACGATTCTGGCGGCGGAGTTCGTCAATCGCGGGCGCACACATCGCGCGGTGCGCTTCGAGATGGACGAGCGCGCCGACTACTTCACGCCAGAAGGGCGCAGTGTGCGCAAGGCCTTCATCCGGGCGCCGGTGGACTTCACGCGCATCAGTTCGCGCTTCAATCCCAACCGGCGTCATCCGGTGCTGCACACCATCCGCGCCCACCGCGGCGTCGATTATGCGGCACCCACCGGCACGCCGATCAAGGCGGCCGGCGACGGCCGGGTGATTTTCCGGGGCGTGCAGGGCGGCTACGGCAACACGGTCATCGTCCAGCACGGTGGCAACATCACGACACTGTACGCCCACATGTCACGCTTTCATGCGCAGGTGCGCAACTCTACACGCGTGCGCCAGGGCCAGATCATCGGCTATGTCGGCATGACCGGCCTGGCCAGCGGTCCTCACCTGCATTACGAATATCGCATCAGCGGCGTGCACCGCGATCCGCTGACGGTGGAGCTGCCCCCTGCCGAGCCGGTGCCCGCCAGGTACCGCGATCGCTTCGGCCGCGAAACCGCGCCGCTGCTTTCGTATCTGGATCAGGCACGCGAGAGCACGGATGCGCAGCTGGCGATGAGTGGCCGCTGACGGCCGACTTTTCGTCGGCCTGATTTCCGGCACCAGCATGGACGCCGTCGACGCAGCCCTCGTGCGCTTCGATGACGATGCTCTCCAACTGATCGCCTCGCACAGTCACCCGATGCCAGAGTCGCTGCGAGCAGAACTCTGGGCGCTGACCCGTGAGCCGACCACGACGCTGGATGCGCTGGGCGCCATCGATCACCGGCTCGGACACCTGTTCGGTGAGGCGGTGCTGACGCTGCTCGACACCGCCGGCACGGCCCCCGCGCAGGTGGCCGCGATCGGCAGTCACGGTCAGACCGTGCGCCATCGACCCGATGCGCCGTCTGCCTTCACTTTGCAGCTGGCCGACCCGACACGCATTGCGCAGGCCACGGGCATCATGACGGTGGCGGATTTTCGCCGCGGCGACATGGCCGCCGGCGGCCAGGGCGCGCCGCTGGTGCCGCCTTTCCACGCCTGGCTGCTGCGCGGTCATGCCGGCCGCCACACCGTGCTCAACCTCGGTGGCATCGCCAATGTCAGTCTGATCGAGGACGCGGTGCTGCACGGCGGGTTCGACACAGGGCCGGCCAGCACACTGCTCGACGCCTGGACCCGGCGCCACCTCGAGCTGCCCTTCGACGACTCCGGAGCCTGGGCCGCCGGCGGACGCGTCGACCCGGGTCTGCTCAAAGGCCTGCTGGCAGAGCCCTATCTGTACCGCGCGCCGCCGAAGAGTACCGGCTTCGAGCTGTTCAATCTGGACTGGCTGGACGCGCGGCTCGCAGACCACGCGGCGATCGCGCCGCGCGATGTCATGAGCACGCTGTCGCAGTTCACCGTCGAGACGATCGCCATAGAGCTGGAGCGGCACTGGCCGGCATGCACACATGGCTGGATCTGCGGCGGCGGCGAGCGCAACCTCGATCTGGTCGCGCGACTTGCCAGGCGAACCCCGGGCACTCGGTGGGCCTCCACCCAGGCCCTGGGCGTGCCCTCGGCGTGGATGGAAGCCGCCGCCTTTGCATGGCTGGCGCGGGCGCGAATCGATCAGCTGCCCGGCAATGCGCCGTGTGTGACCGGCGCCCGACACGAGGTCATACTGGGCGCGCTATACTGCTGAAATCATGGTGATTTCCGAAACA
>CAYLNP010000342.1:0-2281 GCA_964384925.1 uncultured Woeseiaceae bacterium
TGCTCGCCAGCGACACGCCCAGCGTGATCAGCATCAACGGAATCGTGATCCCGCCCAGCAGATCCAGCGTGTTGTCAAGCCACGCCGGCAGCGCGATTTCGAACACCTGCACGAGCGTGGCGATCAGGGCTGCATAGAGTATCGGTGTGCGCAACATCTCGCCGAGCATCACGCGGCCGGCAGTCAGATACAGACCGAAGGTGAAATGCGCCAGTGTATTGGCGACGAAAAACCCCAGCGCCAGCGCAAGACCCTCCTGGCCGAAGGCGAACAGGGCCAGTGGCAGGCCCATGTTGCCGGCATTGCCGAACACCATCGGCGGCAGGAAATCGCGGGTGTCGAGCTGCATGGCGCGAAGCAGCAGGCCGAAGGCGCTCACGGTGATCGCCAGCACCAGCCAGCAGGCAAGGCCGATGACCGCCAGCGCGGCGGTGTCCACCTCGGCCCGGCCGATCGTCGAGACGATCAGACAGGGTGTGCCGATGTAGAGCACCAGCCGGCGCACGAACTCGCCTTCATAACTACGACCGCTGCGCGCCCACCCGTAGCCCAGGCCGGCCGCGATGAAGATGGGTGCTACGATGGCACCAAGCTGGGCAAGCAGGGCGACAGCCAAGGGCGCTCCTTCGAGTTGCGCCGGACGGGGCCGACCTCGAGCCTGCGCCTCATCTTCACGCACGCCTCGGGTATCATCGCGCCAGGCAAACATTGAGAATCTACCATGAGCGACACCGCGCCGACGCCAGAGCCCTACAGCGCACTGGCCCTGCAGGTCAGTACCGACTGCGTCAACGCCGTCAGCGACCCGGCCGACGCCCGACGCATGATGATGGCCAGCATCAAGCGCATCGGCGCAAAGCTCAGGAGCAGCAAGGGTTTCGTACGCCAGTACAACGGCACCGACGTGAAGCTCGTCGTGCTGCCGGAGTATTTCCTGTCGGGTTTTCCGATGGGCGAGGATGTGCCGACCTGGATCGCCAAGGCGTGCCTCGATCCGCAGGGCGCCGAATACGATGCGCTTGCAGAGCTTGCCCAGTCGGCCAACGTCTTCCTGTGCGGCAACGTGTATGAGACCGACCCGAATTTCCCGGACCTGTATTTCCAGTGCTGCTTCGTCATCGATCCGATGGGCCACACGGTGCTGCGTTACCGCCGTCTGATCTCGCTGTACGCACCCTCACCCTGCGACCTGTGGCAGAAGTATCTGGACATTTACGGCATGGAAGGCGTATTCCCGGTCGCCGACACCGAAATCGGCCGGCTCGGTGCAATCGCCTCCGAGGAGATCCTCTACCCTGAAGTCGCGCGCTGTCTGCTGATGCGTGGCGCCGAGGTGCTGCTGCATCCCACCAGCGAGGTGGGCAGTCCTCAGCTCACGCCCAAGGAGATCGCCAAGCGCGCACGCGCCATAGAGAACATGGCATACGTGGTGTCGACCAACTCCGCCTCGCTGGACCAGATTCCGTTCCCCGCAGCCTCCACCTCGGGCATGAGCAAGGTTGTCGACTACCACGGGCAGGTGCTCTCGGAGGCCAATCCGGGTGGCGAGAGCATGGTCGCGCACGGCCTGATCAACATCGGCAGCCTGCGCGCGGCACGCAGGCGCACGGGACTGACCAACATGGTCTCGCGGCTGCCGTTGCAGGTTTTCGCCGAGAGCTACCGGGACATTGTCTTTCGTCCCTGCGGGCGGCTCGGCCAACCCGATGGCAGCTACCGCGTGCCGGGTCGCGGCGAGATGACCGCCTGGCAGGAAGCCGACATCGCAGAGCTGGTCAAGCGCGGGCTGCTGTAGATCCTTTCGGCGCTGTCCCGGCGTTCAGCACTTGCACGCGGGGTCGGTGAACCGCCGTACCAGCACGGCCAGCTCCTGGTAGTAAGCATTGAAGGCTGGTACCTGGATCTCGGGGTGTTCCCACAAGGTTGCGTTCGGGATGAACTCCGCGGCATCGACGGTGGGCTGATAGAGCGCCTCGCCCTCGGCCAGCAGCAGGGTTGGCTTCTGCAACGCCGGCAAGCGCGCTTTGCCCGGCCAGGTGAACACGGCATCGTACGGCCACCAGACCTCGCGGCCTGCACGAAGCTGTTCGGCGAACAACGACAGCAGCCGATCGCGTGACAGCTTGTGGCCCTGCCACTCGACGTACTCGCGCCATTCCTTGCCCAGCGCGTCGATGTCGTCGACATAGGCTTTTTCGCGCGCCAGCTCCGCGTGCAGCGCAGCCTGCCGCGCGTCATCCACGTAGAACGGCAGGCCGACCAGCAGCACGCGATTGACCAG
>CAYLNP010000343.1:0-2276 GCA_964384925.1 uncultured Woeseiaceae bacterium
GTGCGTGACTTCGTCGCGGCCTGGCACAAGGTGATGAACGCGGACCGCTTCGATCTGAAGTGAGTTCGCCCGAGGCGTGCATGCGGGCGCAGCTCATTGAAGCTGCGTCCGCATTTTTTTGCCTCAACAGCCTGTGACGTGATCATCGCCGGCGGTGGCAACGTCCTCGGAGTTCGCCAGGCTCGCCAGGAAGGTCGCGACATCGTCATTGCTCTGTCCGAGGAACGCCAGGGGCGGGGCAAGGGCCGCGACCACACGAATGTGTCCGACACCCGGGTACACCAGCAATTCCGACGATACGCCCGCCTCGCACAGCTTCTCGTGCAACACGCGGCTGTTGCGCACCTCGACGACCTCGTCGCTGTCGCCGTGAATCAGCAGGGTGCGCGGCGCATCGGCACGCACGAAATTGATCGGCTGGCTGTCACCGTTAGAGGATGCCGGCGCGAAAATCCTCGCAAGGTCGCCGCTTTCGATGCTGAACCGGTAGGGTCCGGCCAGTCCAATCAGGCCTTCGACCACTGCGGAGGACACCCCCTGCTGTTCAAGATACCGGGTATCCAGCGCCAGCAACGCAGCGATATGCGCGCCGGCAGAGTGGCCCATCAGCACGATGCGCGCCGGATCGCCACCGTAGCGTTCGATGTGTCGCTGCACCCAGGCCACCGCCGCAGCGCCGTCATGCACGAAGTCCGGGAACGTGACGTCGGGATAGATGCGGTAGTCGGGAATCACGGCAACCACGCCCTGGCCGGCCAGAAAACTTCCGACGAACCCATAGTCCTGCCGCTGGCCGCGCTGCCAGGCACCCCCGTAGAAGAACACCACCACAGGCGCCAGGCTCGCAGAACCCTCTTCTCGGGTAGGCGCATAGACATCGAGACGCTGACGTTCGTGCTCTCCGTACGCTACCGCGTCGTCACGGTCCAGGTGCCCTGAAGGGCTGAGCTGCGAGATCACCCGCGTGGGGCTGCAGCCTGTCAGCAATGTGCCTGCGACCACGAGGCCGGCAGCCCGGAACCAGGCGCCGCGACGCCCTGCCCTGCGGCGCTCAGATGCGCCCACGGATGCTCCGGATCGCACGCCCGATCACCGGCAGGTGTTCGAAGAAACCGCCGCCGGAATCCCAGAAGTCCTTGTGGATCAACAGACGGTTTTGATCATCGAAACGAAACTGCGACATGCCGTAAGAACTCAGCGGCTCGTCGGACAGACGTGATGCCTCGATGGTCATGCGCCAGCGCACATACACATCGATACCGCTGACCGCGTGGGACAGAAACTCTACGCGCACGGAATCCGCACGCTCTGCGGTTTCGTGAAAGTACTCCTCTATGCTCTCGGCGGTGCTGATCGCTGCCAGCGTATCGTTGAGGTAAGCCTCGGGTGCGTAAGTCTCGCGGGTGAGCGCCCGCACCGATTCGGGGGTAATGTCGCGGAAGAATGCCTGGGCACGCGCCAGCGCGGCGGCAAGGCGTTCCGGATCCTGATCCAGGCCTGTGATCGCATTGGCCTGGCTGGCCTCGAGGGCTTCCTCATAGCTGCGATCAAGCTCCGCGGCGCTCACGCCGGCGCCGGCGCAGCCCTGCAAGCCAGCCGCCAGTACCAGGCCTGCGACAGCCACTACACCTCTGAAAAACAAATGATTCATTGAAGCTCTCCGTGTTGCGGCCCCGCTGGCTGACAGCCTGCAGATACGTTGCTGGCCGAGTGGCGGATTCGCGGCGCCTGCAACCGGCATGCTATCTTAAAGACACCCATACGAACCCGGGAGTCACCATGAGCATTGAAGTCGGCGGCCTCCTTGGCCTCATCTGGCTGGTCATCGTCATCTACGCCATCGTCAAGATTATCGATAGTGGTGCGGGCACGGGCGCCAAGGTGTTGTGGGTCGTTCTGATTCTGGTGCTGCCGGTCCTCGGCGTCATCCTGTGGTTCCTGTTGGGGCCCAAGCGCTGATTATTCTGACGCCCCGCCTCAACGCGCATCCCCGCCGATCCGGGGTGCAGCCGCGCCCAGCCGTTCGCGGTCGTGCCCGGCACTGAAATCCAGGCTCGGGCCCACCGGCACGATGCGCGTCGGGTTGATCATGTGGTGGCTGTAGTAATAGTGGGTCTTGATGTGGTCCATCACGACCGTTCCGGCCACTCCGGGTACCTGATAGAGATCGCGGAGGTACTCTGAAAGGGCCGGGAAATCTGCAATGCGATTGCGGTTGCACTTGAAGTGGCCGACGTAGACGGCATCGAAGCGCACCAGGGTGGTGAACAGCCGCC
>CAYLNP010000344.1:0-2265 GCA_964384925.1 uncultured Woeseiaceae bacterium
GCCCAGCAGCCCTGCGACTTCGAGAAAACCGAGGAACTGCGCCTGGAACTGGCAGATGTAACGACGCTGCAGATAAGCATCGGCCCGGATACGGTGCAGCTCGAGGGCCAGGATGATGCAGATGGGGTGCTACAGGTACGCATGTGCGCCTCAAGCCAGGAGCGCCTCGATGGATTGAGCGTATCGCAGGAGCGCGGGGACACCGGTACCTTGCAGGTGGAACTCGACCACGGCGGTCGCGCCAACACCTACACACGGGTGTTCGGGTTCTTTACCGTTGGCGATTACGGACACTTCGATATCCGGGGGCGTGTCCCGACCACCCTGGCCGTGGACCTCACCGTAGGCTCGGGCACCGCCCGCGTGTCCGGTGTGAATGAACTGGAGGCTGTGGTCGGATCCGGGGACCTTGATGCGCGCGCGATCACGGGGCGTTTCACCGCCCAGGTGGGCAGTGGCGACATCATCGGCCAGGACATCGGTTCGCTCAGGGTGGAGAACATCGGCTCCGGGGAAGTGACCGTGCGCCAGGTCCGCGGCGACGCGCAGATCGGCAGCATCGGCTCAGGCGATCTGGAACTGCACGAGGTTCAGGGCGCGGTATCGATCGGACCGATCGGTTCGGGCGATGCCAGGCTGCGCGATATCGGCGGCAGTGTGGAGGTCCGCACGCTGGGTTCGGGCGATATCGATGTACGCGGCGTCGGCGGTGCTTTGACCGTGCGCAGCAAGGGCAGCGGCGATATCACCCATAGTGATGTGGCGGGGGAGGTCAGCCTGCCACGTCGGTGATGGCGGCTGCCTGCATGCCCGGCATCCATCCTGCGGGCAGCGATGGCGATCGTAGCGTAGCCCGCAAGAGGCGGTCTGCTAGGCTCGCGCAGGCACGACCACAGGCGCGGGCTCAGCCTGGACGCACTTAAAGATTCAACATGGGGGAGTTATACATGATTCGCAAAAGAGATCAGCTCACAGGCTTCGCCGCACTGGCCGCCATCACGCTGCATGCACCCGCACTGGCACAGCAGGAAAGCCAGGCGGGCTCACGTGGCGCGCTCGAAGAGATCATCGTGACCACGCAGCGCCGCGAAGCCTCGCTGCAGGATGTGCCGGTCGCGGTCAGCGCCATTTCCGAGATGACGTTGCAGAACCGCCAGGTCACCGAGTCGCGCGACCTGGCGCGCTTCGTGCCCAGTCTGAAGATGTCCAACAACATCACTTCACCCACCAACCTGTCGCCGTCGCTGCGCGGCTCATTGCAGCAGGACGCCTCGTTGGTGGTTGCAGAATCGCCGTTCGGCATCTATGTGGATGACGTCTACGTCGCGCGCCTGAATGGCAATAACGTCACACTCGCCGACATCGAGCGGATCGAGGTTCTGCGCGGACCCCAAGGCACGCTGTATGGCCGCAACACGCTGGCCGGTGCCATTAAGTATGTCTCGCGTACACCTGACCAGGACCCCTGGGCGATCGTCACCGCAGGCGTAGGCAACTGGGACCAGTATCGCCTGAGTGCAAGCGTGGGCGGCCCGCTTTCCGACGACTGGGCCGGCTCCCTGGCGGGCCAGATCAACAACAAGGACAATCAGTTCACCAATGTCGCCACCGGCGAGCGTACCGGCCAGGAGCGCAACATCGCCACCCGCGGCAAGCTGCGCTACATGGGCAGCGACGTATTCGATGCGGTGGTCTCCATGTCCTACTCCCGCAGCGAGAACGATTCGCTGCAGCTGGTGCCACGGACCACACCGGGGGTACCGTCGGACTGCACAGGTCTCCCCGCCAGCACGCGTTGCCAGTTCACGTCGAACGACCTGGTTGCCCCTCCCGGGCTTCCGTTCCGCGGTGTAGCGACCCCGAGCGGGCTCAACAACCCGGCACCGATCACCGAAGACCCGAGCGGCGAGACCAAGCAGACCATTCTCTCGCTCAACATGTCGTATGACCTTGGACCTGCGACGCTGCGGTCGATCACCGGCTACGTCAAGGTTGACGATTTCTTCAGCACCGACTTCAGCGGGGCCGGGGTCATTGTCGGTGCCGCTCAGATCGACAACGACCACTGGTCGCAGGAACTGCAGATCCAGGGTCTGGCGTTCGACGACCGGCTAAACTACATCGCGGGCGCCTATTACTTCCGGGAAACTGGCGACCAGGCCTTCGGCTGGCGGGTGGTGACCCCTTCCTCGACCTCGCAGATCCAGGCAAAGACCACCTCGGTAGCCCTGTTCGCGCAGGCTGATTACCAGCTCACCCCGGCCT
>CAYLNP010000345.1:0-2256 GCA_964384925.1 uncultured Woeseiaceae bacterium
GGCGACGACGGCGCCGTACAGCGGCGTGAAGCCGGCCAGGTCCTGGCCGGTCACACGCAGGCGCGTGGACGCGTCGATGTCGACACCGAGCCCTGCGAGCGCGGCCAGGTTGAACTGCGTCTGGGCAATGCTGCCCAGCAGCGTTGCGATCAGTACGGCCAGCAGCCAGGCGACGATGACACCGGTCGCGCGCATGTGCGCTATCCTCCTTGCAGGTGGGTTGCGTGGACTATGCCTGAAGCCTTTACACGAGTCATGGCCCCCCGCCAGGCTCGCCTCACCCGTCAGTTGCACAAGGAAGCCGGCATCATGTTTCACCGTGGCGTTGCGATCATCGTGTTGTCTGTCGGCCTGCTGGCCGGCCAGTTTGCTGCTGCACAGGCGTGGCGCGTGGAAACGGTGGCCGAGGGCCTGGATCATCCCTGGTCGATCGCCTTCCTCGCCGACGGACGCATGCTGGTTACCGAGCGGGCCGGGCGGTTGCGAGTGATACGCGATGGCGTATTGCAGGCCGAGCCGGTCGCAGGTGTACCGCAGGCGTTCGTCGAGAGTCAGGCTGGACTGTTCGACGTGCTGCCGGCCCCGGACTTCGCCCGGACCTCGATGCTCTATCTGTCGATGGCTTACGGAGATCGTCGAGCAAACGCCACGCGGGTCGTGCGCGGCCGCCTGGTTGATGATGCGCTGGTCGAGGTGGAGGAGATCTTCATGGCCAGCCCGCGCCAAGGCACGCCGGTGCACTACGGCGGACGCATGGCCTTCCTGCCCGACGCAACGCTGCTGGTCACGCTGGGCGACGGCTTCAACTATCGCGAACGCGCCCAGGATCTGACGAGTCATTTCGGCACCATCGTGCGACTCCGCAGCGACGGCACCACGCCACCGGACAACCCTTTCATCGACCACGCCGATGCCCTGCCGGAGATCTACAGCTACGGTCATCGCAATGTGCAGGGCATCGTTGCCGATCCCCGCAGCGGTCGAATCTATGTCCATGAGCACGGGCCTCGCGGCGGCGATGAACTCAATCTGCTGCAGCCCGGGCGCAACTACGGTTGGCCTGTGATCACCCATGGCGTCGACTATTCCGGCGCGATGATCACGCCCTACAGCGAGATGCCGGGCATGGAGTCGCCTCTGGTGGACTGGACCCCGTCGATCGCGCCTTCAGGGATGACGCTGTACGCGGGCGAGGCCTTTGCGCAATGGCAGGGGAATCTTTTCGTCTCCGCGCTGGCCGCCCGGCATGTGCGACGCATCGTGCTCGACGAGGCGGGCGGCGTGGTCTCCGACGAGGCGATGTTCGGCGAGATCGGCGAGCGCTTCCGGGATGTGCGCAGCGGTCCGGACGGCGCGCTGTACCTGTTGACGGACAGCCGCGACGGACAAGTCCTGAGGGTGGTGCCGAGTCCCTGACCGGCCCCTTGTTGCCGCCAGCCCGGGCGCGTATCATCCACTTGCTTGCTGCCGACAAGTATTTTTCTGATAAGGATATTCATGCCGCCGGACACCCAGCCCCCCGCCCGCAGCAGCCTCAGCCAGGCCGAGCGCACCGCGCTGTCGGACCGGCGCATGCTCGAGGCGGCCATCGAGCTGATCGTGGAGCGGGGCATCGACAAGGCGACGCTCAAGGACATCGGCGAGCGCGCCGGCTACAGCCGCGGACTGGCCACTTATCGCTTCGGCTCCAAGGCCGGCCTGTTTCGCGCGGTCATTCGTGCGGTGGCGCAGCGCTGGCTCGGCGAACTTACGCGCAGCGTCGGGCAGCGTACGGGCATCGAGGCACTGTGCACCTGCATCGACAGCTGGCATCGCTTCGCGATGGAATCGCCCTCGCACATCCGTGCACTGCACATCCTGTTCTACCAGTGCATCGGCCCGGATACCGGCTTCAAGGAGCGCGTCGCCGAGGTGCTGCGAAAGCAGCGTGATGATGTCGAGAACTGGGTGCGCACGGGGATCGCGCGCGGCGAAATCGATCCCGCGCTCGATCCTGCACGCCAGGCTGAACTGTTCTGCGCCTTCATTTACGGCGCGACCTACCAGTGGCTGGTTGAACCCGGTGCGATGGATTTCCAGGGCATGGCCGAGGACTTCAAGCGCGCGCTGCGCGCCAGTCTGGCGGTGCCTGCCTCCCGCAAGGCTTCCTGACGGCAACGAAACACACGCATACAGAAGGACATTCGACATGCCCGAGGCATATATCTACGATCACGTGCGCTCGCCGCGCGGCAAGGGCCGCGCCAACGGTGCGCT
>CAYLNP010000346.1:0-2225 GCA_964384925.1 uncultured Woeseiaceae bacterium
CGCTTCCACCGTGGTGCGGATGACGTTGTTGTAGGGATCCTGCTCCTGCAAGCTGACGCCCGAGGTCTGGCAGTGGGTGCGCAGCATCTTGGAGCGCTCGTCCTTCGCGCCCAGATCGTCCATCACCTTGTACCACAGCGTGCGCGCGGCGCGCAGCTTGGCGATCTCCATGAAGAAGTTCATGCCGATGCCGAAGAAGAACGACAGCCGCGGCGCGAAGTCATCCACAGCCAACCCGGTGGCCTGGGCGGCGCGCACGTACTCGATGCCGTCTGCCAGCGTGAAGCCCAGCTCCTGCACACAGGTCGCGCCGGCTTCCTGCATGTGATAGCCGGAGATCGAGATCGGATTGAAGCGCGGCATGTGCCTGGCGGTATAGCCGATGATGTCGGCGACGATGCGCATGGAGGGTGCCGGCGGATAGATGTAGGTGTTGCGGACCATGAACTCCTTGAGGATGTCGTTCTGCAAGGTGCCGCTGAGCTTCTCCGGCGCGACGCCCTGTTCTTCGGCGGCGACGATGTACATCGCCATCACCGGCAAGACCGCACCGTTCATGGTCATGGACACCGACATCACATCCAGCGGGATGCCGTCGAACAGGATCTTCATGTCCTCGACGCTGTCGATCGCCACGCCCGCCTTGCCGACATCGCCGACCACGCGCGGGTGATCCGAGTCGTAGCCGCGGTGGGTGGGCAGATCGAAGGCGACCGACAGGCCGGTCTGGCCGGCGGCGAGGTTGCGCCGGTAGAAGCGGTTGGACTCCTCGGCGGTGGAGAAGCCTGCGTACTGACGCACCGTCCAGGGGCGGCCGGCGTACATCGTCGCGCGCGGACCGCGCACGAAAGGCGCGATGCCGGGCAGGCTGTCGAGATGTTCCAGGCCGGCGAGGTCTTCGGCGCTGTACAGGGGCTTTACCGGGATGCCTTCAGGCGTCTGCCACGTCAGCGCGTCGGGGGACCCGCCCTTGAGTTCACGCTCGGCGAGTTGTTGCCACTGCGCCAGTGTCGGCTTGTCAGATCCAGGCATACGGGAGGTTCCTTCGTCCTTGTCGCGGGGCCCCACTTAACGGCCCTTCTGGCGCTCCAGCGCCCATTATTCTGCCGTGGGCCATGATAGCCGCGACGGTGACCGTCAGGCGAAGTATACCGTCACAGGCCCTGTCGGCGCGCCGGGCGGGCGGCCAGGTCTGCGGACTCAGTCGGCCGTCAACGTCGCCCCGGCGGCCACGAGCGCCTCGATATCGGCTTCGCTCAGTCCCGCCTCGCGCAGGATCTCGGCGCTGTGTTCGCCCAGCCGCGGCGGCAGACGCCGCACATCGGCCGGTGTTTCCGAGAAGGTCATCGGGAAGCGCGTCATGCGCAGCCGGCCCTCGGTGGGGTGATCAACCTCCTGCCAGAAATCCACGGCCTGCAGATGCGGATCGTCCAGCAGGCCATCGAGCGTGTTGACGACAATGGTCGGCACGCTGGTGCTGCCGAACAGCTCGATCCATTCCCCGGTCTTGCGGGTGGCCATGATGCGACCCGTCTCTTCGTAAGTCGCATCGATGTTGTTGACCCGGTCGGAGAGCGTCTTGAACCTCGGATCATCGAGCAGGTCTTGGCGTTCGGTGAGCTTGCAGAACGTCTCCCAGTGGCTGTCCATGTACGGCAGGATGGCGATGTAGCCATCCAGCGTCTTGTAGGGCTTGCGGTGATGGCTCATCAGCCGCGTGTAGCCCGCCTTGCCGATCGGCGGCTCGAACGCATTGCCCCACAGATGCTCGGCCATGACGAAATAGACCATGGTCTCGAACATCGGCACCTCGACCTCCTGACCCTGGCCGGTGCGCTCGCGGTGGAACAGCGCGGCCGTGACGGCCTGCACCACGGCCATCGCCGTGGTCTTGTCGGCAACCACAGTGGGCAGGTAGCGCGGCTCGCCCAGCACCATCTCGTTCAGCATCGCGATGCCGCTCACCGCCTGGATGGAATCATCCAGCGCGCCGCGCTCGCCGTAGGGCCCTTCCTTGCCATAGCCGTAGCTGCCGCAGAAGATGATCTTCGGGTTGGCAGCCTTCATGGCCGCATAGTCCAGGCCCAGCTTGGTCATGACCTGGGGCCGGTTGTTGTGCACGACCACATCGCATTGCGCGGCGAGTTTCAGCACCACATCGCGCGCGGCCGGCTGTTTGAGATCGAGCACCAGGCTGCGCTTGTTGCGGTTGCAGGAGAGGTAGA
>CAYLNP010000347.1:0-2215 GCA_964384925.1 uncultured Woeseiaceae bacterium
CGCTGTCGCTGCCCTCGAAGAGCAATTGCGCCGGCAGCTCGCCGATGGATTCCTCGCCTGCTGAATCGTCACGATACACCGGCAGCCGGCCCACTTCGGGAGCAAGCCCAAGCGCGGTGTAGTCCTGGCGATCCGTCTGCAGCCAGTCGGGCCGGAATTCCTGCCACACCTGCTGCCACGCCGAGGGCTGAGGGTGGCGCATCACGGCGATGCGCAGCACGCCCTCGCCCAGACCCTTGCAGGCACGGCGCGCCTGCGCCGGAGTGACTTCACGCGCCGAGCGGGCAAACACGAATCCCACCGCATCCGCCCCTGCCTCCACCGCGCTGGCGACGTCGGCCGCATCGCGCAGACCGCAGATCTTCACCCACAGGGTCATGACCGGGCACGCCCGGCTGTGAGCATGTCCTTCAGCAGCGTTGCCGGATCGGCATGCTGCATCAGCGCCGCACCCACCAGTGCCAGGTCATAGCCCAGGCCGGCCACCCAGGCCGCATCCTCGATCGACGCCAGGCCGCTTTCGGCAACACTGGGCCAGCCGAGCGGAAAGCCCTCGCGCAGTTCCGCGAAGCGCTGGCGATCGACTTCAAGGCTGCGCAGGTCACGGCAGTTGAGCCCGAGCAGGACATCGGTGTCGGCCAGCCTGGAGAGCAGATCGCCGGCGCGGCTGATCTCCTGCGCATCGAAGGCCTCGAGCAACACGAACAGGCCGGCCTCGGCGGCCGCCTCGACCATGTCCACCACGGCGCGGTTGTCGAGCATGGCCAGGATTACCAGCACGCCACCCGCGCCGCCCGCCCGTGCTTCCCACACCTGGTAGGGGTCGACGAGGAAATCCTTGCGCATCACCGGCACATTGAAAGGTGCGAGCACCGCCGCCAGTTGCGCCATCAACGCCAGACTGCCGTTGAACTCGAGCGGCTCGGTGAGCACGGATACGGCCAGCGCGCCACCACGGGCGTAGGCACGGGCCTGCTCGACCGGGTCGAGCGATGCAGCGGCCAGACTCCCCGCCGAAGGTGAACGCAGCTTGACCTCGGCGATGATGTCGAAGCCGTCTGGATGAAGGCTCAGTGCCGGGGGCGCCGGCTGGGCCAGGGCACGCTGGCGAAGCGCGACCAGCGGCTCATCGTCGCGTGCGGCCTGCGCGCGTGCGGCACTGCTTTGCGCCATGCGATCCAGCAGCGGCAGCGTCATTCGAGGCGACCACCGAAGGCGGCGATCCTGTCGAGCACCTGGGTGGCGCGACCCTCGTCGATCGCGGCACCCGCCTGACGCATGCCGGCAGCAAGATCTTCGGCCTCGCCCATGAGTTCGAGCACGAGGCCGGCGTTGAGCACCAGCGCGTCGCGATGAGCGCCGCGATCCGTGCCTGCAAATACGGCACGCAAGGCCATCGCGTTGGCCGCAGCATCGCCACCGGCCAGCGCCTCGGGCGGGCAGCGCGACAGGCCCACATCGAGCGGATCGCGGCGTTCGTGCCGCACCGTGCCCGGTCGCACGTCGAACAGGTCGTAGCAACCCACCGGTGTGGCCTCGTCCCAGCCGGGCTCGCCATGCACGACGAAGGCCCGCTCGATTGGCAGACCGGAAAGCGATTCGGCCATCAGCCGGGCCATGTCGAGACTGAAGGCGCCGATGAGCTGGAACGGCGGTGCCGCCGGATTGGTCAGCGGACCCAGCACGTTGAACACCGTACGCACGCCCAGGGCGTTGCGCACCGGCATGATGTGACGCATCGCCGGGTGATAGGCCGGCGCGAACAGGAAGGTGAACCCCGTCTGCGCCAGGCATTCGCCGGCGCGCGCAGCGTCCAGCGGCAGGGGCAGGCCGAGCGCCTCGAGCACATCGGCACTGCCGCAGCGACTGGAGATCGAGCGATTGCCGTGCTTGACCACGCGCACGCCGCAGGCCGCGACCAGCAATCCGCAGCCGGTGGATATGTTGAAGGACCCCGAACCGTCGCCACCCGTGCCCACCGTGTCCACCGTGGGCGCGCCCGGCGGAATCTCCGGATGCACGGCGAGCTCGCGCATCACGCCGGCAAAGCCGCGGATCTCGGCGGCACTCTCGCCCTTGGCCCGCAGCGCGCACAGCAGCCCGCCGGCCTGGGCCTCCGGCAGCTCTCCGCCGGCCAGCGCACGCATCAGCGCACCGGCCTGGGCCTCACTGAGGTCTTCGCCGGCGAGCAGCTGCTCGAGTACACCACGCCACT
>CAYLNP010000348.1:0-2209 GCA_964384925.1 uncultured Woeseiaceae bacterium
AGGATGCCATCAGTGGCGTCACGGCCAACGCACTGATCATCTGGTTGCACGTCATCGCGGGCGTCATCTGGATCGGACTGCTCTACTATTTCAATTTCGTGCAGGTGCCGGCGCTGGCGGAAGCCGCCGCGGACACCGGCGGGCCGGGCGGTGCCGGCATCAGCCGCTATGTCGCCCCGCGCGCTCTGCTGTGGTTTCGCTGGGCGGCGCTGGCAACCTGGGTGACGGGCTTCGCTTTTCTCGCGCATACGCAGAACCTCGGCGCGTTCGCACTGGGCCTGCTCGGCGACGGCGTGAACTCCTACCAGCTCACCATCGGTATCGGCGCCTGGCTGGGTACGATCATGCTGTTCAACGTCTGGGTCCTGATCTGGCCGAACCAGAAGAAGGTGCTGGGTATGGTCGAGGCCACCGCCGACGAGATCGCCAAGGCCAAGCGCACAGCATTTCTGGCCTCACGCACCAACACCCTGCTGTCGATCCCGATGCTGATGTCGATGGTCGGTGCCGGTCACGGCTTCTTCATCTGAGCGCCTGCGCTGTGTGCCGGCATGGGCACTGACCGCAACGACCACCCGGCATCCACGTCGGGGGAGATGGATGAGCCCACGCGCGCATCCATCGCCCCTGGTGTCACCGCGGCACTGGCCGAAGATATCGGCAGCGGGGATATCACCGCGGCATTGATTCCGCGCGGCCGCAGCGCAAGCGCAGAGCTGATCTGCCGCGAAGACGCCGTTCTGTGCGGGCGCGCATGGGCTGAGGAAGTCTATCGTCAGGTGGATCCCCAAGTGGTGCTGAACTGGACCTGCGAAGAGGGCAGCACGGTGACTGCAGGCGCGCTGATCTGTAGCCTGGAAGGTCCCGCCCGCGGCTTGCTCACCGGCGAGCGCTGCGCGATGAACTTCCTGCAGACACTCTCGGGTACGGCCACAGCGGCAGCCCGCTATGTCGAGGTCGTCACGGGCACGCGGGCCGCGATTCTGGACACCCGCAAGACCCTGCCGGGCCTGCGACGGGCGCAGAAATACGCGGCACGCTGCGGCGGCGCGCTGAATCATCGGATCGGTCTGTTCGACGCGATCCTGATCAAGGAAAACCACATCTTCGCCGCAGGCTCGATCACCGCGGCAGTGACCGCCGCTCGGCAGCTGGACGCCGGAGTGCCGCTGCAGGTCGAAGTCGAGGACCTTGCCGGTGCGCAGGAGGCATTTGGCGCAGGTGCACGTAGTCTGTTGCTGGACAATTTCACGCTGGAAATGCTTCGGGCGGCCGTCGCGCTGCGCGACCGCGTGGCGCCCGAGGCCAAACTCGAGGCCTCAGGCGGTGTGTCGCTGGATACGGTGCGCGCGATTGCCGAGACCGGCGTTGATTTCATCTCGGTGGGCGGCATCACCAAACACCTGCAGGCCGTCGACCTGTCGATGCGCTTCGAGCTGTCGGCGTAGCGCGAAGGCCTGCCGCCGCGCGTCGTTCTCCGCCAACGCGCGCTAGAGATTGACCGCGAAAGACTCCACACGCTTTGGCTCGGAGATGCCGTAACCCTGGGCGTAGTCGATTCCCATGCCCCGGAGCATCGCGATGATTTCCTGATTCTCGGCGAACTCGGCGATGGTCTTCTTGCCGGTGAGATGGCCGAGTTCGTTGATCGAGCGCACCATCTCGCGATCGATCGGATCGTGCAGGATCTCCTTGACGAAGCTGCCGTCGATTTTCAGGAAGTCCACCGGGAAATGCTTGAGGTAGCCGAACGACGACAGTCCGGTGCCGAAGTCATCGAGCGCGAACATGCAACCGAGCTCCTTGAGCGCCTGGATGAACCGGTTGGCCTGGGAATAGTTGGCGACCGCAGCAGTTTCCGTGATCTCGAAACAGATCTTGCGTGCATCCAGACCGGAACGGTGAAACTGCTCGACCACGAAAGGCAGGAACTTGTCGTCGCCAAGGCTCTGCCCGGAAAGGTTGATCGAGCACAGCGCCAGGCGCTCGCGTTCGTCGGCCTCCGAGACCAGCCAGCGGAAAGCATGTTCGATCACCCAGCGATCGATCGCCGGTGTGATGCCGTAACGCTCCGCCGCGGTGATGAAGAGCTCGGGTGAGATGAAAGCACCGTTCTCATCGCGCATGCGCAGCAGCAGTTCGTAGTGCGCGCCGTCCTCACGGCCCTGCAAGGGCAGAATGGTCTGCCGGAACAGCTCGAAACGGCCAT
>CAYLNP010000349.1:0-2209 GCA_964384925.1 uncultured Woeseiaceae bacterium
TCGCTGAGGGCACAAGTGTAGCCCGCCCGGCCAGCGGTTATCATCCCGCCACTGGCCCGTCATCGATCGCGTCGCAGGCAGCGGCGTGATCGTGCGCTCGACTCAAGACATTCTCAAAGGAGTCACGGCATGAAGAGACCCCTGTGCGTCGCAACCCTGATCACCTGCGTGTGTGCCTGCGCTGAGCCGCCCGCGCCCGACACGAGTCACGTTGCCACGCAGCCGATGCCGGCGCTTGGACTGGACCCTGCCCACATGGACCCCAACGTCCGCCCTCAGGATGACTTCTTCACCTACGTCAACGGCGGCTGGCTGCAGAGCAGCACGATTCCGGGCGATCGTTCGCGCTGGGGCAGCTTCGATGAACTCACCGAGCGAGCAGAAGCAGACGTTCTTGCCATTCTGACCGAGGCGGCCGCAGACACTGCAGCCGCGGAAGACAGCGACACCCGCAAGATCGGCGATCTGTTCCGCGCTTTCATGGACGAGGCCACCATCGAATCGCGCGCGCTGGCGCCGTTGTCCGACGCACTGGCCGAAATCGACGCTCTGGATTCGCATGCCGCGCTTGGCGCGCACTGGGGCAAAAGCCGGCCCACGCGCAATACCGCACCGGTGAGCTTTTCGGTAGGCCAGGACCAGGCCCAATCCGATCGCTACATCACCATCATCGCCCAATCCGGACTGGGGCTGCCCGACCGGGAGTATTACCTCGCCAGGGACGAACGTTCGCGCCTGCTGCTCGCGCGCTACCAGGCCCATATCACCGAGCTTTTCATGCTTGCGGGCCTGCCGGAGCCGGGGCCTGCGGCACGGCGCGTCGTGGAACTCGAAACCCGCATCGCCGAAGCGCACTGGACGCGTGTGCGAAACCGCGACCGTTCGGCCACCTACAATCGCATGACCCTGACAGAACTTACCGCGATGGCGCCAGGTCTGGACTGGCCGGCCTATCTCGCAGCAGGGGATCTAGACCAGATCGACACGCTGGTGGTCCGGCAGCCCGACTATCTGCAGTCGCTTGCGCAATGGCACGAGGAGGTACCGCTGGCGCACTGGCAGGACTATCACCGCTATCACCTGTTGCGCAGCTTCGCCCCCTACCTCCCCAAGGCGTTCGCCGAAGCGCACTTCGATTTTTTCAGCCGTACGCTCAACGGGCAACCCGAGATGCGCGCGCGTGAGCGCCGCGCCGTGGCAACGGTACAGGGTGTACTGGGTTTCATGGTTGGCAAGTTGTATGTCCAGCGTCACTACGAAGCCGAGGCGCAGGCGCGCATGGACGCGATGGTTGCCAATCTGCGTCGCGCCTTTGCTGAGGCTATCGATGAACTCGACTGGATGACCGAGGACACCCGGCGTGAGGCACAGGCGAAACTGGCCCTGTTCAACACCAAGATCGGCTATCCAGAGGTGTGGCGCGACTATGACTGCGTGCGCATCGATGCCGGGGACCTGATCGGCAATCTCCGGCGCAGTGCCGCCTGCGAGCACGAGCGCAACGTCGCCCGCCTGGGCCAGCCCGTCGACCGCGACGAGTGGTTCATCACGCCGCAGACGGTCAACGCCTACTACGCACCGTCGATGAACGAGATCGTCTTCCCCGCCGCAATCCTGCAACCGCCGTTCTTCAATGTGGAGGCCGACGATGCGATCAACTACGGCGCCATCGGCGCAGTCATCGGTCACGAGATCACCCACGGCTTCGATGACCAGGGGCGTCGCTCCGATGGCCAGGGTAATCTGCGCGACTGGTGGACCGCCGAGGACGCCGAGCAGTTCAGCGCCCGCGCGCAGCTGATGATCGATCAGTACAACGCCTATGAACCCATCGAGGGCATGAACATCAATGGCGCGCTGGCCCTGGGCGAGAACATCGCCGATCTCGGCGGGCTGAGGGTGGCCTACCGCGCGTATCAGCTCTCACTCGACGGGCAGAGTGCGCCGGTCATCGATGGCTTCAGCGGCAGCCAGCGCTTCTTCCTGGGCTACGGGCAGATCTGGCGGATCAACTATCGCGAGGAGGCCCTGCGCCGGCAGCTGATGACCGGCCCGCACTCGCCGGGACCGTTTCGCGTGCGCGGCGTGCTCGCCAATATGCCCGAGTTCTATGCCGCATTCGGCGTTGAGCCAGGCGATGCCATGTACCGGCCGCAGGAGCAGCGGGTGCGCATCTGGTGACCCGCTAGCAGCAACCGAAGATCCATCT
>CAYLNP010000350.1:0-2198 GCA_964384925.1 uncultured Woeseiaceae bacterium
CGCGCCACGACCACGACGGTCATCAGCATGAACACCGTGTGCCAGAAGCCCACGGCGCTCCAGTTGCCCAGCAGCCGGTCGAACCCGCCGCTGATCTGCTCGGCGTCGGCACCCGAGAACCGCCCGGCCGCGCTTTCGAAAATGTAGGCCACCGACCAGCCCGCGATCACGCTGTAGAACGACAGGATGACGAAACCGCCCACCAGCCCCATCGCGCCGACCAGCCCCCAGCGACGGCTGCTGCCCTCCTCCTGCGCCACCAGCGCCATCGCCGTCACCGGATTGCGCCGCCCGCGTCGCCCTATGAGGATCTCGGACATCATGATCGGCAGACCGATGGCGAACACGCACACCAGGTAGACGAGCACGAAGGCCCCGCCGCCGTTCTCACCGACGATGTACGGAAAGCGCCAGACGTTGCCCAGGCCGACGGCAGAGCCGGTCACGGCCAGGATGAAGGCCAGGCGCGAGGACCACTGACCGTGCAGGGATTGCCTGGAACGGGCGCTGCCGGGCGCAGGCGTCATGGACGTCCCTCAAGTGCTGCACACATGGCGCCGGATTCTGCAGCATGGCGCCTGCGCGCACAATCGCCGACCCGGGCATGCCCCAGGCGCTATAATCCGCGGCCTCATGGCAGCCAAGAAGACATCGGGCCAGACCAGCAGCACCATTGCGCTGAACCGCAAGGCGCGCTTCGACTATTTCATCGAGGAGAACATCGAGGCGGGCATCGTGCTCGAGGGATGGGAAGTCAAGGCCCTGCGCGCGGGCAAGGCGCAGATCGCAGAGTCTTATGTGATCATCCGCGACGGCGAGGCGTTCCTGCTCGGGGCATTGATCACGCCGCTGCTGTCAGCTTCATCGCACGTGCATCCCGATCCGACCCGCACGCGCAAGCTGCTGCTCAGCCGCCGAGAGCTCGACAGCCTGATAGGTGCGGTGGAGCGGCGAGGCTACACGGTGGTGCCGCTGTCGCTGTATTGGAAGCGCGGCCGGGCCAAACTCGACATCGGTCTGGCCAAGGGCAAGAAGCAGCACGACAAGCGCGCCGTGGATAAAGACCGCGACTGGCAGCGGGAAAAGGCGCGGGTGCTCAAGTCGGCTCGCTGAGCACGCCGCGCCCGGTCGGATCTCCCGCAAGCCAGCTCAGAAGCTGATTCGTTCCTGGGAATCTTCCTCCAGCGCCGCGAACAGCCCCTGCCAGTCCACAGAATCACTGTCTGGATCGCCGACGATCTCCAGCGTCACCCGATTGGCCGCCGAATTTCCCAGCGCCGCGACGCTGACTTTTGCGACATCCGCGCGTGGAATCGAACCCTGCGGCAGAGTATCGCCCTGCCCGACCTTGATGCCCGCCTCGCCGCCCGGTGTGTCGACCAGACCACCGGGACGCACGATCGTGTAGTTCAAGCCGCTGAAGCGCAGCGCATTCTCACCCAGCCCCTTCCACAACAGGATGTTGTTGGCGAAGCGGTTGAGGGGGTGGGTCGGCTGGGTGATCCCCATCGAGGAGACGAGCACGAAGTGCTCTACGGTGCCGGCTTCCTTCGCGGCTTCCACCATATTCTTGACACCGCGATAGTCGACCGCCTCCGGGGAATTTTCTGGATCGGCACGACCGCTGGAGCCGACCGCCGAGACGATGTAGCGAACTCCTTCGACCGCCGGCACCAGCGAGTCGGGGTCGCGCACATCGCCCTCGACGACCTGCACTTCGTCGCCGAAGGCTTCGCGAGCACTGGACTCCGAGCGACTGAGCACACGCACGGTGTGGCCCTTTTCGAGCAACTCCGTCACCACATGGCGGCCAGTGCGACCCGTCGCACCGGCGACCAGCACCACGTCGGCACCGTGATCGTCGGCATTGGCAGCGCTACCCCACATAAGAGAAACAGAAGCAAGTACTGCGCCTAATATACTGAATATTTTCATTTTTCGTATTCCCATCCTGAGTTTGCGATCGATAACCCCCGCCTTTTCGAAGGCTAGCCTAGTCCGCTCACCGCGAACAGCGCCAGATGGCCTGCGCTCGCGCGCCCACCGCAGGGTGGCGCCCACGGAACTGCTGCGACCTCGCAGGCGTCCAAGAGCCGACGCCGGTTAACGTGCAGCCCGCGGTGGACTGACGTACACTGGAATCTGCTTCAGGGGGCGACATGGCTTCGACGTGGGTCGCGAAACTCTGGGTGCATGCC
>CAYLNP010000351.1:0-2196 GCA_964384925.1 uncultured Woeseiaceae bacterium
ATGGCGACGTTTTCGATAGCCGTGAATTCCGGCAGCAGGTGATGAAACTGATAGACGAAGCCCAGTGTGCGATTGCGCAGCTGGTCGCGCTCGCCTTCCGCCAGCCCGAACAGCGACTGACCGCGAACGCGCACATCGCCGGCGGTAGGATGATCCAGCCCGCCTAGAATCTGCAGCAGCGTGGTCTTGCCCGATCCCGAGGCACCGATGATGGCGACGCGATCGCCGCTGCTGACCCGCAGGTCCACACCACGAAGCACGGTGAGTTCGCCGCGCACCTCCGTGAAACTTCTCTCGACGCCGAGCGCCTCCAGCACAGGCGTGGAACGTGTCTGATCAGTCATGCCGCAATGCCTCCGCAGGCTGGGTTCGGGCAGCTCGCCATGCCGGATACAGCGTGGATACCAGCGACAGCACGAGCGCAGTCACGGCGATCGCCAGCAGGTCCTGCCACTGCAGCTGCGCCGGCAGATCGCTGATGAAGTACACGTCGGCGGCCAGGAACTTGGTGTCGAGCAGGCGTTCCACGCCGGCGATCAGCCGTTCGAGATTCAGTGCCAGCACCGTGCCAAGCACGACGCCCAGGACGGTGCCGACGACGCCGATGATCGTGCCCTGCACGATGAAAATGCTGGTGACGTGTCTGGGCGACGCACCCAGGGTGCGCAGGATGGAAATATCGGTCTGCTTGTCGCGTACGACCATCACCAGCGTGGAGACGATGTTGAACGCCGCCACGGCCACGACCAGCAGCAGGATGACGAACATGATGGTCTTGGTCAGCTGGATGGAACGGAAGAAATTCGCATGTCGTCTCGTCCAGTCATCGATGAACACGCCGCCCCCGTAGTCCACGGCGATTTCGCGCACCAGCGGTCCGGCGCGATAGATATCCGCCACCGCCAGGCGCACACCGGTGGCGCGCTCACCGAGACGGTAAAGCCGCTGGGCATCGGCCATGTGCACCAGTGCGATCGAGCGGTCGAACTCGAACATGCCGGCACGGAAAATGCCGCTGACGGTGAAACTGCGCATCCGCGGAACCAGTCCCACGGGTGTGACCGAACCCTCGGGGATGACCAGTATCACCCTATCGCCGGGACGCACGGAAAGCGCGAGCGCCAGCTCCTCGCCCAGCACCACGCGCCATTCCCCGGCCTGCAGTGTATCCAGCGAGCCTTCGATCATCAGCGAATCGATGCCGGCGACCTTCGCCTCGAGCCCGGGCTGGATCCCCCGCAGCGCGACACCCGAGAGCACCTGCCCGGCCAGCAGCAGACCCTGACCCTCGACATAGGGTGCCGCGGCATGCACCTGCGGGAACCCGCCAGCAAATTCGGCCACGGCCTGCCAGTCCGGCAGTGGTTCGCCATAACCGGTGATGGTGGCATGGGCGGTCATGTTGAGAATGCGCTCGCGAAGTTCACGTTCGAAACCGTTCATGACGGACAACACGACGATCAATACCGCAACGCCGAGTGCGATACCCAGCATGGAAATCAGCGAAATGAACGAGATAAAGCGGTTACGACCGCGTGCGCGCAGGTAGCGCAGGCCGATGAACAACTCGAAGGGCAGTTGGCTGGTGCGCATGGGCGGTGTCGCTCAGTCGTATCGCAGCGCTTCGGCGGGGGCGATGGCGGCGGCGCGCCGAGCCGGATACAGCGTGGCCAGCAGGGTCAGCACGAGCGACGCGCCGGTGATCAGCGTCACATCGGGCCAGCGGATCTCGGCGGGGATGTCGGTCACGTAGTAGACATCCCCGGGCATGATCTGGAAGCGGAACGTCTGCTCCAGCCACGGCACGATGATGTCGACGTTCGCTGCCAGCACGATGCCCAGCGCAAGGCCGAGCAGTGTGCCGGTCACGCCGATGACGGCGCCCTGGACGATGAACACCTGATTGACGGATTTCGACGACAGCCCCAGCGTACGCAGAATCGCCACATCGGTATGCTTCTCGGTCACCACCATCACCAGCGAGGCGACGATATTGAACGCAGCCACCGTGACGATCAGCAGCATGATGGTGGTCATCATGGTCTTTTCCAGCCGGATCGCGCGAAAATACGTGGCGTTCTCGAGCGTCCAGTCGGTGTGCGCGTAGCCTGGGCCCAGACGCAGCGCTAGCCCCGCGGCCAGTCGCGGCGCGGCGAAGACATCCGCCATCTGCAGCCGCAGGCCTCCGGCGAGGCC
>CAYLNP010000352.1:0-2190 GCA_964384925.1 uncultured Woeseiaceae bacterium
TTAAAGATCTAGTTCATATCGAGATGTTTAAGGCCGTGCCCAAGGGTGGCGGGCCCTTTTTCCAGCGCTTCGGCGACCGCCTGTCCGCCGCCATACAGGCAGGCGAGGTGCTGCCGGGGGCCCGGCTGCCGACCCATCGGCAGCTGGCGGCGGCGCTGGGGGTTGCGGTCGCGACGGTGGCCCGTGCGTATCGCGAGGCCGAGCGGCGGGGGCTGCTGGAATCGAAGGTGGGCCGCGGCACGTTCGTGCTGCGGCACGCCGCCGAGCGCGCGGGTGATCCCGGACCCCTCGAGCTATCGGCGAACGTTCCTCCGTATCGTCTCGCGGCACCGTTCCTCAAGGACGCGCTGGAGCGGACAGCCGCGGATCCAGCGCTGCCCGCGTTGTGCGGCTATCCGCCCACCGGTGGCGACCGGCTGGCGCGCGAAGCGGTGGCGAACTGGCTGCACGAGACTTCCGCGCTGAAGCACGTCGCCGCAGACGAACTGATTCTATGCTCGGGCGTCATGAACGCGCTGTATCTGGTGCTCAATCACCTGCATCGGCCTGGCGAGGCAGTGCTGTGTGAATCGGCGACATTTTTCGGTATCCGCGACATCGCGCGGCAGCTGGGCCTCGAACTTGTGCCGGTGGAGATGGACGCGCAAGGGGTACTCCCCGAGGCCGTGGATGCCGCGGCACGGCGCAGCGGTGCCCGCAGTCTCGTGCTGATTCCGACGCTGCAGAATCCCACCGGGTTGACCTACCCGATCGAGCGGCGGGAAGCGCTGGCACGCACCTGCCAGCGTCTGGACCTGCAGATTGTCGAGGACGACATCTATGGTGCGCTCACATGGACGCAGCAGCCGCTGCCGGCTTTCCAGGTGCTGGCACCCGAACGGACGTTCTACCTTGGCGGTGTGTCGAAGATCCTGGTGCCCGGGCTTCGGGTCGGCTGGATGTGTTGTCCTGAGCAGCATCGCCAGCGACTGCGCGAGTTGATCTGGACAACCAGTATCGGCTCTGCGCAGATCGGCCACCGCCTGTTCGCGCAGTGGGTGACGACCGGTCAGGCCACCGTGCTGGCGGAAGCGGTGCGCGATGAGGTTCGTGCGCGCAGCCGTATTACTTTTGCGCGGCTGGGGGACTGGCTCGCCCCCGGCAGTCCCGCGATGTCGCTGCATTACTGGCTTCCCTGCCCGATGAACCAGGCACGGCAGCTCTACAGCGAGGGGCTTGCGCGCGGGCTGAAGCTCACGCCGCCGGAGCTGCCCGTCATGGACGCAGGGAATCTGTCCGGTCTGCGCATCTGCATCGGTGCACCGCCTTCGCGCCAGTCGCTGCACGCGGCACTGGATATCCTGGCTGCGATGCTGGAGGTGCCGGGAACCTGCGAATCACACCCGATGGTGTGAAGGGCGTGTGCCGAAGTTCATCAGAGCAGGGGCGTAACCAGCCTGATGAACGTATCGGCGATCGACTCCCACAATGGCGTTTGCGCCAGCGGGATGCGCAGCACCTGCGAGCCGAGCAGCAGGCCGCCGCCGATCCAGTACACACGATGAACCCGACCATACGTCCTGCGGTCGTGCACCATGGCAACCACCAGGAGCAGATCGGTGACGAGGGCTGGCACCAGCGTCACTTCGATGGGCGGAGGCACGACCGTCGTGCCTCCGGTGACGATCACGAGGAACACCCGTGCGATGGCCGGTGCGAGTACGGCCACGGTCGCGACTACCATGAGGCGCTTGTGGATATCCGGTCGTCGAACGTTCGCTGCCGCGACGCCGACCAACCCGGCGAAGAACATGATGTTGGTGACCGGAGCGATCAGGAACGCGCGCGCCTGCTCGGCATGCCCGGCAGCAGCCTGACTGTGATAAGAGTGCACGGCTGCGACCAGGCCGAACGCCAGCATCGCCGCCGCCAGCATGACACCGCCCACACCAAGCGCGCGATGCACCCGGATGCGACCGCTTCCGGCGAGTCCGGCCTGAGTCGCGAAAAGCAGCACCCAGCCGAACTGCACGCCTGCATGCACGTGAACAGCCGGCGAAAGACGCAGGGATCCGCTGAACAGCGGCAGCCAGTAGGTGGGAAGGAAACTCAGGAATGCGACCAGCACACAGAGGATCGCAAAGCCGAAGTAAAAGCCCGGCCTGCGGATCGGCATGGACTGGTGAGGCACTGCGACCATGGCGTTCTCCC
>CAYLNP010000353.1:0-2180 GCA_964384925.1 uncultured Woeseiaceae bacterium
CTCGCGGGCGCACGCCCAGCCGCGATCACCCGCCAGCAGCTGCGCGAGCCCGATCCGCCCGCCGGCGCCACTGCCGCCCTGTTCGCGCCGGCCCTCGTGCTCGACGATGACCGAGACATTGACCCGCACCAGCGGCCGTACATCGGCAGCAAGCGTGCCGTCGCTGGCCGCGATCAGCACGATCTCGTGGACCGCCGAGAGACTGGCGATGACCTGAACCACCCGCGGATCCAGCGCACGGGTCTGCTCGTCGAGGCGCTTGAGCCAGGCGACCTTGTCGGCGTCCGCCATGCTCGTGAGCGGATCCAGATCCGGGTACAGGGGCCGCGAGGGGGCCGCACGCCAGGCCTGTACACTGCCTTCCCCTCCGCGCCCGGCAATGGCGCCGGCGGCTTCTGCGGAAGCGCGCAGCGCCTCGGGTGAAATCACGTCGGAATACGCAAAACCCGTGCGATCGCCCGTCACGGCACGCACGCCCACGCCCTGGTCCAGGCTGTGAGTCCCCTCCTTGACGATACCGTCCTCGAGCGTCCAGGACTCCTGGCGGGCAACCTGAAAATACAGATCGGCGTAGTCCACGCGGCGACGCATGATGCGCGCAAGCTCGCGCTCGAGCGACTCGGCATCCAGCCCGCCGGGCGCGAGGAGCAGTTCAGTGGCGGTGTTCAGGCTCAAATCCGGCATCCTTTATTTGTGTGGGTGGGTGGCACATGGGCACGGCTTACGGCCGGACCGCGGCGGTCGGCGGCAGTGCCATGCACAGCTGGCCCTCGTCGATCTGGGCCTGGGTGATGCGCTGCACGACCGGCGCCTCCCATGGCCCGGTGACGCAGTAGGCGACCTGACCGATGCCGCGCATCGGCTGTCGGAACAACTCCTGGAAAACCAGGATCGCGGCGGCCACTGCAGGCCCGGCCAGCAGGCCGCCGACTGCGGGAAGCGCCATGCCGACATCGGCACTGACCAGCGCCTGCTGTTCGTAATCGCGGCTGGCAAGGCCGGTTCGCCCGATCAGTGCGATGTCCGCCGACGCGCCGCTGAGCCGCAGGTCGTCAGTGTACGCGTCTCCGTCGATGAGCACGAAGCTGCCGTCGATACGATCGAAACTCAGGCCGCGGCCGAACACGTCGCGAAAATCAAGCGCCAGGCGGCGCGGCAGTGCGGAGAGGCTCATCAACCCGACGACGCGCCCCGCGCCCGGCTCCACGTCGCTGAGCCGACCGCTGCCGATATCCACGACGATGTCGCCGTTCACACTGCTGCGCCAGTCGCCGGAAAATGGAGGACCGCGCCAGTGCACCCGGGCATCGACCCCGGCAGTGGAGGCCGCCATGAACGGCTGGAACCCCAGCCTGTCCAGCGCCGTTGCCACATCGCTGGCGGTGAATCGCAGAACCAGTCGCGTATCGGAGGCGTCGCGGCCCTCGGCGCGCGTCCAGCTGCCATCGCCCTCGATCGCAAAGCTCTCGCTGCGGGTCATCAGCCGCGTGGCCACCAGGCCGTCGCGCGTGCGGTCGAGGGCAGCCTCCAGGCGACCAAGCTGCATGCCTGCCAGGGCGAAGGAATCGGCCGTCACGCGCATCGCCGGCAGGCGACGCGGGTCAGGCTCGGCCAACGCCTGCGTGCTCACCGTGCCCGTGTCAGGGGCCGGCATGGCTGCCGGCGCCGTATCCGCCAGCAGCCCGCGCCCGGCCAACTCGAGGCGCTGCATGGCCATGACGAGCGGCATATCGCCCGCAGGATCAAAGGGCACGGTGACATCGCCGGCCACGGCGTCGCTGTCCAGGCGCAACTGCCACGCATCGACGTCCCGCTGCAGCCTGAGGTCCAGATCGCTGACCTGCTGACCCAGGCCGCTGGCCAGGTCGGCGCGCAGGTTCACACGCTGCAGCAGGGGCCTGTCTGCGCCCAGCGCAAGTCCGCCCGCCAGCGCCAGCCACTCATCGAGCGGGAGCACGTCGGTTCGGCCGTCGATGAACAGCCCGGCCGCGGCTGGCAACACCGGCACTTCGCCGCCGACCTGCAGCTGCCCCCGTTCCAGACGCACGCCGGCACCATCGTCATCGAGTTGAAGGCGCCAGCGCAGCAGCTCGCCCAGACCTCCGCCCACCTGCACGCTGCGCTGCGCACCCACGCTGACGTCCAGCCGCAACGGCACGCTCATGCCGGCAAGCTTGCCG
>CAYLNP010000354.1:0-2163 GCA_964384925.1 uncultured Woeseiaceae bacterium
CTCCGGTGGGTGCTCAGGTGTCTTCTGCCGGCTTGGGCCGCTTCACGGGGCGACGCCAGTCGGGCAGGGATTTCTGACGCGAACGCGCAATGGTGAGCTGGCCGGCGGGCGCTGTCTTGCTGATCGTGGAACCCGCGCCGATGGTTGCACCGGCGCCCACGTGCACCGGTGCCACCAGCTCGACGCCCGAGCCGATGAAGGCACCCTCGTCGATGATCGTGCGGTGCTTGTTGGCGCCGTCGTAGTTGCATGTGATCGTGCCTGCGCCAATGTTCACGTCACGCCCGATGTCGGAATCGCCGATGTAGCTCAGATGGTTGGCCTTGCTGGCTTCGGCCATGCGCGTGTTCTTGATCTCCACGAAGTTGCCGATCTTTACGCGCGTGGCAAGCTCGCTGCCGGGGCGCAGACGCGCATAGGGGCCCAGTTCGCAATCTCTGCCCACCCGGCAGTCTTCCAGCAGGCTGTAGGCATGCACCACGGTTCCGGCGCCGATCTGTGCATCGCGCAGCACCACGTTGGGGCCGATGTGCACGCCGTCGCCCAGGCGCACGCGGCCGGCCAGCAGCACATTGCTGTCGATGAACACGTCCTGCCCCACCTCTACCTCTCCGCGGATATCGATGCGCGCCGGGTCGGCGAGGATCGCTCCGCGTTCGATCAGCGCGAGCGCGCGGCGGCGACGCAGCGCAGACTCGGCCTCGACGAGGTGCAGGCGGGTGTTGATGCCGGCGACCTCGGCTGGATCTGCGGCGCGAACGCCGGTCACCGGATCGCCGTCGGCGACGGCCAGGCTGATCACGTCGGTCAGGTAGTACTCGCCCTGCGCGTTGTCATTGCCCAGGCGCGACAGCCAGGTACGCAGCCGACCGGCAGGCGCGGCGATAACGCCGGTGTTGATCTCGCGCAAGGCTCGGACAGCATCGTCTGCATCGCGTTCCTCGACGATGCGCTGCACCGCGCCGGCTGCATCGCGCACGATGCGCCCGTAGCCTGTGGCATCAGGCAGCTCGACGGTCAGCACGGCCACACCATCGGCGGCGACGTCCAGCAGTGGGGCGAGGGTCTCGGGCCGAAGCAGCGGCACGTCACCGCACAGCACCAGCACCAGATGGCTATCGGGAATCTGCGGCATAGCCTGGAGCACGGCGTGACCTGTACCCAGCTGCTCGGCCTGCAGGGCCCACTCGAGGCCCGGTTGCGCCGCAAACGCGCCACGAACTTCCTCGCCGCCATGCCCGTACACCACATGCACAGCCGCCGGGTCCAGGCGCTGCGCGCAGGCCAGCACATGCGCCAGCAGCGGTTCCCCCGCCAGCGGCTGCAGGACTTTGGGACGCGCCGAGCGCATGCGCTTGCCGGCGCCCGCGGCGAGGATCACCACACTTAATTCAGCGCTGCTCATAGGCGGCAATGATAGCCCAGGCCGGGGAAGGCGAGCGTGGGCGGGATCACGTGTGCCCGGCTGGCCCTATCGCCAGCCGAACGGGGTCTCCGAGCCGAAGGCGGCATCAATTCCGTGGCGGAGCGGCGCGGTCGGAGCGGCTGCCTCGGTGGCAGTTCGCCAACTGGCATCCGCGGTCGGCGTCACAGCCGCGTGTCAACCAACTCTCCACCGGCGCGTTTTGACTCGCGTAACCACCATGCGCGCCAGTGGCGCCGCCAAGGAGATGACCATGAAAACCAACAGTCGTGTGCAGCGCCCTGCGCTGGTTCTCGCCCTCGCCGTAATGACCGTGTGCGCCGGCGTCACGCTTGCCGCCAGCCCCGCCGATGCACGCGAGGGTGCCTCTACGCCGAAGCGTGCCGCCGCCGCAGAGCGCGCGCGCAGCGGTGACTACAACCGTCAGACCTCTCGCCAGCGCACGGAAACGGGCCATACGCGGCGGGATACCTGGTCGAATGCCGAAGGCCGGTCGGTCAGCCGCGAGGCGCGCGTCGAGCGCGATCGGGATGCCGGCTCCAGCACCCGTGACGTGACCTGGACCGGTGCCGACGGCCGTCAGGCCACGCGGCGGGATGAGGCCCGGCGTACCGACACCGGGTATACGCGGGATACGACGATCACAGGCCCTGACGGCCGCACGGCGACGCGCAGCGCGGTCGTGGAGCGCGATGCGCAGGCCGGTGTGCGGACCCGTGAGTCCGTGGCTACGGGCCCGG
>CAYLNP010000355.1:0-2153 GCA_964384925.1 uncultured Woeseiaceae bacterium
GCGGCCGGCGCGTGGCTGATCAGCGACGAGGTGCAAAGCGGCATGGGCCGAAGTGGACACGCGTTTGCCATCGAGCGCGCCGGTGTGACGCCGGACATCCTGACCATGGCCAAGTCGCTCGGCGGCGGCTTTCCGGTCGGTGCACTGATCACGCGTCCGCAGATTGCAGCAAACCTGCAGGTCGGTGACCTGGGCACGACCTTCGGTGGCGGACCACTGGCCTGCGCGATCGTGGAAACGGTCATCGATGTCATCGAGCGCGAGCAGCTGGTGCAGCGTGTCGCACGGCTGTCGCAGCGCATCCGGGAAACCTGCATCGTCGGCCCGGTGACCGCGATCCAGGGCGCGGGGTTTCTGCTTGGCCTGCGCACCACCCGGCCTGCGCGGGAGGTCAACCGCGAACTGCTCAGCCGCGACATCATGGCCGGCGGCAGCGCCGATCCCCATATCGTGCGTCTGTTACCCCCGTATATTCTCGACGAATCGCATGTGGTCCAGCTGGCCACGGCCCTGAAGGAGATTGCTGCATGAAGCTGTTCAATGACCTTGCCGATTTCAGTGTCGCGGAAGTCGACGATCTGTTGACGCTCGCGCGACGGCTGGACGAGCACCCCGAACCCAGGGCACTGGCCGGCCGCGTGCTTGCCCTGCTGTTCCTGAGCCCGTCGCTGCGCACGCTGTCATCCTTCCAGGCGGCGATGATCCGTCTGGGCGGCGGTGCCTTCGTGATCTCGCCGGACATGTCGATCCATGGCCTGGAACAGCGCTACGGCATCGTCATGGACGGTGTGGCTGCCGAGCATATCCGCGAGGCCGTGCCGGTGATCGCCTCCTACGGCGATGCGATCGGCATCCGCGCGTTTGCCGAGCGTACGGATCTGGAGCGCGACCTCGCCGACACGCAGTTCGCCGAGTTCCGGGCGCTGGTGGACAAGCCGCTGATCAATATGGAGTCGGCCATCAACCACCCCTGCCAGGCGCTCGCCGACTGGAAGACCATGGACGAACTTGGCATTCCCCGCCAGGGCGGCAAGTTCGTTCTGTCGTGGGCCTACCATCCCCGCGCGCTGCCGCTCGCGGTGCCGACGGCCGCCGTGCACATGGCCTGTCACCGGGGCATGGATGTCACCGTGCTGCGGCCCGAGGGCTTCGCCCTGCCCGACTCGATCATGGCCAAGGCGCGCCATGCTGCCGAGGCCAGCGGTGGCTCGCTGCGCGAATCCACGGACCGTCGCGAGGCCATGGAAGGCGCGCATGTCATCTACGCCAAGAGCTGGTCATCGACGCAGCATTACGGCGACCGCCTCGGCGACGAGAAGGCTCGGCGCGACCTGACCGACTGGTGTGTCGATGAGCCATGGTTCGAACCGGCGCGTGACGACTGCCGCTTCATGCATTGCCTGCCGGTGCGCCGTGGTGTGGTCGTGGCCGATCGTATCCTCGACGGACCCCGCAGCGTCGTGATCCATGAAGCACGCAACCGCATGGTCGCGCAGATGGCGGTTGTCTACCGCATGCTGCGCGGCGACTAGCACACCCCCACCGCAACGAAAGGGAAGAACACTACCCATGCGTACCAATCAGGAACGGGCCATCGTGGTCAGCGCGCTGAAGCATGCCGCACCGTATATCCGCATGTTCAAGGGCAAGACCTTCGTGCTCAAGGCCGGCGGCGAAGTCTTTGCCACACCCGAAGATACCCATGCATTGATGGCACAGGTGGGGCTGCTGCACCAGGTGGGCATCCGGGTCGTGCTCGTGCACGGCGGCGGCCCGCAATCCACGGAGCTTGCCGAGGCACTCGGACATGCGACCCGCTTTGTCGAGGGCAGGCGCGTCACCGACCAGTCGGCACTCGATGTCGCGACCATGGTGCTCAACGGGCTGATCAACACGCGCATCCTGGCCGCCTGCCGTGACCTCGACGTGCCGGCGATCGGCCTGTCGGGCGTGGATGCCGGGCTGATTCGTGCCCACAGGCGCCCACCGGTGCAGGTGCATGGCAATGATCATCCGGTCGACTACGGTTTCGTCGGCGATATCGATGCGGTCGACGCCGATATCGTGCGCAAGCAGCTCGACAACGCCGTGATGCCGGTGATCAGCCCGCTGTCTTGCGACGAGAACGGCGTCCTGCTGAACATCAATGCCGA
>CAYLNP010000356.1:0-2125 GCA_964384925.1 uncultured Woeseiaceae bacterium
TCGGAATCGGCTCACCTGTTTCGTGGTGCAGTGCGAATTCGCTGAGCATCGCAGGTTCGGGCACCCAGTTTTCGAGCAGCTGCGCGGGCAGCTCGACGAAATCGCGTGCCACCGAAGTGCCGGCCAGGCTTGCGAACTCCACATCCGAGAACAGGCCGTGCACTGCATGACCGAACTCATGGAACAGCGTGCGCGCCTGCTCGTAGGTGAGCAGCACCGGCTCGTCGCCCGAGGCCGGACCGAAGTTGCTGGTGTTCGTCACGATGGGTGAGGTGTCACGCAGGCGCGACTGCATCTGGAATGAACTCATCCAGGCACCGAAGCGCTTGGAAGGCCGCGTCAGGAAGTCGAAATACACGAGCCCCATGCCGCGCCCATCGGTGTCGAACATCTCGAACACCTGCACGTCGGGGTGGTACGCCGGGATATCTTCGCGGGCCTCGAAGCTCACGCCCCACAGGCGCTGTGCGAGCAGAAAGGCGCCATCCCGTACCCGGTTGAGCTCGAAGTAGGGTCGCAGCGACTCACTGTCGTAGGCGTATTCCCTGGCGCGCACGGCCTCCGCGTAGTACCACCAGTCCCACGGCGCCAGGTCGAAGTCGCCGCCGCCCTCATCGATCTGTTGTTGCAGGCGCGTTGCCTCGGCGCGTGCGTTTGCAAGCCCCGGCGCCCACAGCCGGTCGAGCATCTCCATGATCGTATCGGGATGGCCAGCCATATTGTCGTCGGCGACGAAGTGCGCATGGGAATCGAAGCCGAGCAGGCCGGCGCGCTCGGCGCGCAGCGCCGCAATCTCACCGGCGATACGCGAATTGTCGAACTCGTTGCCGTTGTTGCCGCGGCTCTTGTAGGCGCGGTAGATCGCCTCCCGCAGGGGACGATGCTCGGCCGACTCGAGTATCCCGAACACCACAGGCTCGGCAAGTGTGAATGCCCAGCCTGATTCATGCCCGCGTGAACGCGCCTCGGTGGCAGCGCGTTGCAGCAAATCATCCGGCAGCCCGGCCACGTGGTCCGGATCGCTGACATGATGATGGAAGGCGGCGCCATCCTCGCGGAAGTTGTCCTGGTACTGGTTGGTCAGGCTGGCCAGCGCCTGGTTGATCTCGCGCATGCGCGCCTGGCTGTCCTCGGGCAGGGCGGCACCGGCACGCAGCATCTCCGAGTGACGGCGATCGAGCAGACGCGACTGCTCTGCGGTGAGCTCCAGGCGCTCGCGCTGCTCATACAGGGACTGCACGCGGGCAAACAGCCCCGCATCCAGCAGGATGGCATCGTCGTGGGCGGCCAGCCGCGGCGCCATGTCGCGGGCGATTGCCTGTCGCGTGTCGTTGCCGTCGGCGCTGTTGAGCTGGAAGAAGGCGCGCCGGGCACGATCGAGAAGCGTGCCACTGCGTTCCCATGCCGCCAGGGTATTCTCGAATGTCGCGGGCTCGGGATTGTCGGCGATGCGACGGATCTCGGCGAGCGCCTCGATCATGCCCTGCTCCATCGCGGGCTGGAAATGTTCATCGCGAATGCGCTCGAAATCCGGCGCGCCGTAGGGCAGCGATGATGGTTCCAGCAGCGGATTGGCTGAGGCTGCGGCCGTGTTCTCCGACACGGTCTCAGCGCTCGTCTGTGGCTCGGTGGGGCCCGAACAGGCAGCCGTTGCCAGTACCAGACTCGACATTACGAACAATAGTTTCGCCTTCATTCAATACTCCCGGACCCCTTTTCGACAGCGGTCGCAGACATAGGTGCAATATCGGCATTGTAACGCGCCGAGGTGATCACAGATGAACGCGGCCCCACGAGGGGGCCGCGTTGCGCAACCTGACCGGAGCGTTGCTCAGTCGAAACGCCAGTTCAGCGTCGCACCATACATCCGCGGTGCACCGATCACGCCGGCGGCGTTCTGCGTCAGGTTGAACGGCCCGCGACCGTCGATGGCCTGGGTCACATACACCTCGTCGGTCAGGTTCTTGCCCCACAGCGTGAGCTCCAGGCCTCGATCCTCGAAGCCCAGCGTGACACGTGCATCCACCAGCCCCAGCGAGCCGTCTGCGGCCACGGCGTAGTTGTCGGCCGTGAAGAAGATGCTGCTGCGGTGTGAATACTCGCTGTGCAGGGTCAGACTCAGCCC
>CAYLNP010000357.1:0-2099 GCA_964384925.1 uncultured Woeseiaceae bacterium
ACGGTAGGGATGGGGACAGCGCAGGCAAATGCCCGGTGATGCACGGGCCAGTCACGAACGCGGCGAATCGCGGGCATACCAACCGCGACTGGTGGCCGAACCAGCTGAATCTCGGCATGCTCCACCAGAATCCCCCGGCGGCAAACCCTCTTGGGGAGACGTTCGATTACGCCAAGGCCTTCTCGCAGCTCGATCTGGCGGCCCTGAAAAAGGACCTCGTCGCGCTGATGACGGACTCACAGGACTGGTGGCCCGCAGACTACGGCCATTACGGTCCGCTGTTCATTCGCATGGCCTGGCACAGTGCCGGCACGTATCGCACCGCCGATGGACGCGGCGGCGCCTCGTCGGGCTCGCAGCGCTTCGCGCCGCTGAACAGCTGGCCGGATAACGGCAACCTGGACAAGGCGCGCCGGCTGCTCTGGCCCATCAAACAGAAGTATGGCAACCAGATCTCGTGGGCCGACCTGATGGTGCTGACGGGCAACGTCGCGCTGGAGTCGATGGGCTTCACGACCTTCGGCTTCGCCGGTGGACGCGAGGACATCTGGGAACCTGAAGAGGACATCTACTGGGGCGCGGAGGCCGAGTGGCTTGGCGACAAGCGCTACAGCGGTGACCGCGAACTCGAAAATCCGCTCGCCGCCGTGCAGATGGGTCTGATCTATGTGAACCCGGAAGGCCCGAACGGCAAGCCCGATCCGCTGGCGGCGGCCCATGACATCCGCGAGACTTTCGCGCGCATGGCCATGAACGACGAGGAGACGGTCGCGCTGATCGCGGGCGGACACACATTCGGCAAGTGCCATGGCGCAGGCGACGCCAGCCACATGGGCGCCGAACCCGAGGGTGCGCCCATCGAGGCGCAGGGCTTCGGCTGGAGCAACAGCCTGGGCGAGGGCAAAGGCGTCCATACCATCACCAGCGGGCTCGAGGGCGCCTGGACCCCAACGCCCACGCAATGGGACAACAGCTATTTCGATACGCTCTTCGGCCACGATTGGGAACTCACCAAGAGCCCCTTCGGTGCGTTCCAGTGGACCCCCACCGACCCGGCGGCGAAGGATGCCGTACCCGATGCCCACGATCCCTCGGTCCGCCACGCACCGATGATGGCGACCACGGACATCGCGCTGAAGCTCGACCCGCACTATGCGCCAATCTCGAAGCGCTTCCACGAGCATCCCGAAGCCTTCGCCGACGCGTTCGCACGGGCGTGGTACAAGCTCACGCACCGCGACATGGGCCCGCGTTCACGTTACCTTGGCCCGGAAGTGCCCGAAGAGGTGCTGATCTGGCAGGATCCGGTGCCCGACGCCGATCATGCCCTGATCGACGATGCGGATATCGCTGCACTCAAGCGCACGATCCTGGCGTCGGGTCTGTCGATCTCTCGACTCGTCTCGACGGCCTGGTCGTCAGCTTCGACCTTCCGCGGCTCCGACAAGCGTGGCGGGGCGAACGGGGCGCGGATCCGGCTCGAGCCACAGAAGCACTGGGAATCCAGTGAACCTGCGGAATTGAGCAAAGTGATTGCCACGCTCGAAGGTATCCAGCAGGACTTCAATGCTTCGCAGTCCGGCAGCAAGCGGGTGTCGCTGGCAGACCTGATCGTACTCGGCGGATGCGCCGCCGTTGAGGCGGCTGCGAAAAAGGCCGGGCACGACATCGACGTGCCGTTCAGTCCGGGGCGCACGGACGCCACCCAGGCGCAGACGGATGCCGAAGCCTTCGCGGTGCTGGAGCCGGCCGCAGACGGATTCCGCAACTACATGAAAACGAAATACAGCGTTTCGGCCGAGGAGTTGCTGGTCGACCGCGCACAACTGCTGACGCTCAGTGCGCCAGAGATGACCGTGCTGGTCGGCGGCCTGCGCGCGCTCAATGCCAACGTCGGGCAGTCTGCGCACGGTGTATTCACGAAGCGTCCGGAAACACTGAGCAACGACTTCTTCGTGAACCTGCTCGACATGAGCACGACCTGGAAGCCCACCTCGGAAGACGGTGACGTCTTCGAGGGACGCGATCGCAAGACTGGCGAGCTGACGTGGACCGGCACCCGCGTGGACCTCATCTTCGGTTCGCATTCGCAGTTGCGT
>CAYLNP010000358.1:0-2081 GCA_964384925.1 uncultured Woeseiaceae bacterium
GGCGACAGAGGACCACGATGCAACGTCGAGAGCGCCGAGGGTCGCCTGCTGCATGCCAGCTCGGCCTGTTCAACCCGAAGAGCCCGTACCCGTGGAGCACGCTGAGCGCGAGAACGAGGGGCGAGGTGATCGCCCTGCTCGCCAAACTCATGCTCGCGAGCGTCGGCGAGGATGACAACGACTGCCGCGAAGGCGAGGAGGAAGCGGTCGATGCTTGACCAGCTGGACACGAAGTACACTCAGCGCAAGGCGATCCTCTACGTGCGCCAATCGTCGGCGCAGCAGGTCGTATCTCACGAAGAGGGGCTGCGGTTGCAATACGAGATGGAAAACCGCCTACGCCGGCTCGGATTCGCTGACGTCGAGGTGATCGACGACGACTTGGGGCGGACCGCAAGTGGCTTCGCCGAGCGCCCCGGCTTTGCCCGGATGGTCGCCGAGGTCGGGTTGGGGAAGGTCGGGGCGGTGGGTGCACTGGAAGTGTCCCGGTTCGCGCGCAACTCTCGAGACTGGTCGAAGCTGATCGAGATCTGCAGCATGGTCGACACGGTGCTCGTCGACCACGACAGCATCTACCACCCGAGGCGGAGCAACGACAGGTTGCTGCTGGGACTCAAGGGGAGCCTCAACGAGTACGAGTTGGGCTTGATGCGGCAGCGGATGAACGAGGCGATCAAGGCGAAGGCGGGTCGTGGGGAGCTGTATACCCTGCTACCGGTGGGCTACTGCAAGACCGAGGACGGCAAGCTCGAGAAGAACCCCGACCGTCGAGTTCAGAAGACGATCGAGCTCTTGTTCGACAAAATTCTGGAGCTCGGGGCGGCGCGCCAAGTGGTGGGCTGGATGGCGGACCATCAGCTCGACATCCCGGTACGACCGCCGGGGTGCGCGCGGCATCAGTGGCGGTTGCCGACGGTCTCGAATGTCTGTCGGGTGCTGAACAACCCGATGTACTGCGGGACCTATGCGTATGGTCGAACCCACCGTGTCACGCAGGTCCGCAACGGGCAGCTGGTGCGGGTGACACGTCCCCGTCCCGACGGCGAGTACGAGGTCTTGCTGCACGACCACCACGAGGGCTACGTTGAGCGCGAGGTGTTCGAACGGGTGCAGAAACTGCTGGCCGACAACAACGCGCAGTTCCGCAAGACGAAACCGGGCCCGCCGAGGCCGGGCAAGGCCCTGCTGGGCGGGCTGGTACGATGCGGTCGATGTGGACGCCGGTTGCACGTGACCTACGGCGGCCAGCGAAGGATCGTTCGCTACGTGTGCAGCGGAGCGCAGCAAGGGTGCGAGAAGTCGTGCATCACCTTCGTCGGCACGCTGCTGGATGAGATGGTGAGCCAACAGGTGCTCGAGGTCGTTCGACCGGGCGCGCAGCAAGCAGCCTTAGAGGCAGCGCGTCACGGCCGGCGGACGCAGCACGACGCGCTCGATGCTCTGGAGCGAGACCTCGAGGCCGCCCGATACTCGGCGACGCTCGCCCAACGTCAATACGACGCGACGGACCCGGACAACCGCCTGGTGGCTGCGGAGCTCGAGTCGCGCTGGGAGCAGGCGTTGTTGAAGGTCGACGCGCTGCAGAGCCGAGTCGCATCCGCAAGGGCACGAGCAGAGCGTGAGGCTCCCACGGAGGCACAGCTGGGCGAGCTGGCTCGAGATCTCGAGCGGGTGTGGAACGCACCGAGCGTCGACCTACGCCTCAAGAAACGCATCGTCCGGGTGCTCGTGGAGGAGGTCGTGGTCGACCTCAGCCGAGCTGACGATTCGAGGCAGCTCGAGGTCACCATCCACTGGAAGGGTGGCGTGCACACCGAGCAAGAGATCCGCCTCCGACGGCCGGGGGAGAGCGGCACGGTCACGTCGAACGACACCCTCGATGCGATCCGGATGTTGGCCCGCATTTGCACCGACCGTGCGATCGCGATCTTTCTGGCTCGGAATGGTCGGCGAACGGGGCGCGGCAAGACATGGACCACCAGCAGGCTCAGGGCGATTCGTAACGACCATGGGATCCCCGTCTACGACGCCGAGCGCTGCGCCAGCGAAGGCTGGCTGACCCTCACGCAGGGCGCGAAGCG
>CAYLNP010000359.1:0-2073 GCA_964384925.1 uncultured Woeseiaceae bacterium
GTCGAAGTAGGCTTTCCAGGCTGGATCCACGCTGGTCGGGTCGACCAGGTAGCGCTCGTAGAGCAACTCGACGAAGGCGGCATTGCCGCCGGAGATGTGCGAAGTCTGCAGAAACTGCTTGATCAGGCTGTTCACGATTCGCCTTGCCCGGCGTGACAGGGCAGTGCCGGGTGCTGTCGGAGGAGAGGGTGAGGCCAGCGGGGCAGCTGGAGCCGCCGATTATAGCGGGGAAGCATGCGGCGACGGCACCACCCGGGCGCCTGGTTTGGCTGCGATTCGACTTTGGTCGAGGCAGCCGGGGCGGGCCGGCCGCCGCTAGAGCGACTGCGCGCGCAGGCTGCCGGCGGGGCTTGAGCGGTCCCAGGCCTGACGGAACTGCTCCATCAGCTGCCGATGATGTCCGGGTGCATGGCGCTGGAAGCTGCCCTCGAAGCGGCTGCCGATCGGTCGGAACAGAAGGCCTCCGACATCATTGACGATGTAGGCGCCAGCGAAGGCAGACTCGCCCTCTTCGGCTGGCTGGCGCAGCGGCATGCTGCTGGACAGTCGCTGGGCAAGGGCCAGCAGCGGCGCGCCGTCGTGCAGGGCGGTGTCCGGGTCCTGCACCAGGATGCGGATCTCGGCGCCGCGGCCCGCAGTGGCGACGCGGCGGATCTCCTGCAGCAGCGGGTCGCCGGCGAACAGGTCGGGGTCCATGGATCGAGTGAAGATGAACAGCCGACGGCGGGCGTCGCCAAGCAGGGTCGCGAGGGCTTCTCGGCATGCCGAGAGCCCGTCGAACTCGATCTCGGGCGATTCGGCGCCGGGTGGCGGTGCGCTGCGCTCGAGGGTGGGAAGCTGCTCCAGCGACAGGCGCATGGTGTGATGGGTGACGCCGGCCTCGGCAAGGGTTTCGCCGGTGTCGGCGAATCCGTGCACCGCGTAGAAATCACATGCGCCGGCTTCGGCCTGCACATGCAGTGCGGGCAGACGCTGCTGTCGGCCAAGATCGATCAGCCGTACCAGCAGGGCCCTGCCCACGCCGCGGCCTCGCCAGGCGCGGTCGACCGCCAGCCGGCCGATGCCGCCATCGCTCGCCAGCCGGCCGCAGCCGATCGCTCGACCGCCGTCCTCGCGCGCCAGCACGTGGCCGCTGTCGGGATCGCGATCGTCCCAGATCACGCCGCGCTCGGCGCCCAATTCGTGCACGAACACCTGTTCGCGCAGCTCGCTGATCGTCGCGCGGTCGCTGACCGCATCCGCCGGCTCGACGAAGAAGCCTTCCGCTATCCGGCTCATCACTGCCTCCGCCTTGCCCGCTCCAGCGCCAGTTTGCCTCGATTGAGCCAGTCGAGTGCCCGCGCCCTGCCGGATTCGCTCAATGCCTCGTAGTCCTGCAGGGTGATCGGCTGACCGCTGCTCAGCCGGCTGGCGCTGGCTCGATCGCATTCGTGGCCTTCGCCATCGGCGAACACCAGCGCCCCGCGTCCGCAAGGTACCCAGGCCATCCGGGCGAAAGGATGCGGGCGCAGGCGGTCACCGTTGGCAAGGCGCTGGCGCAGCTGATCTGCAGAGTGCTTGCGGGGCGGTGCGGCAGCAAGGCCGGCCGAGCGGTAGCGGGTGATCATGCCGCCGAACCAGGCCGCCAGCGACTGATCATCCTGTTCCAGCGCGGCGCGGAGCTGGGCGCGCACTCGCGCAATGGCGTCGGCGTCGATCAGTCCCGCATCGCGGGCCGGAGCGCGGCCGGGATCAGCGTAGCGACGACTGCCGTCCTCGCTCTGGGCGAGTTGATCGGCGAAGTCGGCCAGCAGCTCGGACTCGGAAGGCGCCCGCAGCCCCACCGAGAACGTCATGCAGGCGTCGAGGGCTTCGCCGAAGTGCGGCACTTCGGGGGGCAGATAGAGCATGTCTCCGGCTTCGAGGATCCAGTCGTGGCTGGGTGCGAAGCGTTCAAGCAGCTTCAGCGCCTGTCCCTCACGCATGCCCTGCGGCGCATTGGAGCGGGCATCGATCTGCCAGCGCCGGCGGCCGCGGCCCTGGATCAGGAACACGTCGTAGTGGTCGGTATGCGCGCCCACCGAGCCGCCGGGT
>CAYLNP010000360.1:0-2071 GCA_964384925.1 uncultured Woeseiaceae bacterium
GCTGGGGTGGGCTACGTCTCGTTCGACCGCGTGGCCCAGATCTCCTGCATCCTGGTGCTGGGACCCATCGCCGCCGCGTGGGTCAATGGTCTGGCCTCCCTGCTGTATCCCTGGCACCGGCTGCGCCGTGGCCAGCCCTGGCGGAAGGTGCTCGGTGCGGCCTGCCACAATGCCGGCCTGATGGCGATGCTCACGCTGCTGAGCGGTGGCCTTTATGTCTGGGTGGGTGGTGACGTGCCGCTGCACTCGCTTGGGATACGGCAGATCTTTGCACTGACCCTGCTGGTGCTGGCGATGCAGGTGCTCAACGACCTCTTGATGCTGCTCGACGCCTGGATCTCGGCGCGGCCCGAATACGGGCCGTTCAGTCCGTTCGTCATCGGTGTCGAAGCCGCGGCGGCGCTGTGCGCCATTCTGGTCGCGATCGTCTTCAACACGATGGAGCCCCCGGTGGTCGTGCTGCTGCTGATCGTGCTTGCGATCGGGCTGCTCGCATTGACGCAGTTCGCGCGCATGCGCAGCCGCCTGGAGGAAATCGTCAACGAGCGAACCAGGCTGTTGCGCGAGCAGGCCCACGAACTGGAGCGTCAGGCAACCCACGATCAGCTCACCGGTCTGTTCAACCGGCGCTTTGCCGATCGCTTTCTCGACGAAGGCATCCGCGACTTTGTGGCGCAACGGCGCGCATTCGCCATTGCGCTGCTGGACCTCGATCACTTCAAGAGCATCAACGACGCACACTCCCACCAGGTGGGCGACACGGTACTCAAGCGTGTCGCGCGACTGTTGAGCGAAAACTGTCGCACCGCCGACATGGTTGCGCGGTTCGGTGGTGAGGAGTTCCTGGTGTGTTTCCCCAATACCGACCTCGACAGTGCGGCGCACGCCTGCGAGCATCTGCGCGAGACTGTGGAGAACGCCGACTGGCGTGACATCTCCCCGGGGCTGGTGGTCACGCTGTGCGCGGGCGTGGCCCAGATGCGCATGGGCTACGACCGCACCAGGCTGCTGCGCCAGGCCGATCAGCGGCTTTATGAGGCGAAACGTGCGGGGCGCAACCGCGTCGAGGTCGACCTGGCCTCCTGAGGCGTATCAGCCGGTGTTCTGCAGGCCGTGTGCGATGCCGTTTACGGAGGCCATCAACGCACGGAAGGTCGCTTCGTCCTCGCGCCCGGAGGCGCGCCAGCGCTGCAGCAGGTCGACCTGCAGAAAGCTCATGGGATCCATGTAGGGATTTCGCAGCCTGATCGACCGTCGCAGCGTGTTGTCGCGTTCCAGCAGCGTGTCCTGGCCCTTCAGGCGCAGGATCCACTCCCGGGTCAGGTCGAACTCCTGGCGGATGATCGGGAAGTAGCGCTCGTGCAGGTCGCTGGCAAGCTGCGAGTACCGCCGCGCGATGTTGATATCGGACTTGGCCAGCACCATCTCGACATCGCCGATCAGGGTTGAGAGAAAATACCAGTCGCTGGCCAGCTCGCGCAGCAGCGCCTCCCCATGACGCTCGGCACAGGTAGCAAGACCCGTGCCCAGTCCGAACCACCCCGGCAGTCCGAATCTCGCCTGACTCCACGAGAACACCCAAGGGATCGCCCGCAGATCCTCGATGGACGCAGACGGCTGGCGCGCCGGCGGGCGGGAACCGATGCGCATACGCTCGATGACATCGACCGGTGTGGCGCAGCGGAAATAGTCGGCGAAGCGCTGGTCGCCATAGACCAGCTTCTTGTAGCGCTCGCGACTGGCGTCGGCAAGCGTGTCCATGACCTCGTCCCAGGCCTGTTCCTTCGCCGGTGCGCTGCGCGGGCGCAGGCCATTCTCCAGCACCGCGCTCCAGGCCTGCTCCAGGGTGCGCATGGCAATGACCCGCAGCCCGTACTTCTGGTTGATGATCTCGCCCTGCTCGGTCACGCGCAGCCGTCCGCGAACGGCGCCGGGCGGCGAGGCCAGCACCGCAGCGTGGGTCTTGCCCCCGCCCCGACTGATGGTCCCGCCGCGGCCGTGGAACAGCGTCAGGCCGACACCCGCTCCAAGGCTTGATAGGTAATTCGGGCGGAGCGATTCAGGTGTGCTT
>CAYLNP010000361.1:0-2067 GCA_964384925.1 uncultured Woeseiaceae bacterium
GAGACGAAGCTGGCGCCTGCCGGCCCTCGCGCGCCGTGCGGCCGCGGGCCGCTTGCCTGTGCCGGCATTTGCCCGACAGTGTGGAGGTTGTATCGATGGTGGCGACGGCCGAACGCGAGACCCTGGGGTTTCAGGCGGAGGTGAAGCAGCTGCTTCACCTGATGATTCATTCCCTGTACAGCAATCGCGAGATCTTCCTGCGTGAGCTGATCTCCAACGCATCCGATGCCTGCGACAAGCTGCGCTTCGAGTCGCTGGCCACACCCTCACTGCTGGAGGACGCCCCGGAGCTGGCCATCACCGTCGAGGTCGATGACAAGGCCAGGATCATCCGCATCAGCGACAACGGGGTGGGCATGTCGCGCGAGGAGGTTGTCGACAATCTCGGCACCATCGCGCGTTCTGGCACCGCCCAGTTCCTCTCCCAGCTTTCCGGTGATTCGCGTCGGGATGCGCAGTTGATCGGCCAGTTCGGCGTCGGATTCTATTCGGCCTTCATCGTTGCCGATCGCGTGGAGGTGACCACCCGCCGCGCCGGTGTGCAAGCGGATGCCGCCGTGCAGTGGTCCTCCGACGGCCAGGGCGAGTTCACCGTCGAGCCCGCTACGCGGGAAACCCGGGGCACGACCGTGGTGCTGCATCTCAAGGAAGATGCCGCGGAGTTCGCCACGACGTACCGGATCGAGTCGCTGGTGCGTCGCTATTCCGATCACATCGCCTTCCCGGTCAAGCTCGCCGCGGCGGGCAAGGATGAGGCCCGTGCGCTTAATACCGCCCAGGCGCTGTGGACCCGGCCGCGCGGCGAGATCGAAGACAGCGAGTACATCGAGTTCTACAAGCACATCGCCCACGATGCCCAGGCGCCGCTGGCCTGGTCGCACCACAAGGTGGAAGGCACGCGCGAGTTCACCGGCCTGATGTACGTGCCGGCGCACGCACCCTGGGATCTGTGGAACCGCGAGGCACCGCGCGGACTCAAGCTCTATGTGCAGCGCGTCTTCATCATGGACGATGCCGAGCAGTTCCTGCCGCTGTACCTGCGTTTCCTGCGCGGTGTGGTGGATTCAGCCGAACTGTCGCTGAACGTGTCGCGTGAGCTGCTGCAGCAGGACGCGCATGTCGATGCCATACGCAAGGCGCTGACACGCAAGGCGCTGGAGATGCTCGAGAAGCTCGCAGCCGATGAGCCCGAGAAGTACCGCACGGTCTGGGCGCAGTTCGGCGAGGTGCTCAAGGAGGGCCTGGCCGAGGACTTTGCCAATCGCGAGCGGGTGGCAGCGTTGCTGCGGTTCGACTCCACGGCCAACGACTCACCTTCGGCCAGCGTTTCGTTGGGCGATTACCTGGCACGGCGCAAGGAAGGCCAGAAGCACATCTACTATCTGCTCGCCGAGACCCCCGAAGCTGCGCGCACCAGCCCGCAGCTGGAGATGTTCCGCAAGCAGGGGGTCGAGGTGCTCCTGCTCACCGAGCGTATCGATGAATGGATGATGCAGCATCTGCGCGAGTTCGAAGAGTCCGAACTGCGCGACATCGCGCGCGGCGATCTCGATCTGGGCGATCTCGGCGAGTCCGCAGACGACAAGCTCGACGAGGTGCGCGAACAGGCGCATGCCAAGCTGCTCGACCGGCTGAAGACGACACTCTCGGGTCGTGCGGAGGAGGTGCGTGTCAGCCGGCGGCTGACCGACTCACCCGCCTGCCTGGTGCTGGGCGCCGATGACCCGGGCATCCAGATGCGCCGCATCATGGAAGCCGCCGGCCAGCCGATGCCGGAAACCCTGCCGGTGCTCGAGATCAATCCGGCTCATCCGCTCGTCAAGCGCCTGGACGCGCTGCAGGACAAGGCGCGATTCGCCGACCTGGCACACCTGCTGCTCGATCAGGCACGGCTCGCCGAGGGCCGGCAGCTCAAGGATCCCGGAGCCTTCGTACAACGGCTCAATCGGCTGTTGCTCGAGCCGGTCGGGCAGTATTCCGAGGGCAACACGGGCGGATAGCCGCTACAATCCGCACGGGCAGTCTTTCCGGCCCACCGAGGAGCGACACCGTGAGTGAATCCGCCAG
>CAYLNP010000362.1:0-2057 GCA_964384925.1 uncultured Woeseiaceae bacterium
GATAGCCGCTGCCAATATTGACGGGGCCGATCGGTGGCGCTCCGGCGAGGCCCGCCGCCACAAGTGAGGAGACGACATCATCGACATAGACAAAGTCACGCGCGATTTCGCCATCTTCGTAGATCTCGAGTGACTTGCCAGAGAGGACCTGCGAGGAGAAGATCGACAGCACGCCGGTATAGGGATTCTGCAGGCTCTGCCCGGGACCGTAGACATTCTGGAAGCGCAGGATCGCTACTTCGAAATTCCCTTCGGCGCCGCACTGCTCCAGCAGGTATTCCTGCATCAGCTTGGTGGAGGCGTAGACCGATGCGGGCGCCGGCATCAGCGACTCCGGTGTCGGGCACGGCGTCAGCGGACCAGTGCCCGGCAAGACAGGCATATAGCGGCCAGCGGCGAGGTCTTCAGGCGTACGAACGGGGCCGACGACAAGTTGCCCATCCGGCGTCTGGTAGGCGCCTTCACCATAGACGGCCCGTGACCCTGCGAGCACGACTCGACATTTCGGGGCGCCTTCCTTCCGGGCAGCCCGCAGGGCCTCGATCAGCCAGGCCGTCCCCATGACATTGACATTGTTGTAGCGCGCCGGCTCGTCATAGCTCTGGCCAGTCCCGGTCTCGGCGGCAAGATGGAAGACGAGCGATGGTTGTGCGGCGCGTACTGCATCTTTGAGCGCGCCCGCTTCGGTGACATCACCCCGGATGAACTGGACTTCATTCCCGAACGAAGGCGGGCGGGCGTCCGGCCCATGCCCCTGCGGATGCAGATTGTCAAACACGACGATCCGGGAGACATGCGGGCGGAGCGCCGCAACGAGGCGGCTGCCGATAAATCCCGCGCCGCCCGTGATGAAGGCTGTCCGGTCAGTCATCGAGAGGCATCTCCTTGGGTACGTCTGCCGCATCAGCAGTATGAGGTCGCGGCCTGATTAGCGAATAAAGCCAGCCGGGCAAGACCATGGGGAAAACGGGGAATACCTAGGCTGAGCCGAGGAGGCGTTTGAGGGCCCGCCGGGCACGTAGGGCGATCCTGCCCTCCCCGCTGCTACCGGCAAGGTTGGCATGCGGCCTGAAACCGGCTTGCCGATCGAGTTCAAGATGCTTTGCGATCGTACCCGAAGGCGCTGGCCCGTCGAGTGGTAGTGCCAGTTCGCGTTCTATTGAAGGGCGTACGAATCCCACCGAAACTTCCGCACGGACAAATTCAGGATCGATCTCGCCCGAACGTATAAGATCGCGCAATTCTCTCACCCAGAGCCATCCGCTCCGGTTACCCGCATGTACCCAAGGCTGGGTCATCATGTCCGTGTAGTGCAGCAGGCAGGTCGTCTCATCTGCATGTTCTAGACTGTTCCAGCGGGTCGGCACGCCGTAACTGATCTCATCATCGTCGAGGATGCAGAGTTCGCCCATCAGCTGCTCATAAGTGTACCCTGGCCCGAGGCCTGCGATGATGTCCGGCGCGTGCCAGTCGAGCCGCGCGCAATCCAGCACCATCACCGAACACTGCTTGCGCCGCCGGGCACCAGCAACGGGCGCAGTTCTAGCGATACGATCCGGCAGCTCCTCCTGACAGGCGACCTTGGCAGCGCCGAGTGGCAGAGCCCAGAGGTCAGCAATATCCTTGAGCACCAGCATGTCGGCATCGAGATAGATGGCCCGGCCGGTCCTCCCGGCGAGTTCTGGAATGGCAAACCGTGCGAAGGAAAACCCTGTGCGGGCACGGTGCGCGGGATCTGGCGGATCGGGCAGGTTCAATCCGGCGAGGGAATGCACTTCGACCTTGAGGCCGGTGCGGCGCCGAATGGAAGCACCAAGCACCCGGAAAGCGATTTCCTGAGACCGGTCTGTCCCGACATAAATCCGGACAGGTTCAACAGGCGCATCAGTTTGCAGCGGCGGCGCGGACGAACTCAACTGGAAAACCTCCGGCACCCGGCGGGCGCGTTGCGGGATTATTCCTGCAATCGCATGGCAGCACAAGGGCGCGGCGCCATATGTCCACCGCAGTGCCCGGATTCGGTGCGCAGGGCAGCGCTTATCCAACACCTGAATTGG
>CAYLNP010000363.1:0-2043 GCA_964384925.1 uncultured Woeseiaceae bacterium
ACCGGCAACATCATTTACGAAGACGCCGTCCTGCGCATGCGTGACGAAGTCGCCACCGGCACACGCCTTCAGCGCGCCATGGAAAATACCGACCTGTTCCCGAACATGGTCACGCAGATGATCGCAGTGGGCGAGGAATCCGGCTCACTCGATGAAATGTCCTCGAAAGTGGCCGACTTCTACGAGGCCGAAGTCGATAACGCCGTCGACAACCTAAGCGCACTGCTCGAACCTGCCATCATGTCCATCCTCGGCATACTGGTGGGCGGACTGGTGGTGGCCATGTATCTGCCAATCTTCCAGATGGGCTCGGTGGTCTAGCGACGCGCGCTTCGCGCGTTCGCGGGCCGTCTCGACCGGACCCATGATCGAGGTACTGCAGGCTTACGCGGCGATCGCGCTGCCGCTCACCTTTGTGGTCGGGCTGCTGATCGGCAGCTTCCTCAACGTGGTGGTATACCGCATGCCCATCATGCTGCAGCGTGACTGGGAGAATCAGTGCGCGGAGCTTCGTGAAGAGCCTGCGCCGGTGCACGAACCGGCGCGCTTCAACCTCGTACTGCCCCACTCGAGTTGTCCGGCCTGCGGCAATCGCATCCGCGCCTGGCACAACGTGCCGGTGGTCTCCTGGCTGCTGCTGCGCGGCCGCTGCGCCTATTGCAGGGCACCGATCAGCAAACGCTACCCCATTGTCGAAGTCCTCACGGCGCTGTTCAGCGTGATCGTGATCTGGCAGCTGGGCGTCACCGCGCAGGGGCTTGCCGCGCTGCTGTTCACGTGGACGCTGCTGGCCGCCAGCCTGATCGACTACGACACCACGCTCCTGCCCGACAACCTCACGCTGCCGCTGATGTGGGCGGGGCTGCTGCTGGCGCTCAGCAACGGCGGCGCAGGCGTGTTCACGGACTTGCCCTCGGCGGTCCTCGGCGCGGTGTTCGGGTATCTCAGCCTGTGGAGCGTGTACTGGGTCTTCAAGCTGATCACCGGCAAGGAGGGCATGGGCTACGGCGACTTCAAGCTGCTGGCGGCGCTGGGCGCGTGGCTGGGTTGGCAGCTGCTGCCGCAGATCATCCTGCTCTCCGCCGTGGTGGGTGCTGTGATCGGCATCGTGCTGATGCTGGCACGCGGGCGTGATCGCAACATGGCCATCCCGTTCGGGCCCTATCTGGCCGCCGCCGGGTGGATCGCGCTGCTGTGGGGTGAGCAGATCAATCGCCTGTATCTGGGAAGCGTCGGACTGTAAGCTTGCGCGCATGTCCGAGCCCGATGATGTCTCGCCGCGCCCGTTGTTCGTCGGCCTGACCGGCGGCATTGCAAGTGGCAAGAGCGCGGTGTCCGATGCCTTCGCGGCGCTGGGTGCCGCCGTCGTCGACACCGACATCATCGCCCGCGAGGTTGTCGCCCCGGGCAGTGCCGCGCTCGAGGAAATCCGCGAGCAGTTCGGCGGCGAGGTGCTTGCCGCCGACGGCAGCCTTGATCGCGCACGCATGCGCGAACTGGTGTTCAGCGATCCGGCGCGGCGGCGTGCGCTGGAAGCCATCCTGCATCCGCGCATCCGGGCCGAGACCCTGCAGCGCGCAGCGGCTGCAACTACCGCGTATGTGATCATCGTCGTGCCCCTGATGGTCGAGACAGGGTTCGATCGGCTTGTGGATCACCTCATCGTCGTCGATGTGCCCGAAGCGGTGCAGCGGCAGCGACTGATGGCCCGCGATGCCCATGACGCAACCCAGGCCCAGCGCATTCTCGACAGCCAGGCCGACCGGCAGACCCGGCTGGCCCGCGCCGACGATGTCATCGGCAATGCAGGCACGCTCGCCGACACCCGCGCCCAGGTCGAGCGCCTGCATGCGCGGCTGCTCACGAGTGCTACGCACTGGCGACAGCGCGATGGCTCGTCCCAGGGAGCGCGCGGACCGCAGGACACGTGATGACCCGCGCATCGGCATTCGGGCTGTGCGCAGCCCTGCTCTCCAGTGCCGGGCAGACTTTTTTCATCGGTGCGTTCGGTGCGTCGTTCCGCAACGAATTCGCGCTCTCCGA
>CAYLNP010000364.1:0-2039 GCA_964384925.1 uncultured Woeseiaceae bacterium
CGCTTGCGATGGCACTGGCGCTGGCTGCGATGTTCATATCCGGGCACTACGGGGGCCCGGTGATGCTGCTGGCGCTGCTGCTTGGCATGCCCCTGAACTTTCTGGCCGATTCGCCACGCCTGGCACCCGGCATCACATTCGCCTCGCGCTTCGTGCTGCGCCTCGGCGTGGGGTTGCTGGGATTGCGCATCACGTTCGGGCAGGTCGCCGAGCTGGGATGGGGGCCGGTGTTGCTGGTGGTGGTGTCAGTGTTCTTTACCCTGCTCGTGGGCCTGTTGCTTGCGCGGGCGCTGGGAATGCCGCGCTTCCTCGGTGCGCTCACGGGCGGTGCGGTGGGCATCTGCGGGGCGTCGGCGGCGATGGCGATCTCGGCAGTGCTGCCGCAGCGCCCGGAACTCGAGCGATACACGGCATTCACCGTGGTCGGCGTTACCGCACTGAGCACCGTGGCCATGGTGCTCTACCCGCTGCTGGTGGTGCTGCTGGGCTTCGATCATGTCCAGGCCGGCCTGTTCCTCGGTGCCACCATTCACGATGTCGCGCAGGTGGTCGGTGCCGGCTACATCGTCTCCGAGCAGACCGGTGACGTGGCGACCTTCACCAAGCTGCTGCGCGTGGCCATGCTGTTGCCGGTGGTGATGATCATCGCGTGGGTGGTAGGGCGACAGGTGAAAGGCGGCAGCGCAGTGACGAGTGCATTGCCATGGTTCCTGGTGCTTTTCGTCGTGCTGGTCATCGTCAACAGCCTGGGCTGGGTGCCGTCGCCTGCGCGCGATGCGCTCGTCAGCCTGTCGATCGGCTGTCTGGTGACGGCGATTGCAGCGCTCGGCGTGAAAACCTCGCTGCGTGAACTGGCGTCCGTTGGACCCCGGGCAGCCACGCTGATCGTCGTCGAGACGGTGCTGCTGGCACTACTGATCGCGCTGGCGCTCTTCGTGCTCTAGGCCGCGGGTGCGGACAGCCTTGCAGACGCCCCTTCGATTCGGGTGATCAGCCCACTTTGTCGTGGGCCTGATCCGTTTGTGTTGTTCCGCCATACCGTCGAAGCCTAATGTCCGCCTGTTCCTTGTGGCCCATGAAGCCTTCGAGCGCGCATAGCCGTGAGCAGTACTCACCGACCACCACGGAGGCCTCCGGCGTCACCCGCTGATAGGTGCAGGTCTTGATGAATTTCCCGACCCACAGGCCGCCAGTGTACCGTGCCGCGCCTTTGGTGGGCAGCGTGTGATTGGTGCCGATGACCTTGTCGCCGTAGGACACATTGGTCTCGGGGCCCAGGAACAGTGCGCCATAGTTGGTCATGTTGTGCAGGAAGTAGTCCGGATCTCGGGTCATCACCTGCACATGTTCGGAGGCCAGCCGGTCGGCCTCGGCGACCATCTCCTCGCGCGTGTCGCAGACGATGACCTGTCCGTAATCCCGCCACGCCTGGCCTGCGATTTCACCGGTGGGCAGCACCTTGAGCTGGCGTTCGACCTCGGCCATCGTGTCGTGCGCGAGCGCCTCGGAGTCGGTCAGCAGTACCGCGGGGGAGTTTGGTCCATGCTCGGCCTGGCCCAGCAGGTCGGCGGCGCAGAGTTCGCCATCCACGCTGTCATCGGCGATGACCAGCGTCTCGGTTGGCCCGGCCAGCAGGTCGATGCCGATACGACCGAAGAGCTGCCGCTTGGCCTCCGCGACGAAGGCGTTGCCCGGACCCACGATCATGTCCACGGCAGGGATCGACTCGGTGCCCAGCGCCATGGCCGCGATGGCCTGGACGCCCCCCAGCGTGTAGATTTCGTCGGCGCCCGCCAGGTCCATGGCCACGACGATGGCTGGATTGGGGCGGCCCTGATAGGGCGGTGCCGTGGCCACGACGCGCTTCACGCCTGCGACCTTGGCAGTAACCACACTCATGTGCGCTGATGCAACAAGAGGATACTTGCCGCCCGGCACGTAACAGCCCACGCTGTTGACCGGGATATTCCTGTGACCCAGTGTGACGCCGGGCAGCGTCTCGACTTCCACATCACGAAGCGCGTCGCGCTGGATGCGCG
>CAYLNP010000365.1:0-2034 GCA_964384925.1 uncultured Woeseiaceae bacterium
GCCGCGGATCGCGCTGAGCTTTCGCGAGGCTGTGATGCTGCTCTCGAAGCCCCGTTTCTCGGTGCTGCTGGGTGCGACGCTGCTGCAGCTGACCGGCGCCGGCATGGCCTACGCCTCGCTGCTGTATTTCCTGATCTACAACATGGGTCGCAGTGATGCCTTCAGCCTGGTCGGCGTCGTGGTGCTGCTGGCCTGCGCCGGTATCGTCGTCGCCCAGCCGATGTGGGTGGCCGTGTCCAAACAGCTGGGCAAGCGCCCCACCTACATCGTTGCGGCACTGATCTACGCCGTGTGCTACTCGCTGTGGTCGCTGTCAGCCGGAGCACCTCTGTACGTCATCTATACATTGGTGTTCCTGGGCGCGGTCGGTAATTCAGGGTGGGCGATGCTGGGCTTTTCTATGCTCTCGGACATCGCCAGCGAGGATGAGCGTCATGCGGGCCTTTACTCGGCTGCCTGGATCGCCGCCGACAAGGTCGCCTTCGCGCTGGGCGGCACACTGCTGGTGGGTCTGTTGCTGTCGGCCTTTGGCTTCGACCCGGAGCGCGCCGTCGCCGGCCTCGAGCAATCCCAGCTGGCGCTGACCGGCATCGTCGTGAGCTTCGGTATCGTCCCCGGGCTGTTGAACGTCGCCGGTGCCTTCCTGCTGTGGCGCTGGGGTCGAAACTGACCGCCGCGATATCCGCCAGTCGGACGCCGCCTGCTGGCACCCCGCCACCCCTGGCCGGGTGTCGTGATACCTTCATTTCCCCGGTCGGGCGAGTTGAGTCCGGCTGACCTGGATTTCCCCGGAGGACCCCCATGGCTGGCGTCATGCTCAACACTTTCCAGCAGATCGATCACCCGGTGCTGCCCAAGGCCGACCACGATGAACGTTCGCGGCAGGAGTTTTCCAAGAGCCTGAAGAACTGCATCCAGCAGAAGATCCTGCCGGGCCTGCAGACCGTCTACCAGACCCGTGCCGCCAAGGCATTCGAGAAGACCGAAGGGCGCGCGCCGGAGAATCGCCGCGATATCCGCAAGGCGATGGAGCGCGATCTGTACTTCCAGCATTACAACTGTATCAATCGCGTCGCCCAGGAACTGATCTGGGAGTCGGTCACGACGTCCATCGAGCGCCAGCTGCCCGAGCTCATCGACACCGCGCGCGCGCTGTCTGCCAAATCCGCGGCCACGCTCGACATCGACCCTGCGTTCAAACCGCCACGCTATGCCACGGCGCTGGACATCCACTGCATGCCCGGCGGCTACGCCGACGAGTTCACCGAGGATGATGTCGCCGTGGCGGCGCTGTACGACCGCGGTGTGTATCTGTATGCCATGGGTTTCATCGGGCCCTACAACGACGACATGGGGCGCTCGGTATGCAACTACCTGCAGCGCAATGTGCCGGACTTCAAGCCCGCGCGGATTCTCGACATGGGCTGCTCGGTGGGCCACTCCACAGTGCCCTACAAGGAGCGCTTTCCGGATGCCGAGGTCTACGGGCTGGATGTCGGCGCACCGCTGGTGCGCTACGCCCACGCGCGTGCCAAAGGGCTCGGCCACGAGGTGAACTTCGTGCTCGGCAACGCCGAGCAGACGCAGTTCGAGGACGAAAGCTTCGACCTGATCGTCAGCCACATCCTGCTGCACGAGACCTCGGGCAAGGCGATGCCGCGCATCTTCAAGGAGTGCTACCGGCTGCTCAAGCCGGGCGGCTACATGATCCACGCCGACCTGCCGCCGTTTACCAAGATGGACAACTTCTCGCAGTTCATTCTCGATCTCGAAACCTACTACAACAATGAGCCCTTCTGGGGTGCGATGCGCGAGGCCGATCAGATCGAGCTGGCAGAGAAGGCGGGCTTTCCGCGCGACAAGGTGTTCTTCGACACCGCGCCGATGGCCATCATGGAGCTGGCCGCGGCAGCCCAGGCCGGCAATGCAGCGGCAGCACTGGACACCGGGTCCAAGGAATTCAAGAGCGGTGAGTTCGCCCCGGGCGGTGGCTGGGAAGTGTTGATCGGACGCAAGCCGGAGGTGCAGGCGTGA
>CAYLNP010000366.1:0-2025 GCA_964384925.1 uncultured Woeseiaceae bacterium
TGCAGAACCTGCTGATGCTCGCTGGTGGACACCTAGAGTGCCTTTTCCATGGCCAGCAGGCGCTCGGCGACGCGCGGGGCGTCAATCTGGTAGCGGCCCTCGGCGATCTGCGTCTTGACGGCAGCAACGCGTGCCGCATCGACCTCGCCGCCCCCGGCTGCACGGGATGCATCCAGCAACTGGCGTGCCGCCGGCGTCAGGGTCAGCTGGTCAGCGGCAGTGCTGCCCGAAGCGGCCGCCCCCCCTGCCTTGGCTCGGGGTGTTACCGCGCTGCCGGTTCGCTGCCCGGCTGCGGCATCGTTGATTGTCGAGTGCTTGATCTGCATCGCGATTTCTCTTGTGTGTGTACAGGCCCGAGCGGCCTCCTGGACTCGGGTTGTGAAGGCGCTATCGGCCGTCAGGCCCGGAACTTGAGCCTTCAACGTCAAAAAATTGTCTGTGCGGGTACGCGCGTGCGTTCACCGGGTGGTCGTCACCTGTCCGTCGGCCCCCACGAGTCCTTCGATGACGCTGCGCGAGTGCAGGTTGCGTACCCGCACACGCTCGCCCTGGGCTGCGTCATTGAGTGCCTCGCCTTCACTGGCCACGGCGAACCCGCCGCCGGCGGCGACGACGCGCACGCGGTCGCCCCGGCGGACCAGTTTGGGCCGCTCCAGCACGTTGCCGGTCAGGACGCTGCCCGGGCGCACGGGGCGCCGCAAGACCATGCCCACGGCCTCGTCGGGGTCGGTCAGCCAGCTGCCGTTGAGCTGCGCAAGGTCATGGCTCTCCAGCCGGACATGGGCGGGGGTCAGCGTCGTGCCTCGACCGACTGGGGCGGCCAGCACAACGACGTCGGCAACCATCTCCATGCGAACCGGAATATACAGCGTCCAGCCGGTAGCGGAAGCGCACCGGATACCGATACTCATGTTCGCCCCGGGGCGCTGACCCGGTGGATCAAACGTCTCGGCCGGTTGTGCGCACGCGGCCAGACGCAGCCGGGGGTCGAGCCGGGCGGCTTCGGCACGGATTCGCGCCGGCTCAGGCGCAATACCCTTGACCAGCGCCAGCGCATGGCGCTCGGCCAGGCCGCGCAGCTGCTCGTGGTCAGCGAGTTCGGGCGCAGTCGACTGTGCCACGAGCGGTGCGAGCAACAGCATCAGCGTGGCAGTGCATAGGCCAGGCGGGCGTGATTTCAACGAGGTTCTCCTGTTCATCTGTCGACACTCTGGCAGTCGTCGACGCATCGCGTGTCCGACCCCATGCAATGCAATTGGCGTGCCAGCGCCCTGCTGCCGACGCTGCGCGTTGTCTTTGCAGCGGTCTGCGGCATCGGCATCGAGTCTCGGCACACACACGCCGTCATGGATTTGGCGGTGCCGTGGCCGCGTGCAGCCTGCGCCGGACTGTAGCGGCAATGACTTGCCGCCGAACGGCAGTCGCTTGCCGTTCGCGGCGCCGGTTCGACCTTCTGCGGCCGGAAAGGGCCTGTGCGCCCACTCAAAGACCATTCTGGCATGACCCTTGCAAAGTCCTCTGCGACAGAGCATTCGGGAGCAGGCCGCATGAACAAGATGATCGATGCAGCACTGGGCATACATCCCCAGGCCCTGGCCGTCAGCGCCAGGCGCCTGGAAGTGCTCGCCGGCAACATGGCCAACGCGGATACACCCGGCTTCAAGGCGCGTGACATCGATTTTCGCAGTGCGCTGCAGGCGGCTGTCAACGACGGCGATGCGGCACGAATGCGCACCACGCAACGCGGACACCTTGCAGCTCCGACGGCTGGCGCCGCACCCGAGTCGATGTACCGGGTACCGAATCATCCGTCGCTGGACGGCAATACAGTGGATATGCAGATGGAGCAGGCCGCGTTCGGCGAAGCGGCAGTGCGCTACCAGGCGAGTCTGGATTTCCTGGGTTCCCGCGTGGAGGGCCTGCGCAAGGCGCTGCGAGGTGAATAGGGCTTACACCCGGATGTGATGGAGAAGACAACATGAGTCTGTTCAAGGTATTCGACATGTCCGGCTCGGCGCTCAGCGC
>CAYLNP010000367.1:0-2020 GCA_964384925.1 uncultured Woeseiaceae bacterium
CCTGCCAGACTACCGTGGAGCGGCCCGATGCTGCAGCGACGATCGAGCCCTTCGCACTGCGCATCCTGCACATCAACGACCAGCATTCACGCCTGGCGCCGGATACCGGCCGCAGCCTGATGCTGGATGGTGAGCCGCTGCAGGTCAGCTTTGGCGGCTATCCGCGCCTGGTCAGTGCAGTACACCACTTCGCAGCGGAAGCGGAGCATGTGCTGAAGCTGCACGCCGGCGACGCCATCACTGGCGATCTTTACTACACCCTGTTCCAGGGCGAGGCTGATGCCGACCTGATGAACCAGGTCTGCTTCGACGCCTACGTGTTGGGCAACCACGCCTTCGATTTCGGTGACCTGGGCCTGCAGCGTTTCCTCGATTACCTCAGCAAGCGCACCTGGCCCTGCGGCACGCCGGCGCTGGGTGCGAACGTAGTGCCGAACGCCGGCGTATCGCCACTGGCGCGCTTCTCGCCGCACGACTACCTGCAGCCCTCGGTGGTGCTTGAACGTGGCGGACGGCAGATCGGCATCGTCGGCATCACGGTCGCCGGCAAGACCATGTCGTCCTCCAGTCCGGATGCCGGAACGGTGCTGCTCGATGAAGCGACATCGGCGCAGGCAGAGATCGATGCGCTGCGCGCGGCGGGCGTCGACATCATCATCGTGCTCAGCCACATCGGTTATCGCAGCGACGTAGAACTGGCCGGCAAACTGCGCGGCGTCGACCTGATCGTCGGCGGTGATTCGCACAGCCTGTTGGGCAGCGAGTTCACGGACTTCGGCCTGTCACCGGAAGGCCCGTACCCGACTGAATTGCGCAATGCCGACGGTGAACCCGTCTGCGTGGTGCAGGCCTGGCAGTACACCTGGGCGCTCGGCGTGCTCGACGCGCGCTTCGACGCGGACGGCCGACTGCTGGAGTGTGGCGGTCGCACGGTGCTGTTGCTGGGTGACGACCTGCGCCGCAACGACACCGCGTTAGAGGGCGAGGCGCTGGCGCGCGCCGAGGCCACCATTGCCGCCAGCCCGCTGCTTAGCCAGTTTGCTTCCGATGTCGAAACCGGGCGCGTACTGGATGCCTATCGGGCCACAATCGACAGTTTCGCCCATGAGGCGGTCGGTTTGGTGCCTGAGCGGCTTTGTTTGCGCCGCGCGCCCGGCAGCCATGATCGCAGCCGCGATGGTGCGCCCGGCTGTGCCGAGGCGACCGATGTACAGGGTGGTCATGTGCAGGCATTGGTGGCCGAAGCTTTGCTCGCGCAGGGGCAACGCTTCGGCGGCGCCGATATTGCGCTGCAAAACGGCGGCGGGGTACGCAATGGCCTGGCGCAGGGGCCGTTCACGGTTGGCGACGCGTATCTCGCACTGCCGTTCAAGAACACGCTCGTGCGGCTGGAGTTGACGGGTGCCGAGGTGAAGGCGGTGCTGGAGGACGCGGTTGACTACTTCGTCAGCAATATCAGTGCCCACACCGGCGCCTGGCCCTATACCGCTGGGCTGCGTTGGCACGCCGATCTCACGCGCAGCAAGGCACAGGGGCGGCTGCAGGGGTTCGAGTTCTGGAATGGCCGGGCGTGGGAAGCCCTCGACCCGGCACGTACCTACGACGTGATCACCAACGACTACATCGCCACCGGACGCGACGGGTACGACACGCTGGCTACGATCGATGAGAGCCGCCGCCACGACACCTTCCTCGATTACGCGCAGGCGCTGGTCGACTACGCCCGTGACGTCACCGAGTTGCGCCGACCCGACCCAACGCGAGCCAGCACCCAGCGCTTCCGCGACATCGACGGCCGCCTCTACACCCTGCGCTGAACGAGGGACAGTGACCTTGGACCGAGTCCAAGGTCACTGTCCCGGATTGAAAGGGGTCGAACCGATTAGCGTGGCACGTAGCACTAATCGGTTCGACCCCTTTGTCCCTAATCTGTGTGCGCCCAGCCGAACGCGCCCATCATGATGTCGAAGATGAGGTTTTGCTCAATGACGCCGGATACGGCCTGCGATCCGGCACCGAT
>CAYLNP010000368.1:0-2019 GCA_964384925.1 uncultured Woeseiaceae bacterium
TCGGCCGACCGTCACAGGAGCGGCCATTTCTGTTGCTGGTCTGTGGCTACCCCGCACACGATGCCGTCGTCCCGGACATCCAGCGCAAATCATTGGCGGACATAGCTGAGTTCAGAGAGTGACGCCCCGCGCGGCCCGCGCCTTCACCCTTCGAACGACAGGCGCTCACCCAGCAGCTTGCCGAACGTCACGGCCGGTGTGACCAGCGCGCCGCCCACGTAGCCCTTGCCGGAGGTCGCACCGGCGCCGAGGATTTCGCCTGCCGCATACAGCCCCGGAATCGGCTGACCATCGCTGCGCAATACGCGCAATTGCGCATCGGCCACCAGGCCTGCGAACGACACCAGCGTCCAGCCCTGGCACTGGATCGCGTAGTAGGGCCCGGCGTCGATCGACACCGGCCGGTGCTCGCGACCCAGCGCATCAGTATCTTCGCGCTCGCGCGCAGCGTTGTACTCCGCCACCGTGCGCTGCAGATTCAACGGGTGGATACCGACCCGCGCGGCCAGCGATGCCACGGTGGGCGCTGAGAAGAACATGGGGTGCGACTCGAAGGCTTCGCGGAGCTGAGCAGCACTCCATGACGACACCAGGGGGGGTGCCTGCGCCAGCGTGCGCTCATCGAAGATCACCCAGAATCGATGTCCGGGCTGCTGGTCGAGCGCCATTTCGCGATGATGCACGCCTGGCAGGTCCTCGCGAACGAAGCGCGCGCCGTGCTGATTCACGTACAGTTCCCAGGGCTTGCGGCGCAGCGGATTGAGTACCAGGCCGACATCCAGCGCCGCCGGCAGCCAGGCATCGGCCATGACCATGCCGAAAAGGCCAAGATACTTCTCACCACCGTGCAGGTGGCCACCCGCGCCGAGGCCCAGCATGAGGCCGACGCCCTGGCTGTAGGGATATGCCGCCTGGCAATACAGCGGTACGCCATGCAGGTCTTCGTACATGCGCGGGTTGGCGGCGCAGCCGCCGGCGGCCAGCAGCACCTGCGTGCCGGAAACATCCTGACGCTGGCCGGCGGCATCCTCGACCACCGCGCCGGTGACCCGTCCGCCGGCATTCTGGATCAGCTCGACCGCGCCGGTTTCCATCAGCACATCGATCCTGCCGGCCTCGATGTGTGGCGTGACCAACCGCATCAGCACACGCAGAATGGAACGTCCGTCTTCAGGGCCCCACAGGTAGCGGCGCGTATCGTAAGGCTCGTGCCCGCCCGCGAGGACCGGGTGATTGGGCGCCGTTTCAAAGCCATGCTCGGCCAGCCAGTTGATCGTCGCCCCGCCATGCTGCGTCCACAGCCGCAGCATCTCGGGATCGGAGGTGTTGCCGTTGATGCGCATGGCATCGTCGTAGTGCGCCTGGGGCGAATCGCTGATGCCCTCGCGCGCCTGGAACACCGTGCCGGCTGCCGCGATCTGTCCGGTCGACAGGTGCAGCGTGCCGCCGAGTTGCGCGGCCTGCTCGATGATCAGCACGCGTGCGCCTCGTTCGGCGGCACGAATGGCGGCAGGCAGACCTGCCGTGCCGCCGCCGATGACGATGAGATCCCAAGTCGTGCGACCCAGCTGGGCGCGGGCGGCGGATGAGAACGCCGAGAGTGAAGCCAGCGCGCCGGCACCTTTCAACAACCCGCGGCGCGACAGCGCCAACGTGCCGGGTCGGCCAGTGTTCTCAGTCATCGGAAACTCCCTGTGTCGCAGCCACCAGTATAGCGGACCCATCCTGTAATGAACGCCACGCCGAGCAACGCTAGCACGTGGTACATCCGATACCGCACGGCCGTCTCGAACACCTCGAGCATGCGCGGCTCCAGCCGTGCGGCGAGCACGTGGGCACCGAAGGCGCCGGCCACCACACCGATAAGACCGAACCCCGCCGCGAATCTCACGAAGGTTCTGCCCGGACTACACAGCATGGACTCGATACCGTATGGCGCGGGCGCTCGCAGGAGTGTTGATGCTGCGCCGGCTGGGCGGCAGGCGCAACCTTGTGACCGCAGCTGAGCGCAGAGCGGCG
>CAYLNP010000369.1:0-2006 GCA_964384925.1 uncultured Woeseiaceae bacterium
CAAGGCCGCTGAACTCGGCGGTGATCCGCTGGCGATCTATCTGTGGGTGCGCAACACCATCAAGGTGGTCCCCGGCTACGGCGCCGCGCAGTCCGCCGACTTCACCCTGCGCAATGGCCAGGGCACACCCTTCGACATCGCCAGCCTGACCATCGCCTTGCTGCGCGTCTCCGGCGTTCCTGCGCGCTATGCGACCGGGCGGGTCAATCTCAGCGCCGCCCAGGTCAAGTCGTGGATGGAGCCGATCGCCGGCGCCGCCGGCGCGGTCGAGCTGCTGCAGAACAGCGGCACCCCGGCCGCGGCGCGCGTGGTCAACGGGGTGGTCGAGGAAGCTCAGCTCGAGCACGTCTGGGTCGAGGCCTATATCGATTACGAGCCTTCGCGCGGCGCGGTGCACCGCGAGGGCGACACCTGGGTGCCGATCGACCCGGGCTTCAAGGCGCACACCGTCCACCAGGAGCTGCAGCCACCGCCTGCCACCCACGCCATCGGTGCCGAGATCAATGCGATCTGGGCGCAGCGCCAGCAGCTGGACGAGGGCGCCTTCACCGGCTTCGATCTGGATGCCGCCACCGAACTGCTGTACGCAGCCGGCGACGATCTTGTCGACGGCGGAGAAGACGGCGGGAACTTCCTTCCCGATGTGCGGATCGTGCCGGAGCAGACCAGCCACTTCCGTGGCTCGCTGCCCTACACCGTGGTCTCCCAGTCCGGCAGCTTTGCCAATCTGCCCGATCGGCTGCGCTACCGGGTCGAGATCGAGGTCCTGCGCGGCGGTGGCAACCAGCTGTTCCCGGTCGGCTTCAGTCCGGTGTTCACCCGCACTCTGCCGCTGGCGCGGATCGGCGGCCAGGGCATCCATGTCGAGTACATGCCGGTCAGCCAGGCCGGCGAGACCGCACTTAACACGCTGTACCAGCAGGCACAGCGGGAAATGTCGCCGTACGCCATCGACGTCGCCCCGCTGATCGTCATCGAGGGGGTTATCGAAGCGGTGCTGCCCGGCATCCGCATGGGCCAGAACGAGCAGTGGCGGATCAGCGTGCTGGATCCGCTGCGCCTGCGCCCGTCCAAGGCGCGCCCCTTCGAGTGGACCGCCGGCTCGCAGGCCAACGTCACCATCGACGCCTTCGGCTTGAGCCCCGAGCTGCTGGAGCAGGAAGCGCCGCCCGATCTGGCCGGCCAGGTGGTCGATTCGCGCACCTTCCTGCGCGCGGCGGGACTTAGCTACTGGTTTGGTCACGACTACTACCGCGAAGTGGCCAGCGCCGCCTTCGGTGGGCGCATCCTTCGTCAGCCTTCGGTCGGCGCCTTCTACAAGCCGCTGACCGTCAACTACTTCTTCGGTGTTCCGCGGCGCGGCGCCTACCGCGGCTACACCACCGACGTGCTGACCACGGTCGGTGCCTGGGCCCCGGACAAGGCCACCCGGGTCAACATGATGATGGCCATGGGCAGCTGGGGCTCGATGCTCGAAGGCCTGATATGGGACATCCAGAGTGGCCAGGCGCCGGGTACCGCGGCGACCTCGATCTCGGTGCTGATGGCGGCCAACGAAGCTGGCATCCCGATCTACACCATCGACCGCGACAACCTCGACCGCATCCTGCCACGCTTGCGCCTGAATCAGGAATCGCTGGTCGAGATCCGCGAGGCGGTGCGCGCGGGGATGATCGTGCTGACTCCGGAGCAGGAAATCTCGATTGCAGGGCAGCCTGCAGTCGCCGGTTATCTCATTCGTGATCCGGATTCGGGCACCGGACTGTCGCGCATCGACGGCTCGCTGAACGGGTCGATCGTGGTCGGCTGCATCGCCGAAGCGATCTCGCTGGACAACCTGCTCAGCTTCCTGATGTGGGAGATGATCCGTCGCATGCTGGCACCGCTGGTAGCGCGCGGCATTGTGGCGTTGGCGATGTTGCCGCTTCTCGGGCCTATTGCGATCGTCGCGGCCACCGCGATCTCGGTAGTCACCCTGATCTGCGCGGCAATGACCATCCTCAAGT
>CAYLNP010000370.1:0-1411 GCA_964384925.1 uncultured Woeseiaceae bacterium
ACCCCGTTGGAGGTATTCAGCGTGGTGAGTGCCTGCGTCGCGAACGCCGGAAATTGCCCCCGGGCGTGGGCCAGCTGCTGATGGAAACGGGCAAACGCCCCGTTCCGCTCGGTTTGCCACGACACTGAAACGCGGCGTTCATCGCCGGCGACATCGCCGAAGTTCACCTCCTGGCCCTGGTAGATCATCGGGACGCCCGTGGTCGTGAGCAGGAAGCCCGTGAGCGGCAGGATGCGTTGCGGGTTGCCGGCGATGACCGAAGATTTCGCGAGGCGTGGTTCGTCGTGATTCTCCAGGAAGCGGAAATACCGCGCGTTCGGCCCCGGCCAGAAGCCACCGTTTCGGGCCTGGGTGTCGTAGTTGGCGATATTCGGGTAGGTGCCTCGGATGCCGTTGAAGTAAAACGACCAGTCGTAGCCGGCGTCCATCCCCCCCACCACCGGTGTCCCGTTGTCGTCGTCGGTGTAATACACCTCCGTCGAGAAGCCCGTACCCTCGATCTCCCCGAGGATCCACGAGTCAGGCTTGATCCGCTTCATGTGGGTGCGGATCGGCTCGCCGAAGCGCTCGACCCCGTAGCGCCGCCACGGGCCCCAGTAGACATCGAACCGCCAGCCGTCGATGTCGAATTCCTCCACCCAATGGGCCAGGATATCGAGAAACTCGGCCTGGAGGTCGTCGTCGTCCCAGTTCAGGTTGGCGATGTCCCCGAAGCCGTCGTATTTGCGGTAGAGGTTGGCGCCGGCGGAGGCCTGCCAGACTTCAGGCAGGTTCGGACCGCGACCGTCCAGGCCGCGGTCGTGGTTGCTGGGTTCGACCTGGATGTAGGAGCCCGGCGGGGTGGCGCTGCCGGCGGTTTTGAGCGCATCCACCCAGGGGTGGATCGGCGAGGCGTGGTTGGGGGTGATGTCCATGATGACCTTCAGGCCCAGTTCATGCGCGCGGGCGACCAGTGCCTTGAAGTCGTCGTTGGTGCCGAGTTTCGGGTCGACGTTGTAGAAGTCGATGATGTTGTAGCCGCCCGAAATCGGATCCATGAACTGGTTGTGCATGATCGGCATAAACCACAACACCGTGAAGCCCATGTCGGCGATGTAGTCCAACTCCGCCGTGATCTCATCAAACCGCCGGCCCGGATTTGCGGGCGTGCCGGTGGCCTGCGGCCCGAAGCTGAGCGGGAAGATCTCGTAGACGACGGCGCGATTCACCCAGGCCGGCGTCTCCTCGTAGGCCATCTCGCGGACGGCGCCATCCTCCTCCACAATAACAGCAATCCGGCGCAGGACTTCTTCTCCTGCCCCACTGCTTCCCAACGCTTCAAGGTAGATTTCCCCCGGGCCGGCGCTGCCCGAGGCCGAAAGGCCGGCGAACGTGAGTCCCGAGACTTCGGCCGTTGTGGCGAGGGTATCGA
>CAYLNP010000370.1:1421-1994 GCA_964384925.1 uncultured Woeseiaceae bacterium
CGGTGAGATCGCCGGGCGCGATGTCGGTCGGCATGAGCGTGACCTGGAAGTCGCCGCCGGCGCCCTGGACGTCGGGCTCGACAAAGACGAGGTCCAGCGGATGGATACGCCGCGTGAGGCGAAGCGTGTCCGAGGTAAACGGATCTCCCTGAATGGTCGCTGCCAGGACTAGGAGGTTCTCCCCCATCGCGAGGTCGACGTCCGGGGTGGCCGCGCCGGCGGACACCGTCACGGGCTGCGGCACACCGTTCACCAATAGCGTCGCCTCGGTGAGGGTGGAGTCGATGCTGCCGTCCTGCCCGGACAGCAGAGCGCGGACCTGCACGGTTTCGCGGACGGTGCGGAAGGCCGGCGTCGCCCAGGTGATGGGCCGTTGCAGGGCGCCGATCTTGAGGGAATCCAGCCGGCCCATGGCGTCCTGGACGCGGATTTTGAATTGCGAGCCGGCCTTGACGCGGGCCGGCAATTCGAATCTGAAAACCCCGGCCTCGGCGTTGTAGAAATCGTCTCCTTCCCGCTCGACGCCATTCACCCAGAACTGGATGCCGGTCAGCGCCTGCGAGCCAAACGCGC
>CAYLNP010000371.1:0-1993 GCA_964384925.1 uncultured Woeseiaceae bacterium
CACAGGTCCATCAGCACCCATAGCGGCATCAGCACGCTGAACCAGTACAGCACGGCCGACCAATAGCTCGTGCTGGCATCGCCGGGGTTCCATGCCCTGATCACCGCCATCATCAGCGGCACGCCGATCAGGAAGCTTACGTTGCGCGCCGACACGGCCCAGTCGCGCCAGTGCAGCGCAGCATCGTGCCCAGCCGCATCGGCGGGCTGCTTCAAGCGCATCGCGAACGTCACTGGCGAAGGAATTCCCCCACTGGCGAAGAAGTGGCGCTGAGCGTATTGCCCGGCGGTCTTGGCAATCGTAAAACGGCTGCCTGCCGATTGCCACACGCGCTGAGCATCAAGCCGCGCCTTCATCCAACCGGCCAGGGAGTCTTGCGTTATGAAGATCATGCATTCAGGTATCTGCGCGCTGGTGTTGGGCCTTGCCGCAATGGTTTCCGCACCGGCAATACCACCTGCCCACTCCGCTGATCGCCTGGATCCGTCCGATCCGGTGGATGCGCTGCGACTCAGCCAGAAGATGCAATGCTCCCTCAACGAAGGCGAGCAGGTGCTGTACTGGTGGCAGGGAGGCGCGTTCAGTCGCTCCCCGGGCGAGCAGGATAGGCACCTGTTCAACGTGCAGGGCATGAACATCCGGCATTGCAGCAACCACGACCATCCCGAGCGAGGACCCGGATTCCGCATCGTGTCTCGCGAGGTGCTGCTCTACCTCGACCCCGAGACCAACGAGGTGCTGCACAGCTGGACCAATCCCTGGACCGACGAGGAGGTCGAGGTCGTGCACGTGGCCAATGACCCGGTCAACATGCGCGAACCCCGCCATGCCTTCGATGCCGATGGCGAACCGATGCGATTCGACGCCACTTTCATGAAGGGTCGTGTATGGACGTCGGGCGAAGCACCACTGTTCTACGAAAACCCGCTGGCCGGCGACTACCAGCGCTACGTGGGTGGCACCTACCACGCCACGGAAATGATCAACATGTATGTCTACGAAGATGACCTGCTGGACCCACAGATCGCGAAGATCGAGGATCAGACTTTGTCCTGGGTGCGTATCTCGCAGTGGCTGCCGTGGATGAAGATGGGCGATCGCCCTGGCATGATGATCTTCACCACCGTGGGCAAGCGCGTTGCCGGTATCGAAAACCTGACCGAGCCGCTTCGCTCGGAGATCCGCAATACCTACCCGGCTTATCTCGCGCCGCCTCCGCTGGATGACGCGCGGCCCAACGAGACCAGCTGGACCTACTTCCGCAAGGTAATGGAATCGCGTAGCCCGGCGCAGTGAGCCGCGCGTCTACGACCGAGGAGGCAACGATGACAATCCATATCGGCAAGTTCCTGCAGCGCGCGACACTGCTGGCCGCACCCCTCCTGCTGGCGGCGGTGTCCGTGCACGCCCAGGCGCCCCTGGATCCCAGCGATCCTGACGATCGCATGCGCATCAGCATCAAGACCAACTGCTCGCTGACCAACGGCGAACCGGTGGTGTACTGGTGGCACGGCAACATGTACTCGCGCGTCCAGGGCGAGCGTGACCGTCTGTTGTTCAACGTGCAGGGGATGAACATCCGCCAGTGCGAGCACTGGATCGACGAGGTTCGCGGTGTGTGCTACCGGACGATCTCGCGCGAAGTGCTGTTCTACATCGATCCGCAGACAGGTCAGGTCGCGCGCACGTGGAACAATCCCTGGACAGGGGAGGAAGTCGAAGTGCTTCAGGTGGCGAACGATCCGCCGGGACGCAGCGAAAGCTGTGCGCGCGACGAGCAGGGCAATCCCACGGTCAACACCTCGCCTCTGAACGCTCAGGGTGGCTGGGTGTTCAGTGGCGGCGGTGCGGCCCGACTGTTCTACACCAACCCGATGGGTGGAGATTTCCAGGAGTACGTCGGCGGTACCTATCACGCCATGGAGTTCCTCACCAGCGCAAGCCCCGAAGAGGATGTCCTCGACAGCCAGGCCGACGGTCTGCGCGACCGGGT
>CAYLNP010000372.1:0-1983 GCA_964384925.1 uncultured Woeseiaceae bacterium
CGACGAGGCGACGCTGCAGCGTTGCCACGCCGCGCAGATCGCGCCCCATCGCCACTACCGGGCCGTGCTTGCCGACGCGCAGCGTTGCGTACTGCACCGGTACTGCGTCGCCGCGCGCTGTTGGATGATTGATGTGCCGCCAGCGTGGCGAGCGTTTCAGGTCTGCGTCGCGCAGCAAGGCCTCGACCTTTGCGCGACTTTCGCTGGTGACCGTCTCGATCCAGGGCTGGCCCAGCCAGTCGGCATAGCCTTCGTGGCTGAGTTCATCGCTGCCGAACGCCAGATCAGTGATGATGCCCGCGTCGTCGAGGACCAGCGTGACGTCGGCGGCCGCTGCAATAAGCGATGCTGCCTGCGCCTCGCTGAGGCTGCCCAGCCATTGGGCAGGCACACGGAAGTGATCGGCGGCGGTGATGGTCGAGCGTTGTTCCACGGGTGCAGACATACCTGAGCTGTTGAATCGGAACTTCGTGCCCACAGTCCATGGCAATCGAAGTCACGATCTGCCCGGGATCCTGCCGATCCGCCCTGAACATCAGCCGGCAAGCTTTATCGTTTTACCGAACTGCGGACAAGCATTTCCTGGGCCAAATGGAGGGCGCCCTCGGCATCGGCGGCAGTGGCATCAGCGCCAACCTGCTCCGCCAGCGTCGGGTCCTTGGTAAAGATGCGACCACCGACCATTACGCCAACTTCCTTGTTGCGCGATGTGCGGCGAACTTCTTCGATGATTTTCGTCACTTCCGGGAGCATCGACTCGTAGGCGACAGATATGCCGACGATCGCATACCACTCGTTGCCCACCATGCGCAGCAGATCCTGTGTGCTCAGCGCGCAGTCGCCATTCACGTCCCACCCGGCGCGGCGAAAGAATTCGCCGACCATCAGCATGCCGAATGTGTGCTGCTCGCCGGGCACGGGTGCCAGCAGCACCCGCCGATCCGCGAGAATCTGTTCGGTATGGCAGTCATACTCATGACTGAGTTCACGCATGATCTGCTGCAACTGACACAGACCGACCGTGACGGCGGTGAAATCCGCTTCGTCCGACTCCCACATCTCGCCCAGCCTTCGCGCCGCGGGGGCCAGCAGCGACAGCAGCAGCTGCGGCGTCTCCAAACCCCGGTGCACCAGGTCATCGCAGAAGGCGCGCGTGATCTCGGCATCGCCGGCAAGCACCAGCTGCGCGAACGCGTCGATCTTCGCTGCGTCTATCGTCGGGGGCTGGCTGGAATCGACATCTGACACTTCAGGCTTCCAAGCCTGAGCTGTCACTCGATGCGCCATCATCAGGCGAGGAATGATTTCACCCTCGATGATGGTGGCGAGCTGGCTGAGCCGGGCCTTGTGCAGGCCATCGACTTCAGCGTCTGCCCAGCGGCAGTCCGGCTGCGCACCGCCGCTGCCGTTGAATACGCTCCATGCGCGGGCCAGAAGTTCCTCTCGCGTGCTGCCCATCGATACCCCTCCCCCTGCCGATCCCAAGCTTGAGCACCGGTGCGCAGCCTCATCTGCGACCAATGATTCCCCGGCCCACCGCTCTTGACGGGTGTGACCGGGCGCTCAGTATTGCAAAGTCGGGGAATTCGGCAAGTTTGATTCGCGGGGGGCGGGACGATCGTCTCGTACAGGCCGCTTGCAGGGAGAGAAAAATCTTCTGATGCGGAGGGTCGAGCAGCTTGCTGCGCCTGCACACCAGGCGCCGGACGCTGACGATATGGTATCAACAGCAACCGTGCGAGGGCTGTCGCATCGCGACGACACAAGCGAATGATTGGTTTTGGAAAGCGGCAGAGCAGAGTCCCCTGCCGAGCCAATGGATGGCGGGGTGACAGCGCGGCGTTGTGGGGTCCGCGTGGATACTGCAGTGCAAAAGGAGAAGCGCGTGCAGCCGTGGCATGTCCCGCGGGCGCCACGACGGCCATCGCGGCAGGCGTGTCCGACGAGCGGATGAGCGTGGCTCTCCCCGGGCGGAAATCTGCG
>CAYLNP010000373.1:0-1956 GCA_964384925.1 uncultured Woeseiaceae bacterium
TCGCCCAGAATCATGCAGATCAGCCCCCCCGAGGAGAAGGCCACGCGGATTTCGCCGCTGGCGGCCTCGGCAGTCATCACCCTCAGCGCCCTTGCGGCGCGTGCTCTGGCTGCCGTCCAGGATTCATGGGGGAGATCCGGAAACTCGCCCGCGATCCAGCGTCTCGTCACGACTTCCCAGCGCTGGAAGTACCCACGGATCTGCGCGTGCCGCTGCGCTGGATCATCGGCGGCGGCGATATTCAGCCCGCCGTTGCCGGAGGCCTCCTCCAGCGCCACGACATCCTTCATCACGGCCGGTGCGTGGTGCTCGGCGAGATCGTCGAGGACCTCGGGCGACGGCCAGGGGCGCCTGGCGGCCCGAACGCGTTCGGCGGCCGCCGCGGCCGTCTGCTGGTGCCGGCGCAGCGGTCCGACATAGACACGGTCCAGGCGAGGGTGGGTTCGGGCCAGATAGTCACCGAGCCGCTGTGACTGCGCCTGCCCCTGCGCCGAGAGCAGATCGTAGTCATCACCGAAGAACGAGGCCTGGCCATGGCGCACCAGGAGCAGCGTACTCACCGCGTCACCACCACCTTGCCCATGGCACCGCGCGCAGCCAGCAACTCGAGTGCGCTGGCCGCGTCGGCGAAGTCGAAGCGGGCGCCGACATGCACCTTCAGGGTGCCTGCGCTGTACATCTGCAGAAGCTCGCGATGGTTGGCCAGCGCGGCCGCGGGTTCGCGGGTGGTGAAGCTGCCCCAGAAGACACCGACGATACTGATGCCCTTGAGCAGCGGGAGGTTCATCGGCACGCGCGGAATCTGCCCCGAGGCGAAGCCGATCACCAGTACTCGGCCACGCCATGCTGTCGCGCGCAGGGCCTGCTCGAACAGATCTCCGCCAACAGGATCGTAGACGACATCCACGCCACGTTTGCCTGTGAGTGCATCGAGCTGGGCACGCAGGTCGTCGTAGCCGATCGCCTCATGCGCCCCGTGAGCCAGCGCAAGTTCCTGCTTTTCCCTGCTGCTCGCCACGGCAATGACGCGGGCGCCCACCGCGCGTCCGAGTTCCACGGCCGCCAGGCCCACACCGCCTGCGGCGCCGAGCACCAGCAAAGTCTCGTCGGGCTGCAGCGCGGCGCGTTGCTTGAGGGCGTGCCACGAGGTGCCGTAGGTGAGGATGAAGGCTGCGGCTTGCTCGAACGGCATCTGATCGGGAATCGGCAGCGCCTGGGCGGCCGGTACCACCACCTGCTCAGCCAGGCCGCCATGCCCGCAGAAGGCAAGCACGCGCTGGCCCTGCTGCAGGCCGGAGACGTCCGCGCCGATGCGAGCCACAACGCCGGAGACTTCGGCCCCGGGGGCAAACGGCAGTGGCGGCTGTGACTGGTACTTGCCCGCCACCATCAGCACATCCGGAAAATTGATCCCGCAGGCCCGCACGTCTATGACGACGTCATGGGCCCCCGGGCTCGGATCCGGAAGCTCGCCTGCCTCGAGCACATCGGGCGTGCCATGGGTCCTGCATATCATTGCCTGCATCGTCGTGTTCCCCAGGGGCGCCAGGCGCCGTTAAATGCTTTCCCTGATGACCAGGCCGCCATCGGCCACCACCGTCTGGCCGGTCACGTAACGTCCCGCATCAGACGCCAGAAAGACCGCAACACCGGCGATGTCGTCCGGCTCGCCGAGGCGTCCCAGCGGGATGGCTCCTTCCATCCGGGCGCGCTGGCGCTCATCCTCCCACAGCGCGCGGGCGAAGTCCGTGCGTATCAGGCCCGGGGCGATGCAGTTCGCGCGGATGTTCGCGTGCCCCCATTCGACCGCGAGGTTGCGTGCCAGCTGGAAGTCGGCCGCCTTGGAAATCGCATACGTGCCGATCACCCGGGTACCGGTCAGCCCCACGACGCTGGAGACGATGACGATGCTGCCATCACGACGCTCGGCCATCTGCGGCGCGACGCGATGGGCCA
>CAYLNP010000374.1:0-1918 GCA_964384925.1 uncultured Woeseiaceae bacterium
CTTCTCCGCGGCGGAGAGTCGGATCTGGAGCTGTACATCCTTGCCCTGCTTCATGGCCATGATGATCGGCGCAACCCTGTTTCAATGTCAATACATTGTATTGACGCGCTCTGTGTCACTCGCCGCTGCCGAATGCCCGTTTGGCGACCAAGGCTGGCTCAAGGATGTCAGTGGCACCGGACAACACTGCGTTGCATGATGCGCGCATGCAAGCCCAGCCCATCAAGATCCTGCATGTGGAGACCGGTCGCCACCTTCACGGCGGCGCGCGCCAGGTGCTCTACCTGATGCAGGGCCTGGCGGAGCGCGGCTTCGACAACGTGCTCGTATGCACCCAGGGCAGCGCCATGGCCAGTGAGGCGGCGGACATCGCGCGCGTGGTCGCGCTGCCCTGGCACGGCGAGGCCGATGCACTGGCGGCACTTCGGCTGCTGCGCGTCGTGCGCGAGGAACGTCCGGCCATCCTGCATGCCCACAGCCGTCGTGGTGCCGACTGGTTCACCGCGCTGGCGGCGGCGACCAGCCAGGTGCCGGCGGTGGTCTCCAGGCGCGTCGACAACGTCGAGACCGGACGACTCGTGCAGTGGAAATACCGTCAGTATCGCGCCGCCATCGCCATCTCCGCAGCCATCGCGGAAGTGCTGCGCGACACGCTGGGAGATGCACTGCCACCGGTGCGACTGATCCACAGTGCTGTAGACAGCGCTCGCTTCGCGCCCGGGGGCGACCGTGCCTGGCTGGCGGCCGAATTCGAGCTGGATCCGGCGCAGCCGATCATCGGCATGGTCGCGCAGTTCATTCCCCGCAAGGGCCACACGCTGCTTCTCGACGCATTGCCGGCGGTGTGGCAACGCCATCCAGGCGTGCAGTGCCTGCTGTTCGGGCGCGGGCCCGAGCGGACGCGCATCGCTGCGCGCGTACAGGCGAGCGGCGCGGCACCGCGCGTTCGCCTGCCGGGGTTTCGGTCAGATATGGCGCGTATCCTGCCGGCGCTCGACATGGTGGTGCACCCGGCACTGACCGAAGGGCTCGGGGTGGCGCTGCTCGAGGCCGGTGCCTGCGGCGTGCCGGTCGTCGCCGCTGCGTCCGGGGGGATACCGGAGGTCATCGAAGACGGGCGCACCGGCCTGCTGATTCCAGCCGGGGCATCGCAGCCTCTCGCCGCAGCGATGTTGCGGCTGCTGGATAATCCGGAATTCGCGCTGAAACTGGGGGATGCGGCCCGGCTCCGGGTCGAGCGCGATTTCTCTGTGGCCGCGATGACCACGGCGCATGCCACACTGTACGAAGAGATGGCGACCACGGGAGCGCTACGATGAGTGCCGCCGATGATCATGCACTGCACGAACTGGCCCGCGAAATCGGCGGCCGCCTGCATGCGCGCGGCGAAGCGCTGGCGACGGCGGAGTCCTGCACCGGGGGCTGGATCGCCAAGGTGCTCACCGACGTGGCCGGCAGTTCCGCATGGTTCGGCTGGGGTGTGGTCAGCTATGCCAACGAAGCCAAGGCGGCCCTGCTGGGCGTCACGCCTGAGCTGATCGAGCGCCATGGTGCCGTTAGCCGCGAGGTGGTCGTGGCGATGGTCGAGGGCGCCCTGCGACTCAGCGGGGCACAGCACGCGCTTGCCGTCAGCGGCATCGCCGGACCCGGTGGTGGGTTGCCGGGCAAGCCGGTGGGAACTGTGTGGTTTGCCTGGCAGCGAGCGGAACAGGCCGGCGCCAGCGCCGAGTGTTGCCGTTTTCCCGGCGACCGCGAGACCGTGCGGCGCGCCAGCGTGCGCCATGCACTTGCGCACCTGCTTGAGCGACTCGGTGATGCCAGCGACAGCGACTGAGCGCTCCCGCCTGTTCTTTGCCCTGTGGCCGAATGAACAGGTGCGAAACCTGATCGTCCAGGCCACGGCCCGGCCGCTGGCCGG
>CAYLNP010000375.1:0-1917 GCA_964384925.1 uncultured Woeseiaceae bacterium
GCGCGAATCGGTATCCAGCGGATAGCCTTCGCGCTTGTTCTCACGATGCAGATAGATGATCAGCGCAAAGAAGAAAACCCAGAATACGTAGAGTACGACCTGGGCGACGTTGACGTACTCGGTTATGGCACCTGTAGGCATGACTTGATCTCTCCGAGGGTGATGAGCGGCCTAGCCCGGGAAATCCGCAAGGCCGAACCTTTCTGCCGATGGTGCCGGTGAGACCCTCACCGTACGAACCAGCGGACCGATGGCGATCAGCGTTGCAAACAGCAGCGCGATCTCCAGGTGGTACACGAAACTGTAGCCGGCTTCCGGCGCGACCATGCCTTCGCCGAACACGCCCCTCGACGCCAGCGCATTGATGAGGTCGCGCAAGGCGCCGCCGAGGAATATGGCGGCGCCGGCCGCCGATGCCTGCACCGCGCCCCAGGCGCCGAGCGCGATCCCACTCTGGCCACCATTGTCGCGGCTCATCGCCGCGATCAGTGTGCCGACCGCGAACAGGCCGGCACCGAAGCCGATCAGGCCGGTGCCCAGACGAAAGCTCCACGGCGAGTCCAGCGGTGCGGAGAAAATGACTGCCGAGAATCCCAGCACGCCGACCAGTGCGCCGAGCCCGGCCAGCCGGTATGGATCAGCGCCCATGGACAGACGGCGCGCCGCCAGCGCAAAGGCTGCCAGCGTGCCGCCGGCCAGCAGCGCCGTGAGCAGCGTCGTGGCGCTGACCGACAATCCGAGCACTTCGCCGCCAAAGGGTTCGAGCAGGATGTCCTGCATGCTGAAGGCTGCCGTGCCAAGTCCGACGGCCACCAGGAAACGCACCGCCCGATCGTTGCGGATGTACGCACGCCAGGCAGCCTTGAACTCAGGCCGCGGTACATCCAGGCGAGTCTCGGAAGGACGCCTGGCTTCCTGCTTCCACAGTGCGATGCAGTTGAGCACGATCGTCACCACGGCTGCACCCTGCACCACCTGCACGAGCTTGAGCTGGGTGAAGTCGATGAGCAGCAGCCCGAACACGCCGGCACTGCCGACCATGCCCAGCAGCAGCATGACGTACAGCAGAGCGACGACGCGCGGGCGCGTGTTCGCCGGTGCCAGGTCGGTGGCCAATGCCAGTCCTGCGGTCTGGGTAGTGTGCAGGCCTGCGCCGACCAGCAGGAAGGCCACCGCGGCACTGGCATGACCGATCCACACCGGGCCGTGGGTGTCGCCGGAGAGGATGAGCAGCGAAAACGGCATGATCGCAAGGCCACCGAACTGCAGCAGCGTGCCGTACCAGATGTATGGGACCCGTCGCCAGCCCAGTGCGGAGCGGTGGGTATCCGAACGAAAACCGATCAGCACACGGAAGGGTGCGATCATCAGCGGCAGGGAGATCATCAGCGCGACCAGCCAGGCCGGCACATTGAGCTCGACGATCATCACACGATTGAGCGTGCCGTTGAGCAGCACCACGGCCATGCCGACCGAAACCTGGAAAAGCGCGAGTCTCAGCAGCCGTCCCATCGGCAACTCGGTGCTGGCCGCATCGGCGAAGGGCAGAAAGCGCAAGCCGACCTGGGTCCACGCCCGGGCCAGCGTGTCGTTCAGCGTTTTCGCCTTGGCTGCCTGCATGGACTCTTGCTTACCTGACCGTGATCGCGCAAGGAGGGTGGACGGCGCAGCCGCTTACCTTAATGATGGGCGCACTGTGCACCGTTCGAGTTTGGCCAAAGCGGCTCGAGTTGTCAATTAGAATAGACGTAAATAAAGATTGACAAACCGGCGTCTCCGGGGGACCATTCGCGTTGCCATCCGCTTGTGGATGGGTTGCCGCGACGAGTCCCGATGCCTCAGCCCTCCGGCCAACTATTTTGCGCAGATTTCCGCCCGGGGAGAGCCACGCTCATCCGCTCGTCGGACACGCCTGCC
>CAYLNP010000376.1:0-1879 GCA_964384925.1 uncultured Woeseiaceae bacterium
AGGTGGCCGACCGCCCAAAGCTTGACCGCCGTCAATTGCTTGTGGCGCACGCGTGCGGAGATCTTCCCCTCCACCACGCTGAGCGCAAAAAACCAGAAAGCCAGAAGCACCAGCAGATTGGCGATATGGATGGTAAACGCGGGCGGGTTCCAGACAATGATGATTGCCGTGCTGCGATAACCAAGCACCATCAACACGATGCCGACAAGCATGATGACCGCAGCAATGCCCTTGCCCGGTTCGCCCATCTGCGCACGAAGTGCAGGTGCCAGACGCTTGAACCAATGTGCCCCGGCAAACAGCGCAAGGCCGAGAATCAAGAGAAAATAGTCCATCGAGAAGTCTCCAGTTCTGCAATTCTATTTGACGCGGACGACCCCGTTCAGTGCCAACTCGCACCTTGCGTTCATGCCGGCCACTCCATTTGCATATTCGTCGTGGGAATGTCGCCGCAACTACTCCACCACCGGATAACAAGGATCACCCCATAACTGGTGCGGGTTCTCCATCATCAGGTGGATGACAATCGGCACGATGTCGCCCAGGATCCGCGCACCATCCGTGACCTGACTCCTGTTGACCGAGCTGTTCCAGGTCGAACCGCCGTGCACGAGCTGGTTCCTCAGCGTGTAGAGGCGATCGAAGGTCACCACGAACACCTTCTTGGTGTCCATCTTCCCCAGCGCCCGCTGCGCTGCCGACTTGCTCCTCGCAAACATCTCCTGCCACTCAGACTCGGATCTGCGGCCGTTCACGTGGTCCCAGAACGGCTGAAATACAAAGTGGTTATCGATCAGCAGCCGGATGGACTGGGGGTAGCGGCGCCAGATCATGTCGTACAGGAGATTCGATGCGTCAGAATCGATCAGTCGATTCATGAACCCGACCAGCAGCCGCCGCTCGGAAAAGTCCCGCCGGTCGTTGATCTCGTTGGCGTAGGCGGCGTTGAACGCGATCCACAGGAATACGAAGCGGGCGTCCTGATCCTCGAGTTCCTGTTCGGCGCGGTTCAGCCAGCTGAGTGCGCGGTGCGTGCGCAGCGTGAGCGCAGACGAGAAGCCGTCGCGCAGCGCGCGCTGGCGGTCCTTCAGGGCGGGGTATCGGGGTCGATTGCTGTCGACGACTCCCGTCGGCCCGCGCGTGGTCGCTGCATCTAGTCCCATATCGACTCGTCCTTACGCGACGCATGGCGGGTGGTCTCCATGCGCCGCTTCTGGCTTGGCTTTCCGGTATACCACTTATGGCTCGGCCGCGACCATGTAGCAGGTCTCGGACTTAGTTGCCGTGCCGATCCACGTGCTCGGCCAGCCAGGCCGTGATAAGCGATTGGTACGGAACGTCGCGCTTGTTGGCCTCGACCTTAATGCGCTCCAGCAGTGACACGGGAAGTCGCAGCGAAATAGTCTTTGTCGATCGCTTCAGGTTTGGCAGATGAACCGCCTCCGCCTTGCTCCAATCGACGTACTCGCTCGAGTCATGGCTTTCCCAGAATGCGCGCTCATCCGCTTCGCTCGCGAAGCTCGGCGTAGCTTTACGTTTACTGCTCATAAGCAATCCGCTCCTTGCGGCGCATGTCCCGGGCCGAAATGACTCGAAGCACGGTCTCCGCCTCACGGAAGGTGAAGGTCACATGCAAAAGCCTGAGGTCGTCGGTTACCCCCAGCGCATGGTATCGGGGCTCGTGCTGACTGTGATCGATATCGGGTGCAGTCAGGAGCGGCTGTTTGAAGAAAACCTGTTCCGCCTCAGCCTGGCTTGCGCCGGACACCCCGACCCAAAAGCGTCAAACCCGAGACGCCCAATAACGGGGGCGGCGTCTCTTGTGCGCGACAGCGATCACACCGAGTCCGGCGTCGCCGACGCGATAGACCAGGACAAA
>CAYLNP010000377.1:0-1873 GCA_964384925.1 uncultured Woeseiaceae bacterium
GTCGTGGCTGCGAAACACACGATGATCAGCGCGACCAGCGTCGCCGAAATGTCTTCCGGGATGCCCAGGCCGCCCGCCAGCTGCGCCGCACCGCCGACGAAATAGCCCACGCCCGCGGCACTGGCCGCGGCGAAGCTTGTGTAGCTGGCCAGAAACTCCGCCTGGCTGCCGAAGAACGTCGCCACCGCAATGATCGTGATCAGCGCCAGCGTGCCCTCACCCAGCGCGCCCAGATAACCGACGGTGCGCGCGTCGGTCTCGCGATCGAGTTGCTTCGAAGAAGTCCCCGAGGCCACCAGCCCGTGGAAGCCGGAGATGGCCCCGCAGGCGATGGTGATGAACAGCAACGGAAACCACGACGGGTCGGCACCGGCGTTGTAGATCGGCGCCGTCATTTCCGGCCGCGTGACCAGCAGTCCGCCGTAAAGAATGAGCAGGCCGAACACCAGCTGCTGGGCATTGATGTAGTCGCGCGGCTGCAGCAGCTTCCATACCGGCAGGGTGGAGGCGACATAGACGTAGGCGAGCAGCACGAGGATCCATGCCAGAAACGCAAGGTTGACCGCATCCAGCGACAACAGCACCGCGCCGGACTGCGCACCGCCCAGCCAGCGCACAAGGTCTATCTGCAGCCAGCTCACGCGCGTGGTGAGCATCGCCGTGCCATACATCGCTGCGAGCGCGACCAGCGAAGGCACCAGCATCGGACGATTGTGGCGGATCACGGTATAGCCGAACCACACGGCAACAGGGATCTGCAGCATCACCGGCAGTACCGAGGCGGGGTTGGTGATGAACAGGTTCGCGATCACCCAGGCGAACACGGCGTTCACCATCAGGATGAGGATCAGGATGATGAACAGGAACAGGAGTTTTGCACGCCGGCCTACCAGGCGATGGGCCAGCGTGCCGATGGACTGACCCTTGTGACGCACCGAGAGCACGAGCGCGCCGAAATCGTGCACACCGGCGGCGAAAATCGTGCCCAGCACCACCCAGGCGATCGCCGGGCCCCAGCCCCAGTACATCGCGATTGCCGGGCCGACGATGGGGGCGGCACCCGCGACCGAAGTGAAGTGATGCCCCCACAGCACCCACTTGCGCGTGGGCACGAAATCCACCCCGTCGCGGAAGCGGTGGGCCGGGGTTTCGAAGTCGTACTCGACGCGGTAGATGCGCTCGGCGATGTAGCGCGAGTACCAGCGCCAGCCGACGTAGAACGCCAGCAACGCACCAACGGCCAGCCACACGGCATTCACTTGGCTAAAAGCTCCTCTCTGCCCATCAGCCTTTCTCCCCCGGGCCGCACTATAGCAGTTGATCGGCGGCGCGCCGCGCATCCCGCAGCGGGGCTGATGCTAGACTCGCAAGCGATATCGACCAGGGAGCAAGCGCATGCGCAGGGCCATCATCGGGGCCACGGTGATCATCATCATCGCAGTCGTCGTCTTCATGCTCAGCCGGCTGCCGGCGGTGTATGACACGGATCTGTCCAGAATCGGTGCCGGTCTGCCGGCCGCCGTGCTCGTGCACGATCACAACACCGTGGACAGTATCGTGCTGATGCAGGATCTCGACCGACTGCGCAGCGACTACGAACCGGCATTGGCCCTGCTGCTCGCCGACTTTCACCATCCGGACGGACGGGCCTTCGCGCAGCGCCACGATCTGCCGAGAGCATCGCTGACGCTGTTCGATGCGCGTGGCGAACTCGTGGCGATCTACGACCGCCACCGCGAGCGCGCCGACCTCGTGGGCTTTCTCGAGCAGCAGGCTCGCCCGCTGATGCAATGAGGGATCAGCGCGTGGGTGCCGCGCCATCGATCGCGTCGACATCCACGCCCGAGCGCAGATTGTCCAGTCCGAGCATGAA
>CAYLNP010000378.1:0-1871 GCA_964384925.1 uncultured Woeseiaceae bacterium
CCACTGCGAGATCGTTCGCGGCAGTTGCCCCCGCCGGCCCGCCGCCGATCACGACGACGTCGAAATCCTCACGCTGTGCAGTCATAGCTCGATCCACCTCTGATGCGCTGGCGTCCGCGGGCAATACCACGGCGCCCGTGACCGATGACGTCTGCTATTGCAGGCCTGCCAGCGCCACCGCGCTGACCATCATGCCGATCACGTAGAAATTGATGCCTGTCAGGTTGTACCAGGGACCCAGCTCGCGCGGCCGGGCGGACCAGCGGCGCATGGCAACCAGCTGCGCGAGCACCAGTGCAGAAATCGCCAGAGCGTAGCCCGGCGCGCCCCAGTGAAGCAGCAGCGCCACGACGACGATCTGCGGCAGTGCCATGACCCAGCAGGTCAGCAGCGCCGCCATGTCGCTGCCCAGGAGCACGGGCAGTGAATCCACCCCCATGCGACGGTCACCTTCGATGGCCTTGAAGTCGTTGACGGTCATGATGCCGTGCGCACCGACGCTGTAGAGCACCGCAATGACGATGATGCGGGCATCGGGCAGGGTACCGGTCATGATGACCGCACCGGTGAACCATGGCAGGCCCTCATAGCAGGCCGCGACAGCGGAGTTGCCCCACCAGCCGTTGCGCTTCAGGCGCACCGGCGGAGCGCTGTACAGCCACGCCAGCACCATGGCCACCGCAGCGGCGCCAAAGCCCCAGGGGCCCAGGGTGGTCGCCACGGCCAGCGAAAGCAGCGTCCACACGATGGCGATCCACAGGCCCCAGCGTCCGGGCACCCGACCCGAGGGGATCGGGCGATCGGGTTCGTTGATGGCATCGACGTGGCGATCGAACCAGTCGTTGACTGCCTGGCTGGTGCCACACACCAGTGGCCCGGCCAGGGCAACACCGAAGATCAGCAGATGCCACCGCCCCTCCATGGAGGCACCCGCGGAGACTACGCCGCAGGCCAGTGCCCACATCGGCGGAAACCACGTGACCGGTTTGAGCAGCTGCAGAACCGCGCCCGGCGATGGGGCCGACACGCTCACGGAGGGGGGCAGCTTGGACATGAGCGTAAAGTATCGTTGACACTTCCGGCGGTCAAGGAGAATATCCCCGCTCAGCCGGGCAATGCACGCTCAGTCCTCCGCGCTATCGATCGCCGTCGCTGGAAAGATCGCCGAGCCCGTAGCGGCGCAGTTTCACGTACAGGCTCTGGCGGCTGAGGCCAAGCATCTCGGCGGCCGACGCGCGGTTGTCTTTTGTCAGTTCCAGCGCCGCCTCGATGCACAGTCGCTCGATCATGTCGGTACTCTCGCGCACCAGCTCCTTCAGCGGTACGCGCCCGACGAGGGCTGTGAGCTGCTCCACTGAACGCGGCAGATCCAGCGGTGTCGACGCCTCGGGCGCCAGGCGAGGCGTGACGTTGCGCAGCGTGAATCCGACACAGGCCTGCTGCAGCGCGGTCACCGAGACCGCCGAGATTTCCACGTCCACCACCGAACCGAACTCGCCGTGCAGGGATGTGGCGAACAGACGCACCAGGCCATGTTCGCGCAGCGTGTCGAGCAGGACGCTCAGGTCCACACCCGGTCGGCCCAGCCAGCGGCTCAGCGATTCACCCTTGACCTGTTGAGGGGAAGGCATCTGCGCGAGTTCGAGGAATGCCGCATTGGCCATCAGGATGTTGCCGGCAAGATCCGTGACGACAAAACCGTCCGGCCCACTCTCCACCAGCGTCAGCAGTGTCGAGGCCATCGCGGAGGGTCGCGCGCCATCGCCGCCGAGTTCCATGCGCGACAGGCGCACAAGCAGGTAGGCGGATGATTCCTGGCGGAACATCGAGGCGCTGACCTTGAGCCCCGGTCCACCATTGTCGCAGACCGC
>CAYLNP010000379.1:0-1866 GCA_964384925.1 uncultured Woeseiaceae bacterium
CACGAGGCGGGCCGCTCGGGCTGATTGATCTCCAGCAGATGGCCGTCGGGGTCGAACGCGAACAGGAAGCGCGCCGTCCAGCGGCTGCCATCGGAACCGGTCACCTGCGAGTCCTGCGGCGGTCGCAGCACTTCGGTGCCGCTGCGCTGCATACGTTCCCAGATGGCATCGAGCTGATCGGTTTCCATCATCAGGATCGTGTGGCCGGGAAGCAGGCGCTCGGGTCTGCCGGGTAACGGCCTGGCGTCCCCGTACTGCAGCAGCCCCACCATGCCGATCCACGGATCTCGGCCCTTCATTATCACCAGGCGGCTCGCATCTCCAGGGCGTGCGGTGGAGGGCAGGCTTCGCTCTGTGACGGTCCCGGGGCTGTCCAGCCACACTGCCATGCCAAGCACGTCTCGATAGAACTCGATGGAGGCGTCCATGTCATGCACGATCAGCGTGGTGCGGCGGACCACGGTGCCGGGCGCCGCGGCCGCAGGCGCGGCCTCCGCACTGTGCGCCGATGAAGGCCCTGGCATGACCGATGCGCAGCCGCCGAGCGGCGCCGCCAGCCATACCAGGGCCATCCACCCTGACGTTCTCATCAGAAGCGGTAGTTCGCCTGAACACCGATCTCGCGTTTGCGCGGCAGCGATGCCAGGAAGCCGCGATAGAACGTGAACTGATTGCCTGTCCCCTGCGCGTTCGGGATGAAGATCGGCCGGTCGAACGTGAACAGGCGGGTACCGACAATCGGTGTGTCATCGTCGAGCAGATTGTTGACGTAGAGCGACACCGTCAGGCTGTCGTTCTCGGCACCGATCCGGGCATTCCACTTCAGATTGGCATCCGCCCAGAGCAGGTTGTCGGTCTGCACGTAGCGCTTGCCCTCGTAGTTGATGTCATTGCGCAGGAAGCCGGACCACTGGCCGGCAAGCTCGCGACGCAGTGTGACTGCGAGCGTGGCCTGATGCTGGCTCGTCTGCGGAATGACCTGCCCGCGCGCCTGACCGACAGGACCGTCGACATCGTTGGGATTCAACTCTTCGAACAGGGGCGGTAGGAATGAGGTACGCCCGTCGGTATCCAGCAGCGCCTCGAGTTCCTCGTCGTAGAAATCCTTGAACTTCGGGTCCGTGAACGAATAGGAAGCTCGGAAGTCCAGCCAGTCGGTCGGTCGCCCCGTAAGTTCCAGCTCGATGCCCTGAATCTGCGACTTGCCGACATTGATCTGGAAGGGCACGGTGGTGAAGGTGCCTGCGGTGTTCTCGTAGGGCTCGGCGCGGGTCAGTGTCTGGGCGGTCCAGTCGAGATTGAAGACCGCGATGTTGTAGGCATAGCGGTTGTCCGCGAAGGTGCCCTTGATGCCAAGCTCCAGGGAATCCACGTTCTCTTCGTCAATGGTATCGAAGCCGCGCTCTATCCAGCGGTCGATGAACTCCTGGGTTGCGTTGGCCGGGAAGTTGTTGAAGCCGCCCGGTTTGTTGCCCTGGGCGAAGGATGCGTAGATGTTGGTCTCTTCAGAGAGCGCGAACCGCACGGTGAAGCGCGGCAGAAACTTCTTGAAGGTGGCGTTCTGCTCGTTGGTAAAAGGGGTCAGAAACGGCGTGCCGCCATCAGAATTGGTTGTCGCGGTGATCTTGTCGCGCTGGTAGCGGCCCTCGGCAGAGGCTGTCAGCCGGTCGGTGAAGTCGTACTCCACCATTGCGAATGCCGCCGAGTTCTGCACGCCCGCGCCGGTATCGAAGCGGTTGCGCTGTCCGGCATTCGCGCCAGTCGTCAGCACGTTCCAGCCGGGGTTGTCATCCAGCGCGTAGTAGTACACACCGAACAGCCCGCGAAGCCTGCGGTCGCGCGGTGACATCATCCGCAGCTCGTGGC
>CAYLNP010000380.1:0-1849 GCA_964384925.1 uncultured Woeseiaceae bacterium
CTGCCATTCAACTGTAATACTTTCTTTTTACGATTGGGTTTCTTTTTGAGGTAGGATGCGATGGACCAAGCCATGGTGGCATCCCACAGTGACTGAGCGGTGATTAGGTCGAACCCACCCATACTCATTGCTGGTGCGGCGCTGGTGGTATCGGAAGCCATATGATCATCCCCATACATGAAGCGCATCAGCTTATTGTAATAAGGTCCGGAAGCAACCGGATAGGGTAAAGGGGCCATGTAAGCACGCGTTGATTTGGGTAGTTTGGCTAAAGTTGCCTGGCCTTCCCTGCCCGCTAAATTGGTGTATCTACTGGCCGCGTTGGCGCAAATCACGTCCAAACCATGCTCTTTGGCGTACAAAACCATGGGCTGATAATCCTTATAATTACTCCATACCCGGGCGTCTTTTTTAAAGTGCTTCTCCCGAATATGTCCGCCGAGGTATTCATCCATAACATGTTGGACATCCCGATCAAACATTTCCATGGATATAGCCAGTTGCGCACCAAAAGCTTTATGCATTCTTTCGAACATTTGCGCCTGCAAATAATGCGCGACGCTGTCGTTGTGTTCTTCCCCAAAAAGCAACACATCATAATCCTGCATAGCCTTCACCACATCGTCTAAAGTCACTTCCTTATTTAAGGCAGTATCAAATACCTTATAATTGGCTTCTGTCAATGCCGATTGGGCTTGTAATATACTTGGCAAGGCTATTAAAAAGAATAAAATTCGCATACTTTTAAATCGTTATATGTAAAAAGGTAGACCAAACCTCAAAGTTGCAATTTTAGTCCGACATCGAGCCTATGATTTCAGCCTGCCCCAAGTTAAAACGGGATGTAATAAAGCTCCGGATGGACGGTCTTTTGCTGTTTCCAGCCTCCAAATACTTGACACCTCAATAGGCAAAAGGTTCGAATCGAATCGCAACAGCCACCTAATCCCTTCATCTTCAACGCTTTGAATTGGTATCCTGACATTTGTATGTAAATCAACCAAAGCTATTGGTGGCAAGCTGTTCACCTTTGCCAGGACAAAGGTTTCATGCGGAAAAGCCTGTAAATAAACCTTATGACCTGACAACAATGTCTCAGGTTTGAAGTAGCCGGAACTGGAGGCCACCACCTCACCTTCGTTCATCATTCGATCTAATGAAGCCATTAAGGCCGTCTTGTCTTGATTTGATAGTGTACTTCGGTTAGGACGACTTCCTGGTTGATCTGTTTCCCGAATAAGGCGAACGATTTGTTTTTCTACCTCGGTAAGTTTTAATCGCTGTTTAGATATTGAAATGCTCAAAACTGACCTTTCAGATGGGTCACTTAAACGATCATGCTCGTAAATATCCCGATTTAATGCTGCCCGTAGCTGATCCCGATCCCGCATTTTTTTGATTAAATCGACACTCTTCAACTGGACATCTCCCTGCTTAGATTCATTTCTAATGCCGGTTAAAAAAACATCCCACAGTTTGTGTTCCTCCCCGGTCAAAGGCAAATCGTCCAACTGTTGGGGCAAGTCTATGAGGGCTAAAACGGATGTATCTCCTTGAATTATTTGTTCCAATGCCTTGATCCTGTCGTATTGGCTGGTGGAAAGATGCCACCCTATAGTCTGACCGGAATCGATAAAGTTTCCTTGAATTTCTGCAGGGGTAAATGGATCTTCGAGTTGGATGGAGTCCAGCGGCTCCAAAAGGCTAATTGTTGCAGTTTGGCCAGATGATGGAGACTTAGACCAGCTTAACAGTATAATTGCCCCGATCAAACAGCCCAGGGCAAGAAGTGGTCCCTTACTCCAAAAACCCGAAATTTGCGTTTTAATCATAGGGCTCCCTGCTTCCA
>CAYLNP010000381.1:0-1843 GCA_964384925.1 uncultured Woeseiaceae bacterium
CGCTGCAGCAGTGGCGCATCAATCACGTGATCGAGCGCGACGCGAAGGCCTGATGACAACGCATCCCGCCAAGGCATGCAGGCGGTAGACGACACCATCGCAGCGCTGGCCACGCCGCCCGGCCGCGGCGGCATCAGCGTGCTGCGCATCTCCGGTGCGCGCGCTCACGCGATCGCCGAAGCCCTGACCGGCGTGAACCTGCACGCACGGCGCGCCACCCTGTGCCGCTTTCGCGCCGCCGATGGCGGCACACTCGACCAGGGGATCGCGCTGTACTTTCCTGCGCCGCGATCCTTCACGGGTGAGGATGTGGTCGAGCTGCAGGGTCACGGCAGCCCGGTGCTGGTCGACCTGCTGCTCGAGCGGATCTACGCACTCGGCGCGCGTCCCGCCGAGGCGGGCGAGTTCTCGTTGCGCGCCTTTCTCAACGATCGGCTCGACCTCGTGCAGGCCGAGGCCATCGCCGATCTGGTGGCCAGCCGAAGTGCGCAGGCAGCGCGCGCGGCGATGCGCTCGCTGGATGGAGACTTCTCCGCACTCGTGCAGGGATTGCTGACACAGCTGACCGCGCTGCGCGTGCAGATCGAGGCGGCCATCGATTTCGCCGACGAGGACCTGGCGCTCGCCGACATGACCGCCCATGCGGAGGCGCTGACCGCATTGGCGATCGGGTTCGATCAGCTGGCCGCCGCGGCCCATCAGGGTCGGCTGCTGGGCGAAGGCCTGACGGTGGTCATCGCCGGGCCGCCCAATGCCGGCAAGTCGAGTCTGCTCAATGCGCTGGCCGGCGCCCCGACGGCGATCGTCACGGCGCAGCCCGGCACCACGCGCGATGTGTTGCGCGAACAGATCGCCATTCACGGCATGCCGCTGAACATCCTCGACACCGCCGGGCTGCGTGCAAGTGACGATGAGATCGAGCAGGAAGGCATCCGACGCACGCACACCGAACTGGCCCGTGCCGACCATGCGCTGCTGGTGATGGACATCACCGCCACGACCCAGGCGGACGTCCACGCGCTGCTGGCCGAGCTGCCGGTCGGCTTGTCCGCAACGCTGGTGCTCAACAAGGCAGACCTGTTGCGCGGCGACGCCCCCGCGCTTGCGTTCGACCCCCCCGCCGTCACGATCTCTGCGCTGACCGGCGAGGGACTGCAAGGCGTGCGCGACGCGTTGACCCGCGCCGCAGGGCTTGGAGAGGAGGCGACCACGACCATCATCGCGCGGCGCCGCCATCTCGACGCGCTGGCGCGCGCACGCGCACACCTGGACCATGGCATGCGCGCGCTCACCGACCAGGCCGCATTGGAACTGCTCGCCGAGGAGCTGCGTCTGGCGCAACAGGTGCTCGGAGAGATCACCGGCGAGGTGACCAGCGACGACCTGCTGGGGCGGATCTTCTCCAGCTTCTGCATCGGCAAGTAGGCGCACGGCGTCGCGCAGTGCTGGGCCCGGCCGGGGCACCTGCGCTAGCATGCCTGCGTGCGCCATGACGGGGGGGAGCGGCCATGCAGGGACTGATGATGACTCACGCGCTGACCATCGGCTCGCTGATGGCGCACGCGCAAAGACTGCACCCGGACCAGCAGATCGTCTCGCTGACCGCAGACCAGGGCGTGTCGCGCTACGCCTATCGCGACTGCTTCGCGCGCGCGGCAAGGCTTGCAAACGCGCTGTCGGCCCTGGGCATGCGCGCCGGCGACCGGGCGGCCACGCTGGCCTGGAACGATCACCGGCACATGGAGCTCTACTACGCGGTGTCCTGTGCCGGTGGCATCTGCCATACGGTCAACCCGCGACTGTTCCCCGAACAGATCCGCTGGATCCTCGATCACGCCGAAAA
>CAYLNP010000382.1:0-1832 GCA_964384925.1 uncultured Woeseiaceae bacterium
GCCGACCAGCTGCCCACAAGACCCATGGCCAGCGAATTGACCGGCAGCGACGTGATGCCCCCGGCACCGAGCACCACCGCCTGTAGCAGCAGCACCAGCGTGTAGGCCAGGAACGCGGTGTTGGCACCGAAACACAGGGCCAGCAGTGCGACACCCAGTGCATGCCCGGACGTACCGCCGGGCAGTGGCAGCATCAGTGTGGAGAGCAGGAAGGCCAGCGCCGTGAACACGGCCAGGCGCGGCAGGGCCGCATCGCCGACGCTCGAGCCGAACTGCCGGCCCGCCCACCACCACAGCGGTGCCGCCACGGCATAGGCGGGCAGGTAGGTCTGCGGGGAGATCAGGCCGTCGGGGATATGCATCTCAGGCCTGTTCGCCTGCACTGCGACGCAGCCGCCACAGGGCCAGCAGTCCGAATATCCCGAGCAGGTAGCCCATGCCAACGGTGACGCGCTGCCACCAGGGTGCGGGTTCGGCCTGCGACGCAGCGCTGACCGACAGGTCGGCTTCGACGTCGATGCGGGCGTCCACACCATGCCCGTCTGCGGTCATGACCTGCACACGCCACTCGCCGGGCCGGTCAGGACGAAACGTCACCTCGCCGAGCGCATTGACGCGCCCGGTCTGGTGCGCGCGGGTGCTTTCGGGCGCGAACACTTCGTAGGGCTCGAACAGGGGTGCGTCATTGTCTGGAAAATAGAGCTGCACCGTGATCGCCGGCCCCTCGACCACGCGATAAAGCAGCGCATGGGCGTGGGCGCTGCCGGCCGACGCGAGCAGTGTGCCGGCGGCCGTCAGCAGGGCAAAAATCGCCAGCCCCGCCGTACGTCGCGTATTTCTCACGACGCACGACAGATGGCCTGGCCTGCGTCGGACCGAGACGTTCACAGAACCTCGAAGGTCAGCGTCGCGTTCCACGCCTGTTGATCACAGGTCTCGGGATCGATATACGGCTCACGCGTGTTGGCCCACAGCAGCCAGCCGCCGCTGTGGCTCAGAACCAGTTGCGCGATACCGTCCGCGTCGGTGTCTACGCTGAGCGGATAGTCGTCGTCGTTGTCCGGCACATACCCCTGCCAGGTGCCCTGCAGTCGTCCCTGCCAGGGACGGCCACGAAACAGTACGAGCACCTCCAGCGTATCGCCGGCTGAAAGCGTGGAGGGATCCTGCCGGGCGATGAGCTCGAAGTCGTGTCCCGCAGCCTGTGCCACGACGCCGCCCGGGCCGCCGGTGTTCACCAGGGTCGTCACCGTATCGATCGACGCCCGGCAGCTGAAGGCATCCGGATGCTCGAGTCGGGATGCATTGCGCCCGCCCTGGGTCGTGCGACTCCAGAAGCGCGGCTGCAGCCGGGCGCTGAGCACGTAGGTGCCGGGCTCGCCGAGCGGCGCGTGCAGCGACTGATCCGTGCGCACGGTGGCCATGGGCTCGCCGCTCGGGTCGAACACCACGACCGCGTCGATGCGCTCGACGGGCAGCGTGCGTTCTGGCGGCAGATGGTGGCCGAACTGCGCGACGAGCTCGACGCGATCGTCGATCAGGCTGGCCGACAGCCAGGAAAAGTGCGCGAATGCCGGCCCATGGGCAGCCAGCGCAAAGGCCGCCGCCAGACTCGCAGCGGGCGCAACAGTCCGCGTGCGGCCTGCACGCGAGCGGTCCGGGGACCACTCGTTCGTCGATTGCGTCATGTTGCAGTGTTTCCTGGGGCGGCGAGGCAGCGTTGTATCAGAAACCGTGGCGTACCTGCAGCATCACTGTGCGTCCGCGGGCGTTGAGTTGTGACAGATGCGGCCGGTACGTGCGGTTGGTCAGGTTGTTGGCGCGAAGCTGAA
>CAYLNP010000383.1:0-1811 GCA_964384925.1 uncultured Woeseiaceae bacterium
GCCTGCTGACGCTGACGCATCTGCTTGCCATGATGGATGGTCTGTTCCAGACGGGCGATTTCCGATCCTTCACGGTAGTAATGCGCCTGTACCGAGTTGAAGGCGTCACTGCGCTCGGCATGCTCAGCCCGCGCTTTTTCGATGCTCGTTTCATGTGCCCGCTGGTCAGCTACGGCCGCCTGGAACGCCGTTTCAGCACTTTCGAGTCGCCCACGGACCTCGGCGATTGCCTGATCCATGTCCGCAAGGCGCAGCGCCAGCAGTTGAGCACCGACCTGGCGTTCCTCGTCGCGAAGCTCCTTGTAGCGCTCCGCGGTGCGTGCCTGACGCTGCAGATGACGAATCTGCTTGTCGACCTCGTCGCGCAGATCGGTCAGCCGCTCCAGATTTTCGCGTGTATGACGGATACGATGCTCGGTATCGCGGCGCCGGTCCTTGTACTTGGAGATGCCGGCCGCCTCTTCGAGGAAGGTGCGCAACTCTTCCGGGCGCGCCTCCACGAGTCGCGAGATCATCCCCTGTTCGATGATGGAATAGCTGCGCGGTCCCAGCCCGGTACCCAGGAAGATATGCGTGATGTCCTTGCGCCGACAGCGGGTGTTATTGAGAAAATAGTCCGAAGTGCCATCGCGTGAGACCACGCGCTTGATCGAAATCTCGGCATACTGCGCGTACTGCCCACCCACCGTACCGTCGGCATTGTCGAACATCAGTTCGATGGAGGCGGTGCCCACCGGCTTTCGAGCGCTCGAGCCGTTGAATATGACATCGGCCATCGACTCGCCGCGAAGGTTCTTTGCCGAGCTTTCCCCCATGACCCAGCGCACGGCATCGATGATGTTCGACTTGCCGCAGCCATTGGGTCCAACTACGCCCATGAGGTTGCCAGGGAAGTGCACGGTGGTCGGATCCACGAAGGATTTGAAGCCAGCCAGCTTGATCTTGCTCAGTCGCATTTCGACGCGTGTACTCCGGGGCGATGTGGCGCGCCTGCACGCCAGCGGGCGTGGTCGCTGCAGGCTCGGTAGTGTAAAGTAATTCCGCAGCGGGGACGATCCGTCACCGTGCGCCGACACATGGATTCACACTGAACATGACCACACGTGCAGGGACCGCACCCAGCCGCGCGCTGGAAACCTTTCCGAACCCCAGTCCCGGCCGGGACTTCGTGATTCGCATGCGAATTCCGGAGTTCACCTGCCTGTGCCCCAAGACAGGTCAACCGGACTTCGCCACGTTGTATCTGGAGTACATCCCGGAGGCGCGCTGTGTGGAGCTCAAGTCGCTGAAGCTCTACGTCTGGTCATTCCGCGACGAGGGTGCGTTTCACGAGGCAATCACCAACACGATCCTGGACGACCTCGTCGCCGCCACGGCGCCGCGGTTCATGCGCCTGACCGCGGATTTCAACGTCCGCGGCGGGATCTACACGCATGTGGTCGTCGAGCATCGCGCGAGCGACTGGAAGGCGACCGAACCGGTCAGCCTCCCGCCCGCCCCGATCGCCTGATTCATCCCGGCTAATCAAGCACTTGGTGAATCCCGCGTGTGCGGTCCCGAAACCCTTCCCATGCGGCCTGCCGGCTGTATAATCCCCCGCTTGGTGAACCCGGCTGGAGGGTCGTCATGGCAGCTAGCAAGAGGTCTTCTCGCGCATCCAAGGCGACGTCGGTGGCGGCAAAAAAGCCGGCTTCACGCAAGCGCGCAGGCAGCAGCAAGGCAGCCAGCGCGAAGAAGCCGCGCGCAGGCGCTGGCGCCCGGGCCCGTGCGGCCTCCACCAGCAAGAGCGCGGTGAAGAAGGTGAGCAGCAA
>CAYLNP010000384.1:0-1806 GCA_964384925.1 uncultured Woeseiaceae bacterium
GTCGGCGTCGAGTGGTCCATGGTCGCAAGCGTGAGGTCGGTGCGGCGCAGCTTCAGCCCGCGTTCGCGCAGCACAGAGAAGGCCTGCGGACTGGTCACCTCGTGGGTCAGGTGCAGATCGATGTACAGCACCGCCGGATGGTCGTCGGTCTCCGGCACGACGACGTGATCCTGCCAGACCTTCTCGAACAGCGATTTAGCGCTCATGTCACTCCCAGTGGTTTCGAAAAACGTTCAGCGAACAGTTCAGGGCGGACAGCCTAGGCCGCCACCGGCTCCAGCCAGTGCCAACGATCCGTGGTCGAGCCGTCGAACAGTCCGAAGAACCGCGACTGCAGCATTTCAGTGACCGGTCCTCGCCGGCCATTGCCCACCTCGATTCGATCGACCGAACGCACCGGCGTGATCTCGGCTGCGGTGCCGGTCAGGAATATCTCGTCGACGAGGTAGAGCATTTCCCGTGGGATCTCTTTTTCGATGACCTCGAGTCCGGCTTCCCGGGCAAGCGTGATCACCGTGTCGCGCGTGATTCCGGTGAGGATCGAGTCGGTGGCGGTGGGCGTGTACAGCCGGCCGTTCTTGACCAGGAAGAGGTTCTCGCCGGCGCCTTCGCTGAGCGTGCCCCGCGTGGTCAGGGCAATGCCTTCTGCAAAGCCCAGACGCCTGGCTTCCATGCTGATGAGCTGGCTGGACAGGTAATTGCCGCCGGCCTTGGCCAGCGCCGGCACGGTATTGGGGGCGACGCGCTGCCAGGACGACACGCAGACGTCCACACCCTTTTCCATGCCATCGGCACCCAGATAGGCGCCCCATTCCCACGCGGCCACGGCCGTGTCGACCTGGTGATCGGGCTTCGCAGCCAGGCCGATTTCGCCGTAGCCGCGAAACGACACCGGCCGGATATAGGCGCCGTTTTCCAGTGCGTTCTCGACGACCACCTGCTTGCAGGCCGCCATGACGTCTTCCACGGTGTGGGGAATCACGATGCGGTAGATCTTCGCGGAGTCGAACAGGCGTCGGATGTGCTCGCCAAGGCGGAAGACCTGGCTGCCGGCAGGCGTGCGATAGACACGGATGCCCTCGAACACCGACGAGCCGTAGTGCAGCGCGTGGGAGAGCACATGCACCTTGGCATCCTCCCAGGGCACGAGTGAGCCATTGAACCAGATGTAGCGACTCGATTGGATGGGCATCGAAATTTTCCCTTGGTTTCTTTCTTGTCAGGCTTGCGCCGCTTCGGCGGGTGCCGCAGCGTCGGTGTTCTGCGCTCGGCGATGAACGCGATTGATGACTTCCAGGTATGCCCTGGCCCCGGCTTCGACAATGTCCGTGGACAGGCCCTGACCCCGGAACGGCTGCCCATTATATTCGACCGTTACCGTGACCTCACCCTGCGCGTCGTCGCCGACGCTGACACTTCGAAGATCGAAGTTCTTCAGCACAAGCTCGATGCCCGTGGCCCGCTCGAGTGCTCGAAATGCCGCAGCAACCGGCCCGTCTCCCACTGCCGCCTCCTGGACCTGCCCGCCGTCCTCCGAGCGCATCTTGACTGCGGCCGCGGCGATCGTGCCCGTACCCGCCGTGATATGCAGTTCCTGAAGTTCCCAGTACCCGGCCTGGCCCACTTCGGCATTCATCAGAATTGCCTCGATATCGGCGTCGAACATCTCCTTCTTGCGATCGGCGAGCTTCTTGAACTCGGCGAAGCAGCGGTTGAGCTCACCCTGGTCGAGCTTGAAGCCCAGCTGTTCGACCCGCTCGCGGAAGGCGTGGCGCCCGCTGTGTTTCCCCAGCACCAGGTTGGAGC
>CAYLNP010000385.1:0-1804 GCA_964384925.1 uncultured Woeseiaceae bacterium
CGACGCTGGCCATCTCCGACGACCTTCAGGTCACCACCTCGCAGGACGTGCTTGCCGCCCTTGCCGACGAGCGCGGCCCCGAACGCGCGCTGGTCGTGCTCGGGTATGCCGGCTGGGGCGCCGGACAGCTCGAGCAGGAGATGGCAGCCAATGCATGGCTCAGCGTGGCCGCCGATCCCGCGCTCATCTTCGACGTGCCGGTGGACCAGCGCTGGCGCCGCGCGGCGGGACTGCTGGGTATCGACCTGACGCAGCTGAGCAGCTACGCCGGGCACGCCTGAGCGAGGCGACCTTCGCACATGGCGCAGGGTGCGCAGGCACACGTCACGCTGCTGGCGTTCGACTACGGACTCAGGCGCACGGGTGTGGCCATCGGCGAGAGCCGGGCGGGTGTAACGCGGGGGATCGCAACGCTGCTGCCGCGCGCAGGCGAGCCGGACTGGCAGGGCATCACTGCACTGCTCCGCGAGTGGCAACCCGATCTGCTGGTTGTCGGCCTGCCCTATAATGCTGATGGCTCCGACTCGGCGATGACGCTGGCGGCGAGGGCGTTCGCCAAGGCGCTGGCCGGCCACAGCGCGCTGCCCGTCGAGACCGTCGACGAACGCCACAGCTCCACGGAAGCCCTGGCGCGCCTGCGTGAGGCGCGGGCAGGTGGCCTGCGCCGACGCCGGGTGCGCCGCGAGGATATCGACAGGGAAGCCGCACGGGTCATCGCCCGGCAGTGGCTGGACGAACATGCACACGTTCGCGAGGCTTGAACCTCGCCGCGCTGCCAGGAGGCCTGAATGAGCGCAACCGGTTCCGCCCGAGCGCATCGTGACACGATCCATCTTGATGATGCCCGGGTGCTCAGTCACGAGCCTCACCCTGACGGTCAGTTCATCCTGCGCCTCGACGCACCGCAATGCGCGGCCCACGCCCGCCCGGGGAGTTTCGTCCACCTGCGCTGCGATGAGGAACTGCCGATGCGCAGACCGCTGTCGATCATGCGCGCCGACGCCGCAGGGGGATGGCTCGAGGTCCTGTACAAGACCCACGGTCACGGACTTACGCGACTGGCGCAGCGCCGCGTCGGCGAGTCGCTCAGCGTGCTGGGACCGATCGGCCAGCCGTTTCGCCCTGATCCGGCGCGGCCCCGGGCGCTGTTGCTCGGCGGCGGTGTGGGTATCCCGCCCATGCTCTTCCTGGCCGAGTCACTGCGCGCGGACACGCGCGCGAACTGGGCACCCCTGGTGTTGATGGGCTCGGAGATCGCGTTTCCCTTCGAGCTGGCGCACACGCCTTCACCGGTCGCCGGCCTGCCTGGCAGCGCATCTGCCGCGCTGCACACCATCGAAGACCAGGGCATTCCCAGCCGGCTCACCAGCCTGGCGGGCCTTCCCGGCTGCTACCCCGGCTATGTCACCGATCTTGCGAGGCTGTGGCTGAATCAGCTTTCGGCCCAGGCGCGCGCAGAGGTCAGCATCTATGCCTGCGGACCGACGCCAATGCTGCGCGCAGTGGCCACCCTCGCCGCGGAGTTCGCGCTGCCCTGCCAGGTGTCCCTGGAAGAATACATGGCCTGTGCGGTCGGCGGCTGCGCAGGTTGCGCCGTCGAGGTGCGCACACCCTCTGGTGCGGCAATGAAGCGCGTCTGCGTCGACGGACCAGTGTTCGAAGCCGCCGAGGTGTTCTTCGACACCTGATCGCCCGCAGACCTTGATCGATCCGGGTGCGATGGCGCCCATTCAAGCTCCGAAGGGCGTCGCCTGCGGGAGGTCTTTGGCGGAAATAAAGCGGACCGAAGGGAGCCATTCCGCCA
>CAYLNP010000386.1:0-1800 GCA_964384925.1 uncultured Woeseiaceae bacterium
GGCATCTCCGATGAACAGGCGCGCGAGAAATTCGGCTTCCTGCTCGATGCGCTGAAGTCGGGTGCGCCCCCGCATGGCGGCATCGCCTTCGGCCTGGACCGCATGGTGATGCTGATGTGTGGTGCGGAGAGCATCCGCGACGTCATCGCCTTCCCGAAGACGCAGACGGCGAGCTGTCCGCTGACCAGCGCGCCCTCGGAGGTTTCTGCAGAGCAGCTGCGCGAGGCCGGTATCCGCGTGCGTCGCCATGAGGCGGCGGCGAAGGATGAGGGGTCACCGAACAACTAGCAGCGGCCCTGTGTGCGCAGCGCCGCGAGCGTACGTGGCACACTGGCCATGTGACAGAGCCCATCGTGCGTCGTCCGGAGTCCGTGCTGGTAGTCATCCACACGCGCGCGCTGGAGGTGCTGCTGCTGCGGCGTATCGCCCCGGCGGATTTCTGGCAGTCGGTGACCGGTGCGCTGCTGCGCGACGAGTCGCCCGCACAGGCGGCGCGGCGGGAAGTTCTCGAAGAGACGGGCATCGCCGATTTCTCCGGGCTGATCGATCTTGGTATCCGCCGGGAGTTTCCGATCGTCGGCCCCTGGCGGGCGCGCTATGCCCCGGACGCCACGGTCAATCGAGAGCACTGGTGGGCGCTGTCGCTGGCTGAACGGGTGCCTGTCACCCTCTCGCCCCTGGAACACGCGCAGTGCTGCTGGCTGCCGCTCGCAGAGGCGGCCGTGCGGGCCAGCTCGTACACCAATCGGGAGGCGATCCATCGGCTGCCGGACTTGCTGCACCGATGGTAAGGGCGATTTACGATCGTGCGTCCCGCGACTCAATCAGCCGTGAATCTTGCCACGCCGGCCCTGGTCGCGGCTTTGCGCAGATCGCTGTCGAGGGTCGCCAGAGGCAGCCCCCGCCGCAGCGCGAGTTCAAGATAGCTGGCGTCGTAAGCTGAAAGTCCGTAGCGCCGGGCCAGCTGCAGCGTGTCGCCCAGCGCAACATCGCCACCCGCCGGGTCTTCCTCCGCTCCCAGCCCGGCCAGCATCGCCAGGAAGGCCTCGCTCTGTGCCTCGTTGAGCATTTTGCGGTGCTCGGCACGCGCGAGGACGTTGCCGACCTCCAGGGCCCAGATGGCCGGGACGACCACATGGATCGCAGGATCTTTCAGCGCTTCCAGCACTGCGTTGGCGTAGGCAAGGTCGGCGCGCTTTCCGTCTGTCAGCAGCCACGACAGGGTGACAGAGGCGTCGAGCACGAAGCTCACTGACGCCCTTCGTCGATGAGCGCGCGAATGCTGGGTCCGGTGCCGCCCGGAGGGGCGTTTGCCGCCCGGAAGGCCTGAAAACGCTCGATCGTGGCGCGCCGCTCCGGCAGCGTCGCCGCTGCGCTGGGGACGAGGTCGGCAACTGCCTCCCCGCGGTTTGTGATCGTGAAGCGCCGTCCCGCTTTCACCGCACGCAGCAGTTCCGGCAGGCGGGTCTTGGCCTCGTAGGCACCGATTTCTTCATTCATAGTAACAACTAGTCTATAGACCAGTCTGTTGATGTCAAGCGAACCTCCCGAGCCGATGTCTCCGCTCTGCTTGATCCGGATATCTGTCGCGAATTCCCGATCGTCGGTCCGTGGCGGGCGCGTTATGCAGACGCGATCCTGCGAGTGCACGAGCGATTTCACAAATTGCAAGTCGTAATTACAATCTGTGCATAATTCCCATCGAGGTCAAGTCCGGCCGGACGTTGGGTTCGGATTTCCTGCATTGCCTCAACGCCTTTTGCGAACGCATGCAGGCCGACGCTGCGCGGCTCGAGGTTC
>CAYLNP010000387.1:0-1540 GCA_964384925.1 uncultured Woeseiaceae bacterium
TGGACCACGCGCTGCGCAAGCTGCGCCTGTCGGGGATGGCCGACACGCTGGAGCTTCGGCTGCTTCACCACAGCCAGGTCCTGAACATCAGCGGCCGCAGCTACCAGCTCCGGGATCTCGAGCGGGCTGCGTCCGGAAGCAGCGCAAGAACCTGAGGGGACCGGGATCCAGGGGCTCCACCCCTGAATCCCGGTCGGGCCTTCAGGAAAGGAGGGAGGCGCGCAAAAGTTGATGTTCCCTTAGTGCGCAAGGGATCATGTCCCTGGACACGGGTCGAAATCCATCCGCAGCAGCGAGAGATCGCGGACCTGATGCCACGACTCTGGTGAGAAAGGACAGCGCAGCAGGCGATACCGTCACCGGCTCTCCCCGCCTGAATTCGGGGGGCAAGAGACATCGTTGGCCGACCGTGTACGCTCCGATGTCCTAGAAGATCAATCCGTCTTGGGACATCCCCGCGTCTTGCGCGCCAGGAGCTTGAAGCCACGTGTGCGCAGATCGAGCTCGTCGAACTGCCCTCGATCGACGTATTCGGGGATCTCACGCTCGTCATAGGATCGTGACAAGCGCACGATGTCCCAGGGTACGCTTCCGAGCGCCGCCAGATAGTCCGACATGCGCGCCCCATTTAGATATGCGGCCTTCGTCACCTTCGAATTCGGCGACGCCCGAAGCAGGTAGTGGGGTGAGCCGGGGTCGAGGTGTTCCCAGTTGCGGTAGTGCAGGTCCGAGGTGCGGACGTGCGAGCCTTCCGGACTGAAGTAGAGACCATAGACCGTGATGAACGCATAGCCGTCGCGTTTTAGAACTCGGTCGATCGATTTCAGGACCGCGGGTACATCGGCAACGTGCTCGAGAACCGAATGAGAAACCGCAAGGTCGACCGAGCCGGGATCCAGCGGAACGTTTTGGGTCAGATCGCCGACGAGCGAAGTGACACCCGGATGAAAGAGCGAATAGTCTTTCAAATCAATCCCATAGACGCGATCGAAGAGCTGTGCGTAGTAGCGCGCGTACCCAGTCGATCCGTGCCCCGCTTCGAGTACCGTCCAGCCCGAATCGGGAGCGCGCCCTAGGGCGGAGACGAGCCATTTGACCGCGATCTCGAAGCCCTTGAATTTTTCCCGCTGAACCTCCTCCCGGACTGGGATGGCTGGATCGAATGGTGCGATTCCATTCGACCAGTCCAAGGGAATTCGCTGGCGCAAACGGTCGCGAATCGATTCCAGCACTTGACTCGTCCTCACTGCGATCGGGCCGTGACAACTCTACGCCAGTCGAGTTGATCTTCGACGAGTAGGAGCGACTACGTCCCCTTCTGTGTACTTCTGCGACTTCAGGGCAGCGGTAGTCTAGAACTCATCTCATGAATGTCGAAGCTGGATAACCAGACTTCCGGTGGAGGAGGCCGACCCGGAGGATCGGTGGGCCCCCGCGTGGAGTTTCATCCGATCGCGGGATATCGGGACGGCTTCGGCAATTGGTGTTGCCGATTGGTGGCCCCGGCGGGGCGCATGACGCTTGGAACGGACAGCGTGGT
>CAYLNP010000387.1:1550-1780 GCA_964384925.1 uncultured Woeseiaceae bacterium
CGCGGGATATCGGGAATGTCGCGGGTGCGACTCCGTGGGGGAACAGGGCGCGAAGCTCAGACTCTTGTTTCTGAGTGACCCGAATGATCGTCGGGATTACGACGTGCAGAACCCGTTCGGGCCGGTCGACCTGCGCCGTACGTAGATTCCGATCGCTGGCAGCCGGTCGGGAGAATCCGACGTCGACGGCATCGCGCTCCAATATCCTGCTCCCGGACGGTTGGCATTGA
>CAYLNP010000388.1:0-1717 GCA_964384925.1 uncultured Woeseiaceae bacterium
CTCGCAAGCATGGTCTGGATATCGGGCGCCGCCGCGTCCGACGGCGGCGCGCGGCCTTCGGCCAGCGCCGGCACCGACATCAGCGCGCGGCACAGCGCCAGCACACCGTGGTTGCCGCGGGCAGGTCTGCGCTCCACATGCATGTCCGCCGAGAACAGCTGCACGCCGACACGATCGCCTTGCTGCGAGGTCGCCCAGGCCAGCAGCGCCGCCGCACGCGCCGCGAGCACCGCCTTGAAGCTGCCGCTGGTGGCGAAGAACATCGATGGTCTCAGATCCACCCACAACAGCACCGGGCGCTCGCGCTCCTCGCGAAACAGCTTCGTGTGCGTGCGACCGCTGCGCGCCGTCACCCGCCAGTCGATGCTGCGCGGATCGTCGCCCTGCTGGTAGGGACGCGACTCGTCATATTCCATGCCGCGTCCTCGCAGCGCACTCAAGCCGCCGCCGTGAAGCGGCGCGCGGGCACGCAGGGCATCGAGGTTCATCATCGATGCGGGCCTTGCCAGACGCAGCAGCGTCGGCAGCCCAACGCTCACGGGTGATTCGACTGCGGGCTGAACCACGGCGCTCAGGGCACGGCCACGCGTGCCAGCAGCAGGTCGATGAAGGCATCGGCTTGCATGCCATCGGCTTCGGCCTCGTAGCCGAGCAGGATTCGATGACGCAGCACGTCGTGCGCGATGGCCTGGATGTCTTCCGGCGCGACGAAATCGCGACCCGCCAGCCACGCGCGCGCACGCGCACAGCGATCCAGCGCCAGCGTGGCCCGCGGGCTGGCCCCGAAGCTCAGTACGCCGGCGAGATCGTCACCGTAGCGCTCGGGCGTGCGCGTCGCCAGCACCAGTTCGACCAGATAGGCCTCCAGCGCGTCGCTCATGTGCAGCGCCAGCACCTCCTGCCGGGCGGCGAAGATATCTCGCTGCGCGAGCTGTTCTGCGTTGCCACCGGGCTGCCAGGCATCGGCCTGCTGCGCCTCGCCACGGTTGAGTCGCAGAATCGCCCGCTCTGCGTCGGCATCCGGATACGCCACACGCACGTGCATCAGGAAACGATCGAGCTGGGCCTCGGGCAGCGGGTAGGTGCCCTCCTGTTCGATGGGATTCTGCGTGGCCATGACCATGAAGAGCTGCGGCAGGCGGTAGGTGGTCCGCCCGACGCTGATCTGGCGCTCGCCCATCGCCTCGAGCAGCGCCGACTGGACTTTCGCCGGCGCGCGGTTGATCTCGTCGGCCAGCACCAGGTTGTGAAAAAGCGGCCCTTCCCGGAACGTGAACGTGCCGTCCTGGGGTCGGTATATTTCAGTGCCGGTAAGGTCTGCCGGCAGCAGGTCGGGCGTGAACTGAAGGCGCTGGAAGTCCCCCTCGATGCAGGCACCAAGCACCCGGATTGCGCGCGTCTTGGCCAGCCCCGGCGCACCCTCTACCAGCAGGTGCCCGTCGCATAACAATGCAATGAGCAGACGATCGACAAGCACCGACTGACCGATGATCAGTGCACTCATGTGGCGATGCAATGCGAGAAAACTGTCCCTGGGCGTCATGCAGGCTCCTGCTGAGGTGCTCGGGTGGACGCGGTACGTCATGGCCTCGCGGGGATTGTAGTTCGTGCCGGGGCCTCACGTGCCGCCATGCACACTGCTACACTGCCGCCGGCCGGCGATCGAGCCGTTCCCGCGCAGGACCCACGCGACGCGTATGCGAACATCCCGTTTCAC
>CAYLNP010000389.1:0-1716 GCA_964384925.1 uncultured Woeseiaceae bacterium
GATGCCGGAGTTCACGCAGTTGGAAAGCGTGAAATCGATGATCCGGTACTTGCCGCCGAAGGTGACTGCGGGCTTGGCGCGGTGGCGGGTCAGGTGGCTGAGGCGCTCGCCGCGACCGCCGGCCATGATGACCGCCATGGTACTCTTGGTGAGCTGGCTTACGAAGCGCCCCGACTTGACCGGCTTCATGTGTTCGCATCCTCGCCTGGCCACTCGCCAGGCGCTGTACCGTGATGGCGCGGCGCAGGACGAAAGCGTGTTCGATGATTCAGAGCATACGCGAATTTCGCTGATCGTTGACCAGCTTTGGAAATGTCCGGTGCAGCATTTTTCGAGAACAGGTGTCGATGGATGACATGCGTGTGACAAGTGACTCGATGGCCGCCGATGTGCGCCGGCTGCTGACCGGCGCACTGCATGATCCGTTCCGCCTGCTCGGCAGACATCCACACGCCGACGGCCGCGTGGTCGTGCGTGCATTCCTGCCCACCGCGCGCAGCGCGACGCTCGTCGAGGGCGGCCGCGAGGGGCGACAGGTCAACGCCGCGGGGCTGTTCGAATGGATCGAAGCCGCAGGCACGGTGCCGCAGCACTACCGGCTGCGCTGGGCCGATGCGCACGGGCACGCACATGAGCACTGGGATCCGTACTGCTTCGGCCCGGTCCTCGAAGAGGCAGCACTTGCGCGTTTCAATGCCGGCGAGCACGTGCGCGCATGGCAGCTGCTGGGCGCGCATCCGGTCAGCCGCGACGGCATCGCAGGCGTGGTCTTCGCGGTGTGGGCGCCCGAGGCCGAACGGGTCAGCGTCGTCGGCGATTTCAATCACTGGGACGGCCGCTGGCACCCCATGCGTGTGCGTGGCGCAAGCGGGGTATGGGAGCTGTTCATCCCGGACCTTTCGCCCGGCGGGCTCTACAAGTACGAGATCCGCAATCGGCACAGCGGCGCGCTGTTTCTGAAAGCCGATCCTTACGCACGTGCCGCCGAACTGCGTCCACGCACGGCCTCAGTTGTTGCCGCGGCCAGCCAGCACGTGTGGCAGGACGGCGAATGGCAGGCCAGGCGCGCACACGCGCACTGGCTGCATGCACCGATGTCCGTCTACGAACTCCACCCCGGTGCATGGCGCCATGATGCGCAGGGCCAGCAGCTGGACTATCGCGCGCTGGCAGACGCCCTCGTCCCCTATGTGGTCTCGCTGGGCTTCACCCACATCGAGCTGATGCCGATCACCGAGTACCCCTACGATGATTCGTGGGGATATCAGCCCACGGGCATGTTCGCGCCCACGCGTCGCTACGGTGAGGCCGATGACCTGAAGTACTTCATCGACCATTGTCACCGACATGGGGTGGGCGTGCTGCTCGACTGGGTGGCAGGTCACTTCCCGCGGGATGCCCATGGCCTGGCGAGCTTCGATGGCAGCGCGCTTTATGAGTACGCCGACCCGCGCAAGGGTGCGCATCCGGACTGGGGCACGCTGGTGTTCAATTACGATCGCCATGAAGTGGTGAGTTTCCTGCTCTCCAGTGCGCTGTACTGGCTCGAGGAGTTTCATTTCGACGGGCTGCGAGTGGATGCGGTGGCCTCGATGCTGTATCTCGACTACTCGCGCGAGGCCGGCGAGTGGGCGCCTAACGTGCATGGTGGCAATGAGAACCTGGAGGCCGTGCGGTTTCTGCGCAGGCTCAACGAGCTGACCCATCGCGAAGTGC
>CAYLNP010000390.1:0-1714 GCA_964384925.1 uncultured Woeseiaceae bacterium
CAGCCTCGAAGGCGACACCATGTCGCTGATGCGCAGCCGCATCGAAGCCTTGCGTGAGCAACGCGCACGCATGGCCCAGGCGCTCGAGGCGGTGCCGGGTGTGCGGCGGGTGTATCCGTCAGCGGCGAATTTTCTGCTGCTCGAAGTCGACAATCCCGCCGCCCTCGTCGCGGCAGCGCGCAGTGGCGGCGTACTGATTCGCGACTACTCGCGCGATCCCGATCTGCCCGGTGCGCTGCGCATCAGCATCGGCAGCGCCGAGCAGAACGACCTGCTGCTTGGCGCGCTGACAACGGAGCTCAAGGCACATGGCTGAGCCGAAGCTCCTGCTCGTGCAGCGCGATGGCGGGCTGCTTGAAAACACGCAGCGCTGTCTCAGCGTGGAAGCGCTGCGTCTGCGCGCAGGCGTCGTGCCTGCTCTGCTGTCGCTGCAGGACGCCGGCTTTCGCTGCATGCTGCTGCCCACGCCCGGTGAACCGCACGACGACCCGGTGGCCCGCTGGATCGAGTCCCTGCTGGAGTCGCAGGGACTCACGGCGCGCAGCGCGGCAGCTCAGGCTGAGTCCTGGGAAGCGATGCTGGCCAGCTTTGCCGCGAGCGCGCGCTTCGACCGCGACGCCTCGGTAGTGATCGGCCAGGCCACCTTCGAGCCATACGCAAAGCTGCTTGGCGTACCGTTCCGCTGCATCGACGATGCGCATCCATGGCCGCAGCTTGCCCGCGAACTCACCGGCCGGCCACGGCGTGCGCAGTTTTCGCGCAAGACACGTGAAACCGACATCGATGTCAGCGTCGACCTGGATTGTGAAGGGCCCCAGAAGATCAGCACCGGCATCGGTTTCTACGACCACATGCTCGAGCAGATCGCCAAGCACGGTGGCTTTGCCCTGACGCTCATCTGCCGCGGTGATCTGCACATCGACGAACACCATACCGTCGAGGACTGCGCGCTGGCGCTGGGTTCCGCACTCGACCGTGCGCTGGGCGAGCGCCGCGGCATCGGTCGCTACGGCTTTCTGCTGCCCATGGACGAGACACGTGTCGAGGTGGCGATCGACCTTGGCGGCCGACCCTTTACCGTGTTCGAGGCAGATTTTCCGCGCCAGGAGGTTGGCGGCATGGCCACCGAGATGGTGCCGCATTTCTTCCGCTCCCTGGCCGAGACGCTGCGTGCGGCGATTCATGTGCGTGTGCAGGGTCAGAACACCCATCACATGGTCGAGGCGTCGTTCAAGGGCGTCGGGCGCGCACTTCGTCAGGCCTTCGCGCGCAGCGGCACCGAGCTTCCCAGCACGAAGGGCGTATTGTGACGACGCCGGAGCCGGTAGCACTGGTGAACTCCGGCGGCGCGAACATCGCATCGCTGCAGTTCGCACTCACCCGACTCGGACGCGACAGCGTGTTCACGCAGGATCCGGCGGTCATTCGCCGGGCCTCGCATGTGATCATCCCCGGCGTCGGGGCAGCAGCCCATGCGATGGAGCGCCTGCGGGGCGCTGAGCTCGACCGCCTGATCCCCGGCCTGATCCAGCCCGTGCTGGGCATCTGTCTGGGAATGCAGCTGCTGTGCGAGGGCTCCGATGAGGAGGACGCTCGCTGCCTGGGCGTACTCCCCGGCCAGGCACAAAGGTTCACCAACGCACCCGGCCGACCCGTGCCGCAAATGGGCTGGAACGCACTGTCTGTCCGCCAACCCCATGCGCTGCTCGAAGGC
>CAYLNP010000391.1:0-1711 GCA_964384925.1 uncultured Woeseiaceae bacterium
TCGTCGCGCAGTGTCCACGCATCCACGCGAAGTCCGCGACGATGGATCCGCTCCATCAGGCGCGCTCCGTGGCTGCCGAGCACCCAGCTCTTGGAAAGGGCCAGTCCGTCCAGCCACTCGCCGTGTGCGTCGAGTGAGGCTTCCGGATCACCTCGCGAGTCAACCAGCAGCGTGCAATGAAGGCCGCTTGCGCACTTGATCCGATGCAGCGTTGCAACGTCGAAACACTGAACCAGCACGTCCACCTCGGCAACCCGTCGAGCCAGCGCGTCGAGAAAGGCCGGCACCGGATCAAGGCCCTTGCCGAGCAGTTCGGCCGGACACTTCAGCTCGGGATACAGCACCACCGGCTTGCCGCGCGCTGCAGCCTGGGCCGCTGCCCAGTCGCACACGCCGGCAAACCCGGGCGGGGCAAACAGGCCGTTGTACTGCTGATCGCGGCCCGCGAACGGCTGCACCGCGCCCAACGATGCAATCTCGGCGCAGTCGAAGTCCCAGCACCACCAGTCTCCATCGCGCCGACGCGCGGCGTACTCCTCGCGCGTGGCGATATCCGTACTCCGCGCAAGACCGAGGTCGTGACGGCAGACCAGCGCTCCGTCACGGCTCATGATCAGGTCCGGCTCGATGATGTCCGCGCCCTGATCAAGCGCTGCCTGGTATCCGGGCAGGACATGTTCGGGAAACATCCCGCTCGCCCCTCGATGGGCGATCACCTGCGGCGGTGCGCCATCCAGCGTCGCCCAGCGCATCAGGGGGCCTGCTCCAGCCGGTAACGTGTCTCAGCGCGAAGTTCGCCGCGCCAGCGGTCAAGTGTGCGAACTTCGATGCGGTGCTCGCCGACATCGAGGTCGGTCGGAAGGTTGAAGCGGAAAAGGTGGGTCGAATTCACCGCCTGCACCATCCGGTCGTAGCTGCGCAGCGTGGCGCTGAAGTCGTCCGCCAGGTTCGCCGCCAGCAGCAGCGGATCCGGCGCATCGACGCGCTGCATGGCCTGCCAGGGGCCATCACCGATCCGCACCTCCACGCGGCTTTCCGAGTCGGCCATGTACACGTTGGCCATCACCGGCACTCCCGGCCAGGAGCCGCGACGCAGGACCCGAGGCGCGTGCAGGTGCATGGCAGGATCATCCGGATCGCGCGCCGAGGTCCATCGCAGGTGATAGCCTCCGGCTTCATCGAATCGAACCACAGCGTAGCCGTTCGGCGTGCCGTCCGGCATGCGAGCATCGGGAATGCCCTGTTCGTCCTCCGGCCCGCCCCAGTAGCCACCGCAGCTGGCGCCCACGTTGTATTCGTGAAGCCGGGTGCCGCCTTGCCAGCCCTGCGTGGCGTCGTAGAAGACATGCTGCTGGGTGTGACTGTGGGCGCTGAGAACCAGCACGCGCTCGAAGCGGGCAAGCAAGTCGAACAGCCGCTGCCGATGCCCGAGGTCGAAGCCTCGGAACAAGGGGATGTGCATGGCCAGCACCACGCTTCGGGTGGATGGCAGGGTGGCAAGATAGTTGGCCAGGAAAGCGAACTGGTCGTCCCGCAGGCCACCTCGGTAGCGGCGTGTCGAGGGGTCGTAGATCACGTTGTCGAATCCGATGATGCTCAACCCGGGCTCCTCCCAGGCATACGTGTCAGGACCGAAGTGACGACGATAGGTGTCCAGCGAGCCGAGGTCGCTTTGCGCATCGAAGTCGAGATCGTGGTTGCCCGGCACGTG
>CAYLNP010000392.1:0-1707 GCA_964384925.1 uncultured Woeseiaceae bacterium
CGGCGAAGTCGGTGCCCGGCGCAAGATCACTGCACAGTATCAACTCGATCCCCGCGCGATAGATCCGCTCATAGAGGTTCTGCCGCGTCACCAGCGGTTCGTCCTGGGCGATGCGTTCACGGGGTGTCACGATGACGACGCGCTCGAAAATGCGCTTCAGGTGCAGGGCCGAGGCATAGGTACCCGCTGTGTGATCATGGTCGTAGATCACGGCGGTTCCGGATTCACGCCCGGAGTAGCCGAGCAATCCGGGCATGACGGCGCGCAGATCGGGAATCATGTCGTCTTCACGCAAAGCCGGATCGAGCTGGTGTGGCCAGATCATCGTCGCGCCGGTCGCCAGGATCACCGCATCGGGCGAAAGCGCGAGGATATCGTCGATGCCTGCCTTCAGGCCCAGCTCCAGCGTAAGCCCCCCGCGCTTCGCTGAAAGCGTCTGATAGTCGTAGATCGACGAGAGATTCTCGCCGCCCGGCAATGCCGCGTGCAGCCTGGTCTTGCCGCCAGGCTCGGCGCCTGCACCGAACACCGTCACCTCGTGGCCGCGGGCCGCTGCGATCCATCCAGCCTCCATACCGGCCACGCCGCTGCCGACCACGACGATCCGCCGTCGCGATGGCGAGCGCTGCGGCCACCAGTCGGCTTCGTCGGCTTCGCCGACCCGGGGATTGTTGTCGCAGGCTATCGCCGAGCCGTCTTCGATGATCACCGACCAGCAGGTGTTGCAGCCGACACAGTAACGGATGTCGGCTTCCCTGCCCTGCTGCGATTTCAGCGCCCAGGCGGCATCGGTCACCAGCGGCCGCCCCAGACCGATGAGCTCGGCTGCGCCTGAGGCGAGGATCCCTTCGGCCTCGGCAGGATCGGTGATGACACCCAGCGCCATGACGGGAATGCCGTTGGCGTGCTCACGCAGCGCTCGGGTCAATTCCGTGTACGGCGCACGGGGTCCGAACAGATCGGGAATGTGCTTGTAGAGCATGCGCGAGTGCCCGCCCTGCGCAAAGCAGAAGTAGCTGACCTGCTCGGGATTCGCCAGCGCTGCGGTGATGCGCCCGGCTTCTGCTGCATCGATGCTGCCCGGCAGGCTGTCATCGCCGGGCAGCTTCAGACCAATGATGAATCGGCTGCCACAGCGCTGGCGGATGCCTTCCACCAGTTCTGTCAGCAGGCGCGTGCGACCGGCCAGATCGCCACCATAGCGATCCTCGCGATGATTGGACCACGGCGAAAGAAACTGATGAAACAGGTGTCCATGGCCTGCGGAGATCTCCACACCACTGAACCCGGCCCGGTGCAGACGCTCTGCGCCATGCACGAACTCGGCAATCATCGCCTCGATCTCCGCAGTCTCGAGCACGTGCGGGACAGTCCAGCTCAGGTCATCGGCCAGGGCTGACGCACCGAAGGCATAGGGGTTGCGTCCACGTTCATGCCGCCCCCGACCGGAATCCTGCAGCTGACCGAGCAGGCGGCAGTCTTCGCGCTCGACCGCCTCGGCCCAGCGCGAAAGCCCGGGCAGGGCATCATCAACATTGATGCGAACCTTGTACGGCCGGTTCTGCCAGGCCAGCGCGGTCAACGGCTCGGTGACGATCAGTGCAGCTCCACCTCTGGCACGGTTGACGTGGTAGTTGAGCAGACGCTCGGTGACGTCGAAGTTGGCACCGAACTTGGTCGTCATGGATGCATGACAGACACGGTTAC
>CAYLNP010000393.1:0-1707 GCA_964384925.1 uncultured Woeseiaceae bacterium
GTTGATCCAGTAGATGCCTGGCCGGGAGCCATCCGGCGCCGGCGCGTCGTAATAGCCGCCCGGAGCCGAGTCCTGGCTGAAGGCGGGCACGGCGCGAACCTCCACCTCGTGTTCAGGCAGTGTGCCGAACCACTGTGGCAGGACGGCGCGCACGCCGGCAAGCTGGGTCTGGATGCTGGCCAGGATTGCCGCCCTGCCACTGTCGTCATTTGGATAGGTGAAGCGCGGCTCGGTAGCCAGCGCGAGCATGCGCTCGCCGACTGTGCCTTCAGCGTAGCCTTGCGAGCGCAGCAGGGCGTCCATTTCGGCGCTGATGCGAGCCACTTCGTCCAGCCCGGTCTGGTGCACCACGGAGGGCTCCAGGTCGCTGTCGGTCATGTGCCGGATCATCGCCCGGTACAACGCCTCGCCGTTTGGCAACCGCCAGATGCCAGCCTCACCAGGCGCCTGTGGCCGGATTTCGGTCAGGTAGTCGCTGATGCGCCGATAGGCGGGCAGGACGCCCTCGTCGACCAGGGTCAGCGCCCGCGCGGCCAGTTCCTCGGCCCCGGTCAGCTGCGCCTGGTCCAACTTGGTCCGGAAACTGGTCACGAGCACGTTGTCGCTCGCCGGCGTGAGCGCGAAGGCATCGACGACGGCTTTGCTCTTGTCGATGACGAAGTCCGGCGGGATGGCGCCGAGCGCTACATCGTGCCGCAGCTTGGCCAGTGCCCCATCCAGCACCTCCGGAAGCGCTGCGAGCCGGGCCAGATACCGCGTCGCGTCCGACTCATCGACCACCGCGTGCTGCGCTTCCAGCAGCGACGGGATATCCACCGTCGGTCCGGAAATCTGGTTGATCGCATAGGGCAGGAACCAGACTCCGTAGGCGCCGAAGCTGGCGCCGTAGTCGACCACGCGGCTTGGCGCCAGCGCGCCGTCCACCAGCGTGGTCAGACTGGCGTGGATCTGCCGGCGCTGCGCGTCCAGCGTATCGACCGGCGTCGCCTTGAGCGCGTCCAGCAGCGTCTCCAGTTCGGTAATTCGCGCCTTTTCCCCCGCGACCGAACGCTCGTTCAGACGCCCGTTCGCGCCTGCAGCGTGCGCTTCGTCCGCGCCGTAGTAGGTGGCCGCCTCCGGCAGCAGTCTGAAGTAGCCTTCGGACAATGCATCGACCGCGGCGTCGAACTCCGCCTCCGCGTCGGCCGCGACGACTGCGGTCGCGGTAGCCACGGTGGTCTGCTGCGGCGCCTGCTCGGAGCAGCCAGCCAGCACAAGAATCAGCGAGGCGAGCGTCGAACGTCGAATCAACATGCCATGGGTCCCCCAACCGTTCGCACGAGTGTCGCACTTTCCGTCAGTAGCGTAAGGTTTGCCAGGCCAGTCGCAACCATCCTTCACTGGCCACTGGAACGGGCTACTGGAGCTCAGCTGTGATCGACTCCCACTGCCATCTCGATGCCCCCGAGTTCGACCGTGATCGCGCCTCGGTGCTCGCGCGGGCTCGGTCGGTCGGCGTGAACGGATTCGTGGTGCCGGCGGTGAGTCGAACCGGCTGGCAGAAACTGGCGGCATTGGCCGGCGTTGAGCTTCATGGAGCATCGATATGGAAAATCCAAAATGAGGTATCCAATGCTTGCGAAGATCATTGCCACCCTGCTGCTGGCGCTGCCGGCCGTGGCCGTGGCCGCTACGCCGAACGGACCCGTACTCGTTACCGGGGCGACC
>CAYLNP010000394.1:0-1699 GCA_964384925.1 uncultured Woeseiaceae bacterium
CTCCAAACAGTCGGTGCCCGAAGTGCGGCTCCAACCAGATCCAGTCCGTCGAGGCGCGTACTTACAACCGCTCAGAATTCGCAGAGCTGGAACGCGCTTGGAAGACCGATCTGGTATGTCGGTCCTGCCTGCACCGGTTTTCTGGCACCAAGCTCGACGGTGACCGGTGATGGCAGGACAGAAGCTGGACACCCGGACAGCGCAGATGCTGCGTTGCGCTCGGCAGCCCCTGGTGTCGATCTCGCGCACGGACTACTGCTGGCAAGGCGTGGAATGCCGCCCTTTCGCGGTCTACACGACGGGTCGCACGCTTATTGTGGTGAGCGAGGCGACGGGAGGCGATCCTCGCGATGCCTCGCCGTTTGATCGCCAGAATGCAGTGCTGGCGGCCTTCGTCGTGGCGCAGTCGATGGGATGGCCCCGTGAACATGAGCTCCGCGCCCTGCTGGAGTATCCACCGGGCATAAAGGTTGAAGTATCTGTTTCCACGCACGGGCTGGGTGGACGCATTTCGGATTGCCTTTCGAAGCTGAACGCGGCTGTCCCCGTAAGTGCCTTGCCCAGTTCGCTGGTGACCTATCTGCTCGGCTTTATCCGGCGGATCCGATAGCCGTGCTGCTCGCAGCCAACCACTCGACCAAGATGCCGCAGCGCGTGGCGGAGACTCGGTTTCATAGGAGTCCGCCTCACGAATGTCTTGAGCGCACTCCGTGGCAATCGCAGCGATGACTAATTTTTTTGATTTATTTTTGTTGCAAACGCGAAAGGCGCGTTGTATACCAATCATTAGCCACCGGCTATACGGTGCTGCTCGCAGAGTCGCTGATTTCGACAGCGATTCGGAGGCGAAAGCCTGACCCCCCCTCGGACGCCTCACCGTCCGACTACTGCTCCACTTCCGGAGCGCCCCTGTCGCGATCCGATCGCGACCACCCCTGACGCTTACGACAAATCCACACGCAATGGAGAAAGAGATGTTTCTAACTGACCGTCAAATTGCCGAGCGCTACAGCGTCTCACGGGCGACCGTCTGGCGCTGGGTCAAGGAAAAGCGCTTGCCCGCACCTGCTCGATTGGGACCCGCCACGACCCGCTGGCGCGAATCCGACCTCAAGGCGTTCGAGCAGGCAGCCACCTAAACCAAAACGGCCCGCGCTATCGGGCCAAAAGGAGTTGAACGATGAACGAAAAGAGTTTACCACGGCCGAGCATGCGAGCAGCAATCAACGCGAAGTGCAGAGATTGCATTTACGATGAGCTTGCGCCGGGCACATGGCGCCAACAAACTGCGGGGTGCTCGTGTCCTGATTGCCCGTTGTGGCCGCTTCGACCGAAACCCCGTAGCGACCCCTTTTCGGTCGCACCCGTTGACAGGGATACTGTCCCTGCCGGTTGGCTCGAATTGTCCGTCGTAGACACCGGGAAGGCGTCAAAAACGGCTACTGCGCCAACGGTCGCATGACCAGCTGCGGTGGGGCTGCGACCGTTGGCGTCGCAGCCCCAAATTGCGCGATCTTCCACACAAAGCCATGGCGCGCATGCTGACCGAGCGTTTGAAAACCCTGCTCGGTAAGCGTTTCCAGAATGTTGGCCGGGTTGTGGGACCTTGCAAGAAATCAGGTTTAAGTTATTGATTTTAAAATGCAAGTGGTGGAGCGGAGGAGGATCGAACTCCCGACCTTCGCATTGCGAACGCGAC
>CAYLNP010000395.1:0-1672 GCA_964384925.1 uncultured Woeseiaceae bacterium
CCCCTCGCAGATCTGCGAGGGGCTGCGTGCGCTTGGCGAAGCGCATGCGGCGGGCGAGTGGACGATCCGCCTCGAAGACGAAGACTGTCACACCGCGCTGGAGACGCGGCTGACCGAACGCATCGGCCCGGCCGGGGGACGGGTGCACCTGGGGCGATCGCGCAATGACCAGGTACTCACCGCGCTTCGCCTGTACCTGCTCGAGGCGAGTCAGGGGCTGGCCGCGCTGGCCGACACGCTGGCCGCCGCCCTCGATGCGCTGGCCGCCCGCCAGGGCACGATCGCCCTGCCCGGCTACACGCACATGCAGCCGGCGATGCCCTCCAGTGTCGCACTGTGGGCCGGCGGCTTTGCCACCGAGTTTCGCGACGACGCGCAGGCGATGCTGCGCGTGCGCCACCGCGCAGGACTCAATCCACTGGGCTCTGCGGCGGGCTACGGCGTGCCGGGCCTGCCGCTGGATCGCGAGCACACGACACGCGCGCTGGGCTTCGATGCCGTGCATGAACCCGTGACGGCGGTCCAGCTGTCGCGCGGCAAGGCTGAAAGCGAGCTGCTGTTCCAGATCACACTCACGCTCAACGACCTGTCACGCATGGCCGCCGACCTGCTGCTCTACTACACCCACGAATTCGCGTTCGTCACCCTGCCCGAGTCGATGACGACCGGCTCGTCGATCATGCCGCAGAAACGCAACCCCGATGTGTTCGAGCTGCTGCGAGGTGCCGTGGCCACCGGGCTGGGCGCACTCAACGAAGCCCTTGGCATCTTCAGCAAGCTCAGCTCCGGCTACCACCGTGACCTGCAGCGCCTCAAGGCGCCGCTGTTTCGCGGCATCGACCTTGCAGCCGACTCGCTGGCGATCGCGTCCGTGGCCATGGAGGGCGTCGCCTTTCGCGCCGGGTCGATACGGATGCCCGCGGAACTGCAGGCCGCCGAGCGGGCGAATGCACTGGTGCTTGCCGAAGGCATTCCGTTCCGCGAGGCCTATCGGCGGATCGCTGCAGAATTCAAGGCGGACCGTTGATGGCAGCGGTCTGGAAAACCACTGCGACACCGGCCCAGCTCCAGCAGATGCTGCAGCACACGATGGATGAGCACATCGGCGTGCGCATCGAGGAGGTCGGCGAGGACTGGTTGAGCGCCTCCATGCCGGTCGACCATCGCACCACCCAGCCCGTCGGGCTGCTGCACGGAGGCGCATCGTGCGTGCTGGCTGAAACGCTTGGGTCGATCGCCTCGAATCTGTGCGTGGATCGCAGCCGCCAGGTCTGCGTCGGGCTCGACATCAATGCCAATCACGTCAAGGGCGTCACCGGGGGGCGGGTGACCGGCACGACACGGGCGTTTCATGTCGGTTCACGCACACACGTCTGGCACATCGAGATCCGTGACGAAGAAGGCGCACTGGTGTGCGTCGCCCGGCTGACCACTGCCGTGCTCGATCGCCCAGGCGTCAACCCCGCAGAGGGTTTGCAGGCAGGCCGGCGCCCCGACATGTATCCTTGAGCCATGCCTGCCACACGCCTGTCCGTGACGTCTTTCGTGACGTATTCAAGAGCCGTGATCGCGCTTCTGCTCCTCGCAGGCGCGGCCGCCTGCGGCCAGAAAGGCCCGCTGTACCTGCCGGAACCCACGCCGATGGTCATCGGCGAGGACACCAGCCAGACGG
>CAYLNP010000396.1:0-1667 GCA_964384925.1 uncultured Woeseiaceae bacterium
CCGGAGTCGCCGTCGCGGTAGAACTCCTTCTTCCAGATCGGCAGGCGCGCCTTGATCTCGTCGATGATGTAGCGGCATGCCTCGAAGGCGGCGGCGCGGTGCCGCGACGCAACGCCCACCCAGGCAGCGATATCCGTGAGTGCCAGGTCGCCGCTGCGATGATGGCAGACGGCATCCAGGATGTCGTAGCGTGCCAGCGCTTCGGTGAGCACGCGTTCGCCTTCCTTGATTGCGAGCCTGTCGTACACCTCATAGTGCAGCGCCACCACTTCGCGGCCTTCGTTGTGATCGCGCACCCAGCCCTCGAAGGCAACGAAACCGCCCGCCCGAGGGTCGATCATCGCTCGGCGCAGGGCGTCGGTATCCAGGGGTTCATGATCGATTCGACAGTGCATGACAGACCTTTTCGTTTCAGCCGCCGGCAACCGGCGGGAAGAACAGCACATGGTCGCCATCGGAGAATGGCGTCTCCCAGGCAACGAGTTCGTCATTGATCGCGACCTTGCAGCGTTCACGCGGATCAGCGAAGCCATGGCGCCCTGCGCATTCGATAAACAGTTCACCGACCGTAGCGGCAGCACTTTCCACCTGCTCCTGGGCAAGGTCTGCCTGTTCACGAAAAATTGCGAAGTACTCTGCAGTGATCCGCTTCATGGCTCGGCGTCCGCGACGCCTGCGCTGCGCTTGAAATCGCGCTTGCCGCCACGCTTGGCGAGCAGACGCGTGGCCGCAATCTCGATGTCGTGCGACAGCGCCTTGCACATGTCATACACGGTCAGGGCCGCGACACTTGCGCCGGTGAGCGCTTCCATCTCCACCCCGGTGCGATGCGTGACCGCCACGGCGCACTCGATGACCAGGGTGTCCTCGCCCTGCCAGCGGATATCGATACTGCAGTCGTCCAGCGGCAGCGGATGGCAGAACGGAATCAGCTCATGGGTGCGCTTGGCGGCCATCACCCCGGCGATGATCGCGGTGTGTATCACCGGCCCTTTGCGCGTGGTCATTGCCGCATCGTCGCGCAGACGCGCGGCCACGTCTGGCGGAAACACCACGCGACTCTCGGCCACCGCCTGCCTGCGTGTCACGGCCTTATAACCCACATCCACCATCGTGGGCTGGTTGTTGGCATCGACGTGGCTGAGTGACGCCGGCGTATCATTGCTCGGGGGCATGTGATGGGTTCGCCTGGGGTTGCGAAGGGCGTCCGCTGCGCGGCCGACCGGGTAACCGGTACCTTGTGCTGCGTGTAGACTACCGCAACCCAGTGACCAGGACACTACCGGCATGGACCTGAACTTCAGCGACGCAGATTCAGCCTTCCGCGAGGAAGTCCGCGAGTTCCTTCGCAGCGACTACCCCGCCGACATCCGCGAGAAGATGGAACGCGGTGTACGACTCGGGCGCGAGGATTTCATGCGCTGGCAGCAGGTACTTTTCGAGCGCGGGTGGGCGGCCCCCAACTGGCCGGTTGAACACGGCGGCACCGGCTGGAGCGCCACGCAGAAGTACATCTTCAGCACCGAGCTTGCGCTGGCCAACACACCCACGATCATCCCCTTCGGACTCTCGATGGTCGGACCGGTGATCTATACCTACGGCAGCGAGGCGCAGAAGCAGCGCTTCCTGCCCGACATACTGGCCAGCCGCGTGTGGTGGTGCCAGGG
>CAYLNP010000397.1:0-1666 GCA_964384925.1 uncultured Woeseiaceae bacterium
CGGCGGCGCCGGCTCGGCCACCGGCGCACTGGACTCGTAAAAGCTGATCACGGCTTGGGCGGATCGTCGTCGCTGGCCGCCATCGCCGGCCAGGCCGCACGCAGGTAGAGGAACCCGGACCACAGGGTCAGCCCGGCGGCGATGCCGAGCAGGCCCTCGCCCACCAGCAGCGTGGGCAGGGGCCCGATCGGCTGGTAGTAGAGCAGCATGACCAGGGCGACCATCTGCACGATGGTCTTGATCTTGCCGATGCCGGCCACCCGCACCCGCGCCTTCTGGCCGATCTCGGCCATCCATTCGCGCAGCGCGGAGATGGTGATCTCGCGGCCGATGATGATCGCCGCCAGCACCGCCATCAGCATGGTCGGATGGCGCTGCACGATCAGCACCAGGGCCACCGCCACCGCCAGCTTGTCGGCCACCGGATCGAGGAAGGCACCGAAGGCCGAATACATGCCAAAGCGCCGCGCCACCCAGCCGTCAAGCCAGTCGGTCAGCGCGCCGAAGGCGAAGATCGCCGCTGCGGCCAGATGGGTCCAGCTGAAGGGCAGGAAGAACACCACCACCAGCACCGGGATCGAGGCGATGCGCAGCAGGGTCAAGGCCGTGGGGATGGTGACCTTGATGCCCCGCGGCCTGCTCGTTGGATGCGCCACACTCATGCGTCCTGTGTCCTGTCGCCTCATTGGTCGGATTCGTGGAGCGCGGCGTAGATTCGCCGCGCGAGGGCAGCATTGATGCCTTCAACGCGCTGGAGTTCCTCGATGCCCGCGGCGCGCACGCCGGCGAGTCCGCCGAAATGCCTGAGCAGGCTGGCCCTGCGCCGCGCGCCGATGCCCTCGATGTCCTCCAATGTACTCCGCATACGCGCCTTGGCGCGACGCCCGCGGTGTCCGGTGATGGCGAATCGGTGCGCCTCGTCGCGGACCTGCTGGATCAGATGCAGGCCGGGCGAGTCGGCGCCGGGGCGCAACTTGCGCCCATCGGCCAGCACCAGTGCCTCGTGACCGGGCCGGCGCTCCTCGCCCTTGGCGACGCCGAGCACGGCGATCCCGCTCAGCCCGGCATCGCCCAGCACCTCGCGGGCCATGCCCAGCTGGCCGCTGCTGCCGTCGATCAGCAGCAGGTCCGGCAGCTTGCCTTCCGCCGCGCGACGGAACCGTCGCTGCAGCGCTTGATGCATGGCCGCGTAGTCGTCGCCGGGGGTGATGCCCTCGATGTTGAAGCGCCGGTACTCGCTGCGCAGCGGCCCCTCGCTACCGAAGACCACGCAGGAGGCGACGGTCGCCTCGCCCTGGGTGTGCGAGATGTCGAAGCACTCGATGCGGTCGGGGGCGGACTCCAGCGCCAGCAGGCGGACCAGGTCATCAAGCCGGCGTCGCTGCGCCTGCGCCGAATCCAGCTCGCTGGCAAGCGAGGCCAGGGCAGTGCGTCGGGCGATCTGCAGCCAGCGGGCACGCTCGCCGCGGACCGCGTGACGGATCTGCACCCGCCGTCCGGCGCGCTCGCCCAGCGCCTGTTCCAGCAGGTCGTGGTCCTCGACTTCGTGCTCGATGATGATCTCCCTCGGTGGCGGGAACTGCAGGTAGTGCTGCGCGATGAACGCGCCGAGCACTTCGCCGGCATCGGCACCACCCTGCTGCGAGGGGAAGTAGCTGCGGGTGCC
>CAYLNP010000398.1:0-1654 GCA_964384925.1 uncultured Woeseiaceae bacterium
GCAGGCTCGGTCTGCCTGTTCTCCTCGCAGATGTGCACCAGCCCGCAGAACATCTACATACCTGCGGGGGGCATCCGCAGCCACGACGGTTTTCATGGCGCCAGGGAGGTGGCCGCTGCGATCGTCTCGGCCATCGATGCCATCGCAGGCGAGCCTGCACGCGCGGCCAGCGTGCTCGGTGCCATCCAGTCGCGCGCAACGCTTGATCTGGTCGCCGACTGGCAGCAGCGCGGCCAGGCCGCCGGGCAGGTCCTGCGTGGCTCCGCACCCTACCCGCATCCCGACTTCCCGCAAGCATGGACCGCCACGCCGCTCGTCGTGGCTCTGGATATCGCACGCCATGAACTCTATGCCGACGAGGCTTTCGGACCGATCGCCTTTGTCATCGAAGCCGCCGACGCCGACCAGGCGCTTGCGCAGGCGAGCAGCGATGCACGCACGCACGGGGCCATCACCGCCTTCGTCTACTCCACCGACGAGGACTGGCTGGCGGGCGCCGAGGATGCGTTTGCCCGGGCCGGCGCCGCGCTCACGGAGAACCTGACCGGCGCGATGCCGCTGAACTTCGCCGCCGCCTACAGTGACCTGCATGTCAGCGGGCTGAACCCCGCCGGCAATGCCAGTCTGGCCGACTGGTCCTTCGTCGCCGGACGCTTCCGCATCGCCCAGGCGCGACGACCGGCAGCGCCCGCCCTTCGATAGCGCGCTTGCCTTCGCGCCACTCAGGCGTATGATCCGCGCTCGTGTCACCCCCTTCGTTGCGTGGATCCGTCGATGACCCGCTCAGTCCTGGACGTCGAGCTGCATGTGCCGCTGCAGGCCCAGCCCGATGACACCACCTGCGGGCCGACCTGCCTGCACGCCATCTACCAGTTCCATGACGACAACGTACCGCTCGACCAGGTGCTCAACGAAACCCATCGGCTGGACAGCGGTGGCACCCTGGACGTGTTTCTCGCCAACCATGCGCTGCGCCGCGGCTACCAGGCGACAATCTACACCTACAATCTCAACGTCTTCGACCCGACCTGGTTCAATGGCCCCCAGTCGGAAATTGCGCGCCGGCTGATTGCCCAGGCCGAGTTCAAGAAGGACCGCCGGCTGAAGATCGCCACGCGCGGCTATGTGGAGTTCCTGGCACTGGGCGGGGAGCTTCGCTTCGAGGACCTCACCCCCGGGTTGCTCCGCCGGCTGCTGCGTCAGCGCCTGCCTATCCTCACGGGTCTGTCGTCGACCTGCCTGTATCGCGACGCCCGCGAGTACGGAGACAACGACGACCCTGATGACATTCGCGGTGAACCGGCCGGCCACTTCGTGCTGCTGGTCGGCTACCACGGCGAACAGCGCTCGGTGGTGGTGGCCGACCCGATGCTGCCCAACCCGGTCGCCAGCACGCAGCGCTACGAGGTCAGCATAGATCGGCTGATCTGCAGTATCCTGCTCGGAATTCTCACTTACGATGCCAACCTGCTGGTCATCCGGCCGGCGCCACAACGCAGACACTGACAAGGCACCATGACGCGCACACGGGCACTGCGATCACGATGAACATCCTCTTTGTCGTCACGCGCGCCGAAGACTGGCCGCTGGACGTCCCCGGCGTGCAGGTGGTGCCTGCGCGCGCCTATCTCACGGATCCTGCCTACAGCGAGGA
>CAYLNP010000399.1:0-1645 GCA_964384925.1 uncultured Woeseiaceae bacterium
CGGCGCAGTTCCGACACCGCGTCAGCCTCGAAGACCCCAGATCAGCATCGGGACGACAGGAAACCGGCGACCAGCACTGCTGGCTCAGGAAAGCTCGTGTGTCCCCGGTTCCGCCGTGTCCCCGGTTCCGCCGGTTCCGCTGCCTCCCCGGTTCTGCCTGCCCGGTTCTTTCCCCGGTTCTGCCCGGTTCTTCCTGTCCCCGGTTGTTCCACCGCCTCAGTTGGCACGGAGCAGGATCAGCCCACCCAGCATTCCGTCACACGTTGCTGGCGATACGCACGGCTCATTCGGCGCGTAGATGCGCTCGGCCCCGACGTTCGATATCGGAAAGCTGATTGACGTACCGGTTGCCATGTCGCTCAAAACACAAAGCCCGTTCGGCCCGCATGTAGCCTGCCCATTGCCACCGTCCCAGGTCAGCTCGTAGGAAACCTCCGAGTCGCTCCCTGAGATCAGGCGAAAGTTCAGGCGCCCATCTGCCTGAGCTATGGATCGATCCACATCAATCCATTCGCCGCCCAGGTCAGCAAGAAGAGCGAACCCGAAATCAATGCTAACTCCACCAATCGGCTCGCTCAGGAGCCAGCGCAATTCGTACTCATCTCGAATCGACCACGGCCTCCACGGTTCCATCGGCCTATCGCCCCGGGCTGGAGTACTCACCCAAATCTCCGTCGCGCTGCGCATCCACACATCGGTGCTCTCCTGAAGAGGCACTAGATGCAGATCGGGCGGACGACAGTGCCCGCATGCCCCAGCAATCGAAGAAAATGAAGGCAAGGACGCTGCCGCATCGACGAGCCGTCCTCCTGCGAAAACCCAGTTGGCAGCCCCTTGATCATCGGCACCGATCCAGACCAGCGAAAGGCCATTCCCATCTTCGCGCACCTGCAGATTCGGTCCCGGCCGGCCAAGGGGCCCGACGCCCGGTCGCGGGAGCCAAACACCGCCCTCAAGGCGCGCCGCCGTGCGAGGCAGCGCGCCGATATCGAACTCCGCAAGGGATTGGCGAGCTACAGACGGGACACAGTCGTCCCCCGCTGGCTCGCAGACGGCTCGGGAGAACTCGAGCCTGACAGTACGCACGGAAGATGGAACGCTTTCGACAAAGTTTGTTGCACTTAGAACAACCTGAAGCGATGGCCATTGACTGAAGAATGAAGGACCAAAGCCACACTGCGCTCCACCTCCAGCCGCTGCGGCATCATCACCGTAACGCACGACTAACACTGAGTCCTCAATCGCCATCACCCAGTCGTCTTCATCGCCCGCGAAGTCCGTACAACGCGGATCTAGGAATCCGACACCGACGATCACGGTGCCATCCGACGATCGACCAGCAATGGTATCTAGAAGGACGAGCCCATCGGTCTCGGCGCCACAAAAGGCCACGCTTGAGAGCGCGAGAGAAAAAGTCGTCAGGACAATATGCTTAACCATCATGAACACGCTCCCGGAACCGAGTTTGTGAACTGCAAGCATTGAGTCGGTGGTAGACCCACCCTCTTGAGAAGTATGCTTCCTTGCGACCCTTGGATCCCAGGATCGTTAAGGCCCTGACCGAACTGATAACTAAGCGTAGCGCATGCGCACGTATGAAACTTGATCGTCGCCGTACCCGCTACAGACGTAAACTGCAGAGGAT
>CAYLNP010000400.1:0-1637 GCA_964384925.1 uncultured Woeseiaceae bacterium
TGCCCGAGCCCATCATCGCCATGCCCATCTCCGACATCACCGTGCGCACATCGGCAAAGTCGACGTTGATCAGCCCGGGGCGGGTGATCAGCTCGGCGATGCCCTGTACGGCCCCCTGCAGCACGTGGTTGGCGGCCCGGAAGGCATCCAGCAGCGTGGTGTCGCTGCCCAGCACCATCAGCAGCTTCTCGTTGGGGATGGTGATCAGTGAGTCGACATACTTGCCCAGTTCGGCAATGCCCTGGTTGGCGATGTTCGAGCGCTTGCTGCCCTCCATGCCGAACGGCTTGGTGACCACGGCCACGGTGAGAATGCCCATCTCGCGTGCGAGCTGTGCAATCACGGGCGCCGCACCCGTGCCGGTGCCACCGCCCATGCCGGCGGTGATGAACAGCATGTCCGCACCCTCGATCACCTCCTGGATACGGTCACGGTCCTCCATGGCGGCCTGCCGACCCACGTCCGGGTTGGCGCCGGCGCCCAGGCCCTTGGTGATGTTGCAGCCGATCTGCAGTGCCGTCTTGACCTGCGCACAGCGCAGGGCCTGTGCATCGGTGTTGGCGCAGATGAAATCCACGCCTTCGATGCCTGAGTTCATCATGTGTGCCACGGCGTTGCCGCCACCTCCGCCTATGCCGATGACCTTGATCACGGCGTTCTGGCTGTATGCATCCATCAGTTCGAACATGGTGTTGCCCTCCTCGTGCTCTTTCGAGACTTTCAGATCAAACGTTCAACGTGCTGTGTTCAGAAATTTCCCTGGAACCAGGCCTTCATTCGCTCCCAGACATTGCGCAGCCCCACACCGCTCTGCGCGGCCACCTGCTGCCGATGCATGTTTGCCCTGCCGTAGATCAGCAGGCCCACGCCGGTCGCGTGGATCGGATTTCGCACGACATCGGAAAGCCCGCTGACCCATTGCGGCACGCCCAGGCGCACCGGCATGTGAAAGACTTCCTCGGCGAGTTCCACCGCGCCTTCCATCTTCGAGCTGCCGCCGGTGAGCACGATGCCCGCCGCGATCATCTCCTCGAAGCCGGAGCGGCGCAGTTCATCGCGCACCAGGCAGAACAGTTCCTCGTAGCGCGGCTCGACGATCTCGGCGAGCGTCTGGCGCGCAAGCCTTCTCGGCGGGCGATCACCGACACTGGGGACCTCGATGGTCTCGTCGGGATTGGCCAGCTGCGAAAGCGCGCAGGCGTACTTGATCTTGATGTCTTCGGCGTACTGCGTGGGGGTACGCATCGACACCGCGATGTCGTTGGTCACCTGGTCGCCGGCGATCGGAATCACCGAGGTATGGCGGATCGCGCCACCGCAGAACACCGCCATGTCGGTCGTGCCGCCGCCGATATCGACGATGCATACGCCGAGTTCCTTCTCATCTTCGGTAAGCACCGCGTAGGCGGAGGCCAGCTGCTCGAGCACGATGTCATCGACACGCAGGCCGCAGCGCTCGACACACTTGACGATGTTCTGCGCCGCGCTCTCCGCGCCGGTGACCATGTGCACCTTGGCCTCCAGACGCACGCCCGACATGCCTATGGGCTCGCGGATGCCCTCCTGGCTGTCGATGATGAATTCCTGCGGCAGGATGTGCAGGATCTTCTGGTCGGCCGGAATCGCCACCGCGCGGG
>CAYLNP010000401.1:0-1630 GCA_964384925.1 uncultured Woeseiaceae bacterium
CCTGAAACGGACTGCGCGCGATCTGGATGCCATCGCGGTTGAACAGCCCCAGAACACCGTCATCGCCGAGCCGGATCGCATCGTAGAATGTCAGCAGGTAATCCACAGACAACACCGCTGCGGCGACGCCACCAAAGCCACCGCCGGGCTCGCTGATGCGGCGCGTGATGGTCACACCCCAGCGCTCATCACCATCGCTGCCATCGAGCTTGCGCGGAAGCCCGACGCACAGCCCCTCGCAACGACTTCGCGCGTGATCGAGGAATTCAGGCAGATCGGACATGTCCCGATCGACGGGAAAATCTTCCGGGTAGCTGGCGAGCAGCTGGCCCTGCGCGTCGAGCACGAACATGCCGGCACTCATCGGCAGCATTTCCTGGCGCGTGCGAAGCAGTCCATCGACACTCAGCGCCGGCGCAGTCTCGCGCTGGCGCATCAGCGCAACCGCGCTCACGACGGTATTCAGCGACAGCTCCAGAGAAGAAAACGTCTGGTAGCCATGCTCGGCCAGCACCTTGGCGAGATTCTCGGCATCCTCGAAGGCCTGACTGAGTTCGGCCCGACGATCGGCGCGCTGCTGCACTGTCATCACGCCGATGATGACCAGCGCGATGACGAGATTGGCGATGATGACCGTGCGTCGCATTGCCTCCGTCGTCAGGCCAGCGAGAGCATCAACTCGGCGGTTTCGGCCGGGTGCGTCATCATCGCATTGCGCGGATACGGGAACTCGATGAGCTGCCACTCAGGATCGCTGAGCGCCGGCCCGCCCATCGCGTCACTGGAGGGACTGTAAGCCTGACCCGTGCAGCGGATATAGGTGCGCGGAAGACCTTCCCAGCCGCCGTTGCGAAGCACCAGCTGATCGGTCCACTGGCGCACCGGGTGATAGCTGATCCTGCGTTGCAGCCAGGCACGGTTTTCGACGTCATCGGCCGGCACCAGCATCTCCAGCGGGTAATGATCGAAGAAGTTCATCATGTGGCCGTCGCGAAAATCCTGCGTGCGCTTGATCCACGCGTCAGCGTACTCGCCGGTCTGCGCATCTGGCATGATCGCCGCCGGGCGCCCGGCCGTGGGCACGAGCGCATCGAAGAACACCAGCCTGCCGATGCGCTCGCGCATGCGGTCGGCTACACCGGTGATGGTCATGCCCGCGAAACTGTGGCCGATGAGGATGATGTTCTCGAGTTCTTCATACTCGATGACGTTGACGATGTCCTGGATGTGCGTCTCCAGGCCAACGTCCGGACTGATGAGATGACTGCGCTCGCCTACCCCGGTGGGCGTGGGTGTGTACACTTCGTGGCCGGCCTGCCAGAGCGGGCGACGCAGATGACGCCACATCCATCCGCCATGCCAGGTGCCCGGCACGAACACGTAGGCGCGGCCCGTGCCGGTATCGGCGGCTTTGTCGGCGGCTGAGTCTTCAGCAATGGCGGCTGATGCGCCCACGCCCGCCACCGCCGCGCCGGCCGAGGCTGCCAGAAAGTCCCTGCGCTTCATCATCACTGCCTGCTCCATGGGTATGATCGGTCCGGCCATATTCCTGGCCTGCACACGACTATGCCCCGTGCCGCCGCGGATGGGAAGCGCATGGCCGCAGCAGGGCAGTGGAACTGCAGCCCGG
>CAYLNP010000402.1:0-1624 GCA_964384925.1 uncultured Woeseiaceae bacterium
GACGCGCCCGTGGAGATTCGCGTGCAGGGACGCGACCCCGCCGCGCTGCACGCTGCTGCCGAGCAGGTGGTGGCCGCCCTTCGCGCGACACCGGGTGCCATCGATGTACGCCACACGCTGGGCACGGGCATTCCCGTGCTCGCGTTCGACGTCGACGACGCAGAAGCCGCCCGCCACGGGCTGTCGCGCGGGGATATCCGCGACGCACTCGCCGCAGCAACGATGGGGTCAGTGGCCTCCACCTGGAGAGCCGGACGTGAGCCCGTCGCCATGCGTCTGCGCACCTCCGAAGGCGATCAACTGCCGCTGATGGCCCTGGCCGGGCTGTCGCTGAGCGCGGCCAACGGCGCTGCACTGCCGATCGCCCAGTTCGTGGAGCCGAGACTGGAATTCCAGCCTGCCGTGATCGAACATCGCGACCTGCAGCGGATGACCGCCGTGCTTGCCGGCACTGCCGAGGGCTACACCTATGCCCAGGTCATGACCGCCTTGGCACCCCGCCTTTCCCAACGCGAACTTCCGGACGGCATCACACTGGTCACCGGCGGTGCGGCCGAAGAAGCCGGGCAGGCGAACAGCGCGCTGTTCCAGGCCCTGCCGGTCGGCGGCCTGCTGCTGCTGGTGTTTCTGCTCTGGCAGTTCGATTCCTTCAGGCTGGTCGGCATCGTGCTGGTGACGGTGCCGCTGGCCGCGATCGGCGTCATTCCCGGGCTGCTCCTGGCCGGCCAGCCCTTCGGCTTTACCGCCATTCTCGGTGTGGTGGCCCTGGTCGGCATCGTCGTCAACAACGCCATCGTGCTCATAGACGTGGCAGAGACGCATCGTCGCGAGGGTGTGGGCATCGACGCCGCGATCGCTCAAGCCGTGGAACGACGCACCCGTCCGATCCTGCTCACCACGGCCACGACCGTGGCAGGGCTGTTGCCGCTGACTTTCACCGAGTCGACGCTGTGGCCGCCCATGGCCTGGGCGATCATTTCCGGCCTGATCGCCTCCTGTGCCCTGACACTGCTGGTCGTGCCGGTCCTCTACCGGCTGGTGACACCCCAGACGACCCGCTGACCGGATAAACCGACAGCCGAACCTGCCCGCCGTCGGATTCATGCGAACTGGCGCAAGCTTTCGAACCTGGACGGATGCCTGCACGGGCGTATTGTGTTAACTATTGCACTCAAGATCTGCCGAGGACCGCCAGAACGGATGCGCATGCGTGACAATGAGCCCCTGCGGGTAGCGCTGCTTTACGTGGCCTTCGGCGTGGTCTGGATCGTGCTGACCGATCTTACGGTCGGCGCACTGTTCGATACGGAACGAAACCTCGCGGCTGCCCAGACCATTAAGGGTCTAGCTTACATCGGCGTCACCGCGCTGCTGGTGTTCTGGCTGGCGAGAAGAGCGATCGATCACTCGCGGGATCGATGGATGCGCACCCAGCTGCATTCCACTCATGAACTGCTCCACAAGGTGCTCGCGGGAATCGGTGAGGCCGTGATCATCGTCAAGCCCGGTGAGCGGACCATCCAGGAATGCAATCTGGCCGCGGAGCGAATGTTCGGCTATACGGCGTCAGAGTTCATCGGCCTGCACACTGCGGCCTTGCACATCGACGAGGCCTCCCACGACA
>CAYLNP010000403.1:0-1606 GCA_964384925.1 uncultured Woeseiaceae bacterium
GCGCGACTCAACGTCGCAGATGGAAATGGTGGTGAGCAAATACGAATATCCAGAGGTACAGGGATGGTTCGTTTTGTTCAGGATATGAATCAGGACAACTTGGGGTTATTTAACAGCACAGGAAGTCAAGCCTTTATGTTTTGGAAAGCCGATGGGAATGTGGGAATAGGTACGTACACACCTGACTACCGACTTCACATTAAGGATGGAAACGGTGGCGCTCAATTGAAATTCCAGCGAGGAACAGGAGTAGTCACTTTTGCACAGGATAACAATCAAAACAACCTCTACCTTGATGCAACTGGAGGCCTACTTATTAATGGTGCAAACAGTGGAAAAGTTGGAATTGGGACCTATAGTCCTGACGCAAGGCTTACTGTTAAGGGATCCATCCATGCCGAAGAAGTAAAAGTCGACCTCTCCGTCCCCGGTCCGGATTATGTGTTTGAGGAAAACTATCCGCTTCAATCACTTGAGGAGATTGAATCTTATGTGAAACAAAACAAACACTTACCGGACGTGCCTTCAGCATCAGAGATGGAAGAAGAAGGAATAAAAGTAGGAGAAATGAATATACTATTGCTGAAGAAGATTGAAGAAATGACATTACACATAATTGAGATGAAAAAGGAAATTAAGGCACTTAAAGGAGATAATAAATGAAAAAGACCATTACACTTTTTGCTGTTTTGATATTCTCATTACCGCTCATTGCTCAGTGGAGTTACAATGGTTCGAACTTGTATTTCAATGGTGGGAGTATAGGGATTGGGACAAACAGCCCCTCTGGAAAACTAAACATTTATAGTCCAGGTGCTGGTACGATGCTTCATATAGGAAATCCAAACTCAGGATCTGGGGGATATACAACACTGACCTTGGGAACCAGCAATGACAGCGGAGGTTATACATGGTTGAACGCTGTTAAGAGTTCCGGTTCTGCCTACGGGGATTTTATCATCAATGCTTCTGGGGGCAAAGTGGGAATAGGAACAACTTCACCTGTTTCAACCCTCGATGTAAATGGTGGAATAGCTACCAGAGGGCAACTGATTGTCGATTCTGGGCCGAATGAGATTCATATTGGTGATCTGGCAGCTGGCGATGGCCTTCGACCAAATCTTTATTTTTATACCAACGATCAGAAAAGAATGATACTTGATGGAAGTGGGCGACTGGGTGTCGGTCACCAAACTCCCTCTGCATTTGTTGACGTGACAGCCTACATTAATGACGGTACTCTAGGGACAGTCTTCGGTAGATTATCAGAAGGAAATGGTTCGGGAGATGGCACTTTCCTCGGAGTGAGAGGTTATGGCACTCAGATGACAAACTACAGTGGAAAGAGCTTTGCTATCGAACATAGTTTCTATGGCTTTGTAAACAGCTCGATTAATTTCTATCGAGGTAATAATGTTACCGGAGGTGCGATCGCTTTCAATACAGACATTAACATTGAACAGATGAGAATAACCAATGCTGGAAATGTAGGTATCGGAACGAGCGCTCCCGATTCAAAACTCTCAGTCAATGGAACCATACACACCAAGGAAGTTAAAGTAGACCTCACAGGCTGGCCTGATTATGTGTTTGAAAAATCTTATAA
>CAYLNP010000404.1:0-1605 GCA_964384925.1 uncultured Woeseiaceae bacterium
GGTGCCACGCATGGCCTTCATCAACAAGATGGACCGTGCCGGCGCGAACTTTTTCCGCGTCGTCAAGCAGATCCGTGAGCGTCTCGGCGCCAATCCGGTGCCGATCCAGGTGCCGATCGGCGCCGAGGAGAAGTTCGAGGGTGTGGTCGACCTGATGCACATGAAGGCGGTGTACTGGGATGAAGAGACCCAGGGCATGCGCTTCGAGATGCGCGACATCCCCGCCGATCTGGTGGAGGTCGCCACCGAGTTTCGTGAAAAGATGGTCGAGGCCGCGGCCGAAGGCAACGAAGCGCTGCTCGAGAAGTATCTCGGGGATGGCGACCTGTCGATGGACGAGATCAAGCAGGGCCTGCGTCAGCGCACCCTGAAGAACGAGATCGTGCCCGTGATGTGCGGTTCGGCGTTCAAGAACAAGGGCGTGCAGGCGATGCTCGATGCGGTCGTGGAGCTGATGCCCTCGCCGGTCGATGTGCCCAGCGTGCGCGGCATCGAGGAGAACGAAGAAGAGGGCACGCGTCCGCCCAAGGACGATGCGCCGTTCTCCGCGCTGGCCTTCAAGATTGCCACCGACCCCTTCGTGGGCAGCCTGACGTTCTTCCGCGTCTACTCGGGCGTCATCAACTCCGGCGACACGGTCTACAACCCGGTCAAGGGCAGGAAGGAGCGCATCGGCCGCATCCTGCAGATGCACGCCAACGATCGCAAGGAACTCAAGGAAGTCCGTGCGGGCGACATCGCTGCGGCCGTGGGCCTGAAGGATGTCACCACCGGCGATACGCTGTCGGACCTCAGCAAGATCATCACGCTCGAGCGCATGGAATTTCCCGAGCCCGTCATCGCCGTGGCAGTGGAACCAAAGACCAAGAGCGACCAGGAGAAGATGGGTCTGGCGCTGTCCAAGCTTGCCAAGGAGGATCCGTCGTTTCGTGTGCGTACCGACGAGGAATCCGGGCAGACGATCATCGCCGGCATGGGCGAGCTGCATCTCGAGATCATCGTCGATCGCATGAAGCGCGAGTTCAAGGTCGAGGCCAACGTCGGCAAGCCGCAGGTCGCCTATCGCGAAACGCTGCGCAAGACCGTCGAGCAGGAAGGCAAGTTCGTGCGTCAGTCCGGTGGCCGCGGGCAGTACGGTCACGTGTGGCTGCGCATCGAGCCCCAGGAAGCCGGTGCCGGTTACGAATTCGTCAACGGTATCGTCGGCGGTGTCGTGCCCAAGGAATACATCCCGGCTGTCGACAAGGGCATCAAGGAGGCGCTCGAGAACGGCGTCATCGCCGGGTACCCGATGGTCGACATCAAGGTGACGATCTTCGACGGCTCCTACCATGACGTCGACTCCAGCGAGATGGCCTTCAAGATCGCAGGCTCCATCGGCTTCAAGGAAGGCGCCCGCAAGGCCAGCCCCGTGCTGCTCGAGCCGATCATGAAGGTCGAAGTCGTCACGCCTGAGGACTACTTCGGTGATGTGATGGGTGACCTCAATCGCCGTCGCGGCCAGCCCACGGGCATGGAAGATGCGCCTGCCGGCAAGATCATCCGCGCCGAGGTGCCGCTGTCGGAGATGTTCGGCTACGCCACTGACGTGCGCTCGATGAGCCA
>CAYLNP010000405.1:0-1599 GCA_964384925.1 uncultured Woeseiaceae bacterium
ATCGGCCGGCAGGGCCAGGCTGTCGCTGTACAGCTGCAACGCCCGGGACTCGATCACCGTGCGCTCCCCGCTCATGGGCGCCCATCCATCGCCTGTTTGAGCCAGGTGTTGGAGGCCCGCCAGGCGCGGTTCACGCTGCTCACCGAAACGCCGGTCAGCTCTGCGCACTCTTCAATGGTCAGTCCGCCAAAGTAGCGCAGCTCGATCAGCCGCGCGTACTCCGGGTTAAGTTCGGCCAAGCGGGTCAGGGCCTGATCGAGATCCAGGAGATCGAGCGGTGCCGCCACCGCCAGATCACTGGCCAGGGTGATCGACAGTCGCTCGCCCAGCTTGCGATCCTCGACCTGCCGATGGCGCCCGCGATCGACCAGAAGCTGTCGCATCAGCCGCGCGGAGAGAGCGAGAAAATGGCCGCGGCTCTGCCAGTCCACCTGGCCGCAGCCGAGCAGCTTGAGGTAGGCCTCGTGGACCAGCGCAGTGGGCTGCAGCGTGTGTCCGGCCCGCTCACGCGCGAGCTGCCGCGAGGCAATCGCCTTGAGCTCGACGTACAACACCTCGATCAGTCGGTCGGCCGACGCCTGATCTCCCTCGGCCCAGCGCCGCAGCATTCCGGTCAGATCCACGGGGGCGTCGCTCACGGCGGTTCATCGCAAGGCCTGGCGTGGTTCGAGTATAGCCCCCGCGACGCGACCGGCATCCCGCCTGCAGTCGACGACCGAAGTCCGGATAGGGCGCGTGCTACTCGTAGCTCAAGGCGCTGTCCCGTCCCCAGAACACCCGGTAGGCGAACACCGTGTAGCCGATGATCATCGGCAGGGTGACCATCGCGCCGATCAGCATGATCCACAGCGAGCCGGGGGCGGCGGCGGCGTCCCAGATGGTGAGGCGGTCGACCACGAGGTAGGGGAACAGGCTGTAGGCGAGGCCGATGAAGGCGAGCACGAACAGGCCGATACTGCAGGCAAACGGCACCCAGTCGGCGCCCTGGCCGCGGCGCAGGCGGCGCAGGCGTGATTCGGCGTAGAAGAAGACCAGCGCGGTGAGCAGGGGCAGCTTGAGCAGGAAGAAGAACTCGGGCATCGAGAACCATTTGGCGAAGATGCGCTCGGAGACCAGCGGGGTCACCACGGAGACGGCGGCGATGCCGAGGCCGGTCAGCCAGAGCGCGCGCCAGGCCCAGCCGATGGCGCGCTCGCGCAGCGCGCCATCGCTCTTCATCAGCAGCCAGCCGGCGCCGAGCAGCACGTAGCCGGCGGCGAGGCAGACTGCGATCAGCGCGGCGAAGGCGAGACCGCCGGCGTCGCTGCGGAAGCCGGTGATGTAGCTGCCGAGCATCCAGCCCTGCGACAGCGCGGCAATCAGCGAGCCAGCGAAAAAGGCACCGTTCCACAGCGGACGATGGTCGTCGTGGGCCTTGACCCGGAAGTCGAAGGCGACGCCGCGCAGGATCAGGCCGATCAGCATCAGGGTGACCGGCAGATAGAGCGCGCCGAGGATCACGCCATGCGCCATCGGGAAAGCCACCAGCAGCAGGCCGACGCCAAGCACCAGCCAGGTCTCGTTGGCGTCCCAGAACGGGCCGATCGAGGCGATCATGCG
>CAYLNP010000406.1:0-1145 GCA_964384925.1 uncultured Woeseiaceae bacterium
CAAACTTCATTTTGCTGTCCAGCGGCAACTTCATTTTGCGGAATATTCTGGGTACCATCGCAGCGCCTAATGCATCATGACCGTGAAAGGTCCACCCAATACCCTCTTCAAATTTCTTAGTGGGTGGTTTGGCAATATCGTGCAATATGGCCGCCCACCTCAACCACAAGTCATCCGAATTACGGGCTAAATTATCCAATACATCCAGGGTGTGGAAAAAGTTATCCTTATGAGCCATACCCTTTTGGACTTCTACACCATGCAACGCTTGCATTTCAGGAAAAACGAAGGGTAGCAACCCGGCTTCAAAGATTAATTTGAAACCTATGGAGGGCTTATCCGCCAGGATTATTTTATTTAGTTCCTGAGAAATACGTTCGAATGAAATAATTTTAATCCGGTCCTTGTAGCGTTTTATGCCGGCAAAAGTCTCCTCATCAATATCGAATCCCAATTGGGTGGCAAATCTAATGGCCCTCAACATACGAAGGGGATCATCAGAGAATGTTTTTCCTGGTTCTAAGGGGGTGATGATTCGTTTTTCGCTTAGGTGGGTTATACCATCAAAAGGATCCAGCAGTTCTCCGAAATTCTCGGGATTAAGTGAGATAGCCAGGGTGTTTATGGTAAAATCCCTTCTAAATTGATCATCTTCCAAGGTCCCTTCTTCAACCGCCGGTTTCCGGGAATCTTCCCGATAGGATTCCTTTCTGGCGCCTACGAATTCAACCTCGCGCCCTTTATAATGAAACATGGCCGTACCAAAGCGACGGAAAACAGAAACGTGAGGCTCAGGTCGAAGGTCTGCGGCTATAGATTCAGCAAGTTGTATGCCACTACCTACGCAAACCACATCCAAATCCTCTGTGTTGCGACCTATCAATTTATCCCTGACATACCCTCCAACTAAATAGGCGGGCATACCTATAGCCGCTGCATGGTCACCAATGAATTTCAGAAATTCACGCTCTTCTCGATCTAGATTAAATAGCAAAACTTAAATTTAAGTTAGGAATGGAGAATGCATATCAGCCTTAGCGTAAACATCAAGAATGGTATCCAGGATATTGTATAAGGTATCAGGATCTTCTTCTGTGACCAAGCGTGAGCGATAAGCTTTAATGCCTTCCAACCCTTTAAAGTAA
>CAYLNP010000406.1:1155-1595 GCA_964384925.1 uncultured Woeseiaceae bacterium
ATAATGGCGTCTCATCTCCACTACACCATATCGAGGTCCTTTCCATTGAATTGATCTTTCCAGATGTTTCCTGGCGGCCTCCACCCTCTCGTCTAATGTCGGCGGATCCAATAGTTCTCCTGTATTGATGTAATGCCGGATTTCACGAAAAATCCAGGGATTACCAATACTCGCTCTACCAATCATGATGCCTTCTACGCCATATCTGTTTTTGTATTCAACTGCTTTTTGCGGGGAGTCTATATCTCCGTTTCCAAAAACGGGTATATGAATCCGGGGGTTGGCCTTTACTTTCGCAATAGGTCCCCAATCCGCTTCACCCTTATACATTTGCATTCGGGTGCGCCCATGAATAGAAATACCTTTGATGCCCACATCTTGTAACCTTTCAGCCACCTCTTCGATATATATTGTGTTTTCATCCCAACCAAGACGCGTCT
>CAYLNP010000407.1:0-936 GCA_964384925.1 uncultured Woeseiaceae bacterium
GCAGCCGATGCCGGCCGCCTCGCCGCGACGGCTGGTCTCGCGCATCTCGCGGGCCGGCGGCGGCGCGCCGGCGGCACCCCCCATGTTCCCCATCATGCCACCCATCATGCGTTCGGCCATCTCGCGCTGCTCGGGTGGCAGGGCCTCGAGCTGGCGGCGCATCTCAGCCATTGCCGAATCGACCTGGCCCACCAGTTCACCGATGCTTTCGCGATTCAGACGCGCATAACTGCGGCTGCCATGATCGATGGTGTAGATGGTCTCGGTGGCGCGGTCGAAAATCATCTCGACGGCGCCGTCGGCGTCGACTGCAGCGAGGCGACCGCTGCCGACAAACATCTTGACGGCAAACACATCGTCTCCGTCGCGTTCTTCCATCTCCAGCACGATCTCTGCGCGTGCCGCACTGCCCACGCACAGCGCCAGCGCCGCCACCGCGGCCAGCGCACGAATAATGGTCTGCATCTCAGGCGTCTCCCCTTTGAACTGGCGCCCAGCATATCAAACCTGCGCGGGCACATCGGTTCGGCATTGCCCGACGTAGTGAGGGGCATGCACAAAAGCTTGGGAATTGCGTTATGCCGTCGTTGAGACCTGCCGAGGCAATCAGGCTGCCGCCCCATCTGGCGGAGCGCACGCGTGCGCTCAATGCATCGCCGCTGCGGGCGCAGGGCCGTCATGTGCTGTGGTGGGCACATCATGCGCTGCGAGACGACGAGAATGCCTGTCTGGATGTCGCGCTGCATACCGCAGCCGCGCTCGGGGTCCCGGTGCTGGCCTATGCCGGCCTGCATGGCGCGCATCCCTACGCCAACGATCGCCACAGCATGTTCATCCTCCAGTCCCTGCGCGAGTGGCAGCAGGCGCTTGAGCGCCGCGGTATCACCGCCGTGGTGTCGCTGCTCACGGGAAAAAAGGTGAAGGGTCGCCTTGCCA
>CAYLNP010000407.1:946-1594 GCA_964384925.1 uncultured Woeseiaceae bacterium
GGTGTCGCTGCCGCTCGCAGGCCATGCCAGTCCGCTGTCCGTACTGGTCGCAGACAGTGTGCTGGTGGTGGCCGAGGAGATGCCGGTGCCGCCGCTTCGCGCATGGACGATGGACCTGGCCGCGCGCGCCGGCTGTTGCGTCTGGGCGGTGGATGCACGCTGTGTCGTACCGATGACGGCAAGCCGCCAGGCCTTCGAGCGCGCCTTCGAGTTTCGCCGTCACCATGGGCCGCAGCACGCCCGGCGCATAGCAGCCGACTGGCCGAGCGCCCCGCCGGCTCAGGGCCGTGCCAGCGTGCCAGCCGGCATCACGTCGATAGCGCTGCAGCGCTCGCGCCTGCCGGAATTGCTGGCGCAACTGCCGATCGATCACAGTGTGCCACCGGTGGCCGATACCGCCGGGGGCATGGTCGCGGGTCAAGCCCGCTGGGCGGGCTTCCTGGCCACCGGGCTCGCCGACTACCACCGCCTGCGCAACGACGCGGCGCTGGGGTCGCCCGCTGCGGTGAGCCGGCTCTCGCCCTACCTGCATTACGGCTGCGTATCGGCGCTGAGGCTCGCGCGCGACGCCGAGCGCCACGGCGGCCCGGGCGCCGCGAAGTTTCTCGATGAACTGCTGATCTGGCGCGAACTCGCCCATCACTGGTG
>CAYLNP010000408.1:0-1594 GCA_964384925.1 uncultured Woeseiaceae bacterium
CACCAATTTCTAAGAAGCCACGCATGGCGTAGGCAATTGTATGTAAAAACGGCTGTTTGGCATCATGCAGACAATTATTGTGGCCAAAGCCGTTTTCTTCGCACTGGCTAAGGCCCCACTCGGCGTTTTTAATCGCATGCTGCAGATACTTGTTGTTACCACTGGCCTGATATACCCGCGCCAGCCCCCAGGCAGAGCGGGTATTGTACAAATTAGTGCCATCGTTTAATGTCATCGGCGAGCCGAATTTCCGCCAGCAACCATCATCATCCATAATGCTGCATAGCCACTCCGCTGCGTTAATGGCGCTGTCCAGATAACGCTGTTGTTTTTCCTGCTCGTAGGCTGTTACCCAACCAAATAACACCTGGCCGGTATTAAACACCGTAGGCTGGTCACTGTCGCCAAGTGCCCCCGCCAACACACCGCCACAAGGCAGCTGTATATCAGATTCCCAGTCGGCCATCGCTATGGCGCGCTTACGATACTCTTCGTCGCCGGTTAACTGATAATAACGGTAAAAGGTGGGAATAATATAACCTGTGGTTTCCGGATAGGATGTTGCCCATTTCCTGGCTTTAGTAAGATAGGTTTGCGCCACACCGTTATCGGTTGTGGCATCCTGCGCCCGCTTTAACCATTGCATAGCAGCTTCAAGGTGAATGGGGTTTTAAGCCATCAATTGTCAAACCTGACAACCTGCATAGCGCAGCGCTGTAAATCTGCGGTTTGCACCAGCATAAGCCGGCTGTTTCCCAATGTGCCGGACTGGATCTTGGCTTCGTTTTGCAACGCCTGCTGCAACATGTTGTCGATTCGATAAGGTGCCGATTGTGCTGATAATACCCGGGTGGTCATCGTTAACGTATTACCCTGCTGATCCAACATCTGGCATTGCATTGGCACTGAATCAAATAACGGCAGCGGAAAACGCGCTTCCAGACAGGCTTCCAGATAATGATTGTAGGTAATGGTATTAAACGGGGCGTCCAGCAGCAATATTTTCGCCTGCCGGTCGGCCAATCTGGCAAAGGGACTGTCAGCACCAAACGAGCACTGGCTTAAATGATGATCAGCAATAAAGCTTTGTGCATCGCGCCCCCAGGCCAGCAGCGGATGCGCTGCATTTAAACTGCGCACCACGCCCTGACCGCGGCGAAACACTTCTGATAACAGCCCCATCATCGATGGCGTGCGGCTAACATTAAATACCTTACCCTGTGCCAGATACTCGCGGGTTGACTGGTTCTGGTATGGCATCGACATCATCACCAACAAACCGTCGGCACCAAGCACTGTCTTTAGCGCGTCGATAAAGTCTTTGGCACTGCCGCTAAAACCGCTGTCATTGCGCCAGGATGCATGCACAACTAAGGTATCGCCAGATGCCACGCCCATATGCCGCAGCTTGTTGTGTAATGCTGCGCTGTCATAGCGCCATAGCGTTTTTAACAGTAGTTTTTTAACGTATTTTTTCATCAACTGTACTTAATTTATGAGCTCTTCATACCAGCGCACCAATTGCTCAACCCTGGCATCCCAACTGTGTAAATCAGCTTCATTTTTTCTTGCCTGCATCGCCATAGCGTCAAAC
>CAYLNP010000409.1:0-1559 GCA_964384925.1 uncultured Woeseiaceae bacterium
TCGGCAGGGTCAACTCATCGATCAGATCAACATTGTCGAGGTTCTTGCCGACGAAGGCCCGGCGAACATAGGGTGGCAACATGACATGAGAGAACTCTCCGCGGACCCGGATTTCCTCGGGCACGGGCTCGACGCTCATCAGGTCCATGAACTCGCGGGCACCGTCGATCGCTGCCTGCAGGTCGTTTGAAAACTCGGGCGTCTCGCCGACGGGCCGTCTGATCAGACCGCCGTGACTGCCGGTGAACAGCAGCCCCGCCAGCGGCGCCTGACCATGCCGGCGCACGTAATCCAGTGCCACGAAGCCACCGAATGACCAGGCGACCAGCCACGGCTGATGTATGCCCAGGGTCTGCATGACCATCGCGAGGTCATCGGCCCATGGCTCGTGACCCCGATAGGCTTCAGGCAGCCAGGGCTTGCCCGAAGCGCCATGGCCGCGAAGATCGAGCGCGATCAGGCGAAATCGCTGTGCCAGCTCGGGGTCGTCGAGCTGCGCACGCCAGCTCAGGTAGCTCTGCGAGAAACCGTGCAGGAACACCACCGGCGCACCGTCCGGATTGCCAGTCTCCACGACGTTCAGCGGCACACCATCATGCGAAATGATCTCGTGAAAAGTGTAGCGCTGTGCCGTCGAGCTGTTGCCGGCATCTGCAGAGGCAGCCGCGCTGCCAAGGCACAGCAGCAGGACGATAAACAAGCAGCTTCGCATCAGTTCCCGACTCCTGACTGGTCTGATGGGTCATCCATCAGCGTTCAAACCTGGCGGCCGGTCGATCAAGCGCACCGATGGGATCGTCTGCGATCCTGGGTGCCACTTCAGACAGCCTGGCACGCCACGCCTCGGGCAGATCGGCGTAGTTGCGGCACTTCCGACCGACCATGCGCGAGGTCAGGCTTCCGGGCCGATCACCCATGTTCATCCAACCCTGCCAGCCAGTGACCTCGCCGAAAAACACTGTGGCCCCGCCCATCGCCACGGCAGGGTCCGCGATATCGCGCATACTGCCGTGGTAGATGGCGATATCGTTGACCTCGAAGGGCGTTTTCCGTCCCGGCGTAAACACCCGCGCCACAGACTCGTCACGCAGAAAGACGTCATCACCGACGATGATCGGCGGATACGAGGTCGCGGTGGCTTCCAGCGGGGTGCCACCGACCTCGGTGGGCAGCACGCGCGAGTTGTCCGCCTGGTAGCGGAGGGTAATCGGCCCGACAGGGTTGAAGGTCACCGGAATGACCTCGCCGGTATACGGATTGCGCCACTCATCAAGGGCTTCACCGGTTTCAAGGTCCAGCATGAAGATCATCTCGAGATGGGTCAGCTCAAGCCCACCGTCTTCGAGCAGGCGTACTCGCTGAATCGAGCCCACACTGCTTGTATAAAGTGGCGTCAGCGTTGCACCGACCTGGCCGAGCTTCGGGCCCTGCAGCCACCAGAACATCACGCCATCGTCGCTGCGCAGCTTCAGCTTGCGCAGCAGCAGGATCGGATCCAGCACTGACTGCGACGATTCGCTGGCGGCCTGTGCCAGTGTCGGCATCGCCAGACCTGCTGC
>CAYLNP010000410.1:0-1537 GCA_964384925.1 uncultured Woeseiaceae bacterium
CACCCCAACTTCAGCGAAACCCGCGCCGCCAACGGCGAGCTGCAGTTCGATGCCTGGGGCGTCGTGCCCGAGCAGATCGAGCGTTGGGACATGCTGCGCGAGCGCATCAAGCAACACGGTCTGCGCAACTCGCTGCTGATTGCCATCGCACCCACCGCGACCATTGCCTCCATCGCCGGCTGCTACGAGTGCATCGAACCGCAGGTCAGCAACCTGTTCAAGCGCGAGACGCTGTCAGGCGACTTCCTGCAGGTCAACCGCCATCTGGTGACCGAACTCAAGAAGCTCGGCCTGTGGACGCCGGAGATGCGCGACCGGATCAAGCTGGCCGAAGGCTCGGTGCAGGGCATCGACGAGATTCCGTCTGAGCTGCGCAGCGTCTATCGCACGGTGTGGGAAGTGCCGATGCGTTCGCTGATCGACATGGCCGCCGCCCGTGGTGCCTTCATCGATCAGAGCCAGTCGCTGAACCTGTTCATCGAAAGCCCGAACATCGGCGCGCTGTCGTCGATGTACATGTACGCCTGGAAGCAGGGCATCAAGACGACCTACTACCTGCGCTCGCGCCCCGCGACCCGGATCGCGAAGACCACGGTGAATGCCCCGGATGCGACGGCGGCCGTGGTCTGTTCGCTGGAGAATCCCGAGTCCTGCGAGGCCTGCCAGTGAGCGCGCCCAAACTGCTCGATCCAGGTTTTGATCTGACCCTGCGGCCGATGCGCTACCCGCAGTTCTACGAGATGTACCGCAACGCCATCCGCAACACCTGGACGGTGGAGGAAGTCGACTTCTCGCTCGATACCAACGACCTGAAGAACAAGTTCGGCGCTGCCGAACGGCATCTGATCGAGCGTCTGGTGGCGTTCTTCGCTACCGGCGATTCGATCGTTTCTAACAATCTGGTGCTCAACCTCTATCAGCACATCAACGCGCCGGAAGCGCGCATGTATCTGTCACGGCAGCTGTACGAGGAGGCCCTGCACGTGCAGTTCTACCTCACCCTGCTGGACACCTACCTGCCCGAACCGCAGGCGCGCGCGAAGGCGTTCTCGGCCATCGAGAACATTCCGTCCATTCGCCACAAGGCCCAGTTCTGCTTCAAGTGGATGGACAGCGTGCAGACGCTGCAGCGCATCGAAACCAAAGCCCAGCGCCGCCAGTTCCTGCTCAATCTTGTGTGCTTTGCCGCGTGCATCGAGGGCCTGTTCTTTTTCGGCGCATTTGCCTACGTGTACTACCTGCGCTCGCGCGGGCTGCTGCACGGGCTGGCCGGTGGCACCAACTGGGTGTTTCGCGACGAGAGCGGGCATATGGCCTTTGCCTTCGAGGTCATCCGCACCGCGCGCGAGGAAGAACCCGATCTGTTTGACGACGCGCTCAAGATGCAGATCGTGCAGATGCTGTGCGAGGCGGTGGACGTCGAGTGCCTGTTTGCCGATGACGTGCTCTCCGGCGGCGTCGCCGGCCTGTCGCCGCGCGACATGCGCCAGTACCTCGAATACTGCGCCGACCAGCGCCTGGCCCAGCTCGGCATGCC
>CAYLNP010000411.1:0-1522 GCA_964384925.1 uncultured Woeseiaceae bacterium
GTGAAACTCTCGCTTCATACGGCTCTTCATGTTAATAAATCACACAAAGATAAAGCATCTTTATGGATATACCAACAACCAATGTGCGAATAAATTGGGGTTTTCCTTGTATTTCGCTTTCAAATATTTTACTGATGCCATTTTATACAAGTCCTTTTCCCATTTTACCCATTTAAGTAGTCGCGCGTTCAGTTGATTCCACACATTACGCATATCATCTTCCCAAAAATGGTGGTAATAATTGATTATTCCACGAATGACTGGATTGATTTCCTTGGCAATTTGCTCCAAGGGTTTTCTGCGTTTGTGTAGATTCATTTCTTTGAACTTTTGCATGATGCTAGTTTTAGACTTCTGACTTACACAGATACATGGAATGGACTTGACTTTTCCTGTTCCCTTTGTTTTGTATGCTCTCGGACGAATTGTGAAGCCTAAAAAGTCAAACCCTTTGGGATATTTCGTTTGAGAATACCCTCTCAAGTTGACAATTTTACTCTTGACTTCATGCAACTGTAGCTTACACGATTCCATGCGCTCCTTAATTTGTCGCAACATAAATTTCGCTTGTTTCTCAGTTTTGCAATGTACCACAATGTCGTCTGCATAACGCACAAACGGCTTTTCAGGATGATGTTTCTCCATCCATTTGTCGAAAACTACATGCAGAAATAAGTTGGCTAATAGTGGACTAATTACCCCTCCTTGTGGAGTTCCCGAAAGTGATGGGGTGAAATTTCCATCAGCTTGTACTGCCCCTGCTTTTAACCACCTTTCTACATACATCAATACCCACTTGTCTGAACAATAGTGCTTTAATGCTTTCATCATTAGTTCGTGGTCGATGTTATCAAAGAAACCTTTAATGTCTAAGTCAATGGCGAAATCATGGTTAAATGAATTTGTATTGGCTTGTTCAACGGCTTGATGACAATTCCGTTTTGGTCGATATCCAAACGAACTCGAATGAAATTTTGGCTCTAAAATCCATTCTAAGTGTCTTCTTACTACTTGCTGTGCTATACGGTCTAAAATCGTTGGTATGCCGAGTAATCGGTTTCCTCCTCCTTTCTTTGGTATAGCAACTTGTTTGACGGCTTTTGGAAAGTAACTTCCTGAACTTAAGCGATTCCATAGCATATAAAGTTCCGTACTTGCATTTTTCTGCAAATATTCCCAACTCATTTTATCTATTCCACCACTTCCAGCATTGGATTTTACTTCCTTGTATGCTTGCCAAACCATTACTCTGGTTATTGGCTGTGATTTTGTCTCATAGTAATCAATCATTCCTTTTACGGTTGTAAATTATTTTGAAACCTAACATGCCTAGCCCTTCGCTCCTTTTCCATTACAGAAACTTCATCACTACTACGACTAAGTCTGCCCCCTACATCTCAAGCACATCCCTTCTTGTCTGCTTCCTCTTGCGATTTTACAGAGCGATGTAGAGTTCGCTTGTTCCTTAAAACAGCCTATGTATGCGTTCCCGTCTTTTGGTCGGGACAGGCTTTGCCCACTT
>CAYLNP010000412.1:0-1521 GCA_964384925.1 uncultured Woeseiaceae bacterium
ACGTCGAAGTTGGCACCGAACTTGGTCGTCATGGATGCATGACAGACACGGTTACGCAGTGGTGTGCCCGACAGTTGCAGCCCCGAGAACAAGTGGGGGTACTTCTCCTGTTGCACTGCCTCAGTCAGCGTGGCACTCATCCCGATTCCCTGTGGTCATTGCTCGTCCTGAACGGCCACCGTGTCCGACGCCGTGCCGCTGCGCCACTGCGCGCGCCCCTCCAGGGCACGCCGATAAATGCTGCGGCTGCTGCCGCCTGAAGCCTCGATGAGGCCTTCATGCGTGCCCTCGGTGGCGACTCGCCAACGCGCCAGGACATCGGGATCGATGGCATGCGCGGTGAATCCGATCGCGCTGGCCTGCGAAAGCTCCTCGGCGTTGGCGGTGCGAACCTTTGTGCGAATCTCTTCGCGCGACGGAAACGCCTCGGTAAGCACAGCGCGTGTCTGCGCCGGCAACGATACCCACCAGCCGGCGTTGGCCAGTATGACGTTCATGCCCAAGGCATGGGAGGTCAGCATCAGGTGCGGCGCCTGCTCGGCGATACCTGTGCGCGCATAATACGGGATCGCGTTCTCGCCCGCATCGATGAGACGGGTCTGCAGCGAAGGCACGACGTCTGCGAAACCCATCGATATCAGGTCAGCGCCCAGAGCCTGTGCGAGCTGTTGCGCGGCAATGCTGGCCGAGACGCGGAAGCGAACGTTGCGAAAGGCCTCCGGCGTGAGCAGCGGCTCACGGGCGTAGACATGGTGGAAACCGATTTCATGCCACTCGACCACGTGCAGGCCCTGCTGCGCCAGCAGTTCGGCCAGCGGTTCTGCCAGGTAGTTGTCGAACACGTAGTCGGCTTCCGCCTCGTCGGCGAACAGGAAAGGGGCATAGAGCATGGTGATCTCCGGCACGAGCGCAGAGACGGCCAGTGCGGACATGCTCGCCATCTGGATGCGGTCGCGGCGAAGACCGGCGAGCAACTGCTCCTCTGATCCAAGCTGCCCGCCAATCAGCATGCGCAGGTCAAGGTCCGCGCCGGCACTCCGGACATGGGCCTCGAAAGCCTGCCAGCTCTGTGCACCGGGTGACCCTGCGACTTCGGTGCCGCCGACCGCGATCTCCGAGGGCCGGGACTCGTCGGTGGGCCCGCTGCAGGCGGCGAGACACGCGCTCAGCAGCAACGGCAGGATCCTGAAAATGCGCATGATGTCCTCCGGGCGCCTAATGCATTTCCACCCCGCCGCTGACGTTCATCGCCTCGCCGGTGATGTAGCTGGCATCCTCCGAACACAGGAATGCCACCGCGTTGGCGGTGTCGCTGCCCTGACCCACCCTGCGCATCGGGATGCTCCGACGCATCTGCGTCAGGTATTCGTCCACCGAAAGACCCCGGTACTTTGCAAAATACTCGTTCTGCACCGACCCCAGGCCCGTGGTGACGTGGTTCGGGCAGATGGCATTGACGGTGATGCCATGCTCGCCCAGCTCCACGGCACTGGTACGGGTCAGACCGACCATGCCGTGCTT
>CAYLNP010000413.1:0-1501 GCA_964384925.1 uncultured Woeseiaceae bacterium
CCGTGGGCTTCTGGCACACGGTGTTCATGCTGATGACCGTCGTGGTCGTGGCGCGTGGTGTCGAAAAGGGGCTGGAGCGTGCCGTGCGCATCCTGGTGCCTGCGCTGCTGGCCATCCTGCTGATCCTGCTGTTCTATGCGATCAACTCAGGCGGCTTTGCCGAGGGCATGCGCTTCATGCTGACGCCGGATTTCTCGCGGCTCACCGGAACGTCGATCCTGATGGCACTGGGGCAGGCGTTCTTCACGTTGAGTGTGGGCATGGGCGGAATCATGGCGTACGGAGCCTATCTGCCGGAGGACACCTCGATTGGTGGCACTGCGGTCACGGTCGTGCTGGCCGATACGGCGATCGCGATGCTTGCGGGGCTGGTGATTTTTCCGATCGTCTTTGCCAATGGTCTGGATACCGCCCAGGGACCAGGGCTGGTATTCGTCACGCTGCCGCTGGCCTTCGGCAGCATGACTGGTGGTCTGGTGTTCGGCACACTGTTTTTTCTGCTGCTGACATTTGCCGCGTGGACCTCGGCGATCAGTCTGATCGAGCCTGCCGTGGCATGGATGGTCGAGCAGCTGGGTCTGACTCGCGGGATGGCAGCAAGCCTGGTGGGTGGGGGCATCTGGCTGCTGGGCCTTGGCTCGGTGTTTTCGTTCAATGTGCTGCAGGACCTCACCTTCGGTGCCGGTACCATTTTCGACAATGCCGATTTCCTGGCCAGTAACGTCCTGCTGCCGCTCGGTGCGGTGTTCATCACCGTATTCGCCGGCTGGATCATGTCCCCTGCCTCCACGCGCGGGGAACTTGCGATGGCAGGCGAAGGCCGCTATCGGCTGTGGCAATTTCTGGCCCGCTACGTCGCGCCCGTGGCAGTGATCGCGGTTTTCCTCAACGCCATCGGTCTGTTCGGCTGACGTGAGACACGTACTCCGAACGGCGCTGCTGCCGTACAGCGCGGCGCAGATGTACGCTCTCGTCAACGACGTGCAGGCCTATCCCGAGTTCCTGCCGTGGTGCCGGTCCACACGCGTACTGGAGCGATCGCCAACGCACATGCGGGCAAAGATCGAGATGGCCCTGGCCGGGCTTAGCCGCAGCTTCACGACACTCAATACACTGGTGCCGGCCGAGCGCATCGACCTTGCGCTTGTCGACGGGCCGTTCCGGCACCTGGAAGGCCATTGGCGCTTCGAGGCCTTGAGCGAAGATGCGTGCAAGGTGCATCTGGACCTGAGTTTCGAGGTCGCCAACGCGCTGTTCTCGATGGCGCTGTCGCCGGCCTTCGAAAAAATCTCGCACTCGCTCGTGGATGCTTTCAGCCAGCGCGCCCGCCAGGTGTATGGAACGGACTGAAGCGGGTTCGCTTCGCGTGGAGGTGGTCTACGCGTTGCCCGAGCGTCAGTGGCTGGTGGAAGTTTCGCTGCCGGCGCCGGCCACCGCGCGACAGGCGCTCGCGGCGTCCGGGCTGTTGCAGCACCACCCCGACATCGATCCCGATCGGGAT
>CAYLNP010000414.1:0-893 GCA_964384925.1 uncultured Woeseiaceae bacterium
CAATCCACTTATTCAATCCCGGTACATCGGATAGCGGTATGGGTCAACCCCAAATACCTCAATTGCGGGGAAATGAGTTGTGTGATTGTCTTTTACCGCCTATGTTTAGTCGTAGTCAGTGGTGCCCGGATGGTTCCTGCTTCCCGCATCCTAATCCGGAGCTTACCATGCCCACCCATTTGATTGTGCATCATTCAGCCGGAACGAATATCAGTTCGGATTGGGCAGCGGTGGTGCGCAGCATCTGGAATTACCATGTGAATAGTAATCTGTGGTCTGACATCGGCTATAATTGGCTGATTGATCCCAATGGAATCATATACATCGGTAGGGGGGACAATATCGTAGGGGCCCACGTCTGTGGGATGAATGGAGGCACCCAGGGGATCTGTGTGTTAGGTGATTTTACCAATCAGTCACCAAAGCCGCCTGCTATAAGTAGTCTGACTGATATGCTGGCCTGGAAGTCTTGCGAAGAAGGGTTGGATCCACTGGCCACGGCACTTCATGTATCTTCAAATAAGGTTTATCCGGTGATAAGCGGTCACCGGGATGGGTGTAATACCCAGTGTCCGGGCAATACCTTTTATCCCATGTTGGGCCCGATCCGGGTAGATGTCAGCCAGGAATTAAGTAATAACCCCTGCGGATGTAATCTGCCTCCAGCCGAACAAACGGCGAGCAGCACGAATGAAAATGGCATTGTCCTGGAATGGTCATACAATGGCCCCATGGGGGTGTGGTTTGAAATAGAACGACGGACCATCCCGGGTGGTGATTTTATGCGTATAGATAGTACCTTGGATAGCGGGTATACCGATACGGAAATAGAGTTGAATGTCAAATACAGCTACAGGGTTAGGGCGGTGGCGGACAGTTGTGCCTCGGAATTT
>CAYLNP010000414.1:903-1501 GCA_964384925.1 uncultured Woeseiaceae bacterium
TTTATGCCTTATATTAAATTCGGACCGAATCCGGTGGGCAATGAATTGCAACTTGAGGTAAGTGCCACCGATAATCAACCGGTGAGGGTGTGGATGTATAGTATTGATGGCCGACTGGTTTTTCATCAGGTATTCGACAAGACCAGCCAGATTTGGACTCAACCTATCAATCTTTCCCAGGTCGCTGCGGGGGTATATGTGATCGAAATTAGACAGGGAGAAATGTTCAGATCGGAAAAGTTGGTACGTTACTAGTATCGTAGGTAATGGACCTCAGAAATTATTCTTAAATTTCCTGGAAATTTAGCATCTGAATCAATGATTTTGTTTGGGGTTAAGATACCCTAAATAGGGTTATGGAATGGCTGAATTCAAGCTGTTTACATCAAGTTGAAAGTGCCTGATGCGGGTGCCTCCCGCCTAATTTTAGTACCTTTGCCCTCGCGGGCACATTCATAAACGCCTGAAAGCATGAACATTGAACTTACTTATCTCAAGATAGAAGAATACGAACAACTCAAAGAGGTGATGGTCGCCTCTTATAGCAATATGGAGGGTTCCTATTGGAAGGAGCACCAGGTCAAGACGCTGATTAACC